>JAFEEA010000119.1 GCA_018241335.1 Pseudomonadota bacterium
GGCGCGGGCCGCGGCCCTGGCGGCGCTGGCCGCCTGACCGCCCGACCGCCTGGCCGCTACTGCATGGCCTTGCCGAAGTGATCCACCACCAGGCCGGCGACGGCCTGGCCGAACCAGGGCACGGTCAGGATCAGGGCCGAAGCGCCCAGCCGCACCAGGATGGTCTGGTCGAAAGGCCACTCCGGCGCGCTGTCGATGCGATGTTCGTAGGCCAGCAGGGCGTGCAGTCGGGCGGAAGCGGCCGCATCGTCGTGCAGCCGGGCCTTGAGGGCGGTGATCTCGGCGCGCACGCCGTCCAGCGCCTCGGCCTTGGCCTGGCGGATGCGCCGGTGCACCAGGCTCAAGGTGCCGACGAAGACCCAGACGCCGATCAGGGCGCAGCTCAGCAGCAGCAGGATCGTATAGAGCGTCAGCACACCGCCCACGAACAGCAGACAGGTGGCGGCGCTGACGGTGAACCAGATCAGCGAGGTCCGCGCCGCCGCCCGCCCCCACGGATAGAGTTCGTCCACGCGCAGCAGGTCGATCTTCAGGTTGCTGACGATCCGGACGGCGTGGCGCGAACCCATCCGGGTCAGCACGACGCCCCGGAAGAACAGCATGCCGAGCAGGGCCGACACCGCCGTGAACCAGGCGAAGACGGCGAAATGCCCGCCCCTGGGAAGGTAGAGCAGGCTCGCCGCCAGGCTGACCGCCACGCCGACGGCGGTCATCAGGCGCAGCCGCGCCACCGGCAAGGTTTCGGGCGACCAGCTCTGGCCGGGGCCCAGCACCCGGGCCATGACAGGCTGTTCCTCCAGCATCTTCAGGTGGGAATGGCGCTGGAGGGCCAGGATCGCGCAGATGATCAGGGCCAGGACCGCCGCCACCTGGGCCGTTCGCTCCAGGACCGGCCCGTCGGGACCCCGCACGATCAGGGCGCGGTGATCGAGAGCCGCCGCGGCGGCGTAGGCGCCGGCCAGCAGCACGTAGAACAGGGCGGTGGTCGTCCACACGCCCAGAGGCGACAGGGCGTAGACGCGCTGTTCCGCATAGCTGCGGGCGTCAGGGCTTTGCGCCGCCGCGTCCGTCGAAGCCTCAGAGGCGCTCGCCATGACCGTCCCCACCCGCGGCCCCAAGAGGGCCGGCGGAGGGAAGTGTCGGCGCTTCGCCCCCCTTCTGTCGAGGGGCGGCGCGGACGGCGGGCGCTAGTTGCGCGACGCCTTCTTCTGCTCGCGCTTGGCGCGGGCGTCGGCCTTGAGCATGGCCTTGCGTTCCTTGCGCTCGGCGCGCTTGGCGTCGAGCTGAGCGGCCTCGTCATTGGCCAGGGCCTCGCGGCGGGCGGCCTCGGCCTCTTCGGCGGCCTGCTGGGCGGCCGCCTTGGCTTCCGCGCGTTCGGTCCGCACGCGCTCCAGCTCGGCCTGGCGCATCGCTTCGCGCTGGTCGAACAGCGGGTCCTGGACGGTGGGCTTGGGCTTGAACTTGGCCAGCAGGGCCTTCTTGGCCTCGGCCGAGGTCTTCATGCGGTCGGAAAAGGTGGCGCCTTTGAAAGTAGCGTTCATGGGGCTTTCATTGTGCAGACCGGCGAGGGCCGCCGGCGTGCCGGGTTGCAACGGGCGCACGAAGGCGCTGGGGATGAAGAGCACGGGGATCGGCAGGCTTGACGCCGCGACCTCCCGGCCAGGGTCCGCGCGCGCCTGCACGCGAAGACGCGCGGACAGCGGCGAGACACGCGGGCGATAGCATGACGCCTGCCTGACGGTCGAGGCCTTTCCCGCCCGCCGCCCGCGACGCTTGCGCCTAGTTGCGGCGAAGGCTCACCTTCTGGACCGCGCCCGCCTCGGTCATCTCGCCGTCCCAGGCGCCGCTGGCCTGGCCCTGCAGGCGGATGGCGGTGGCGGCGACGCCGGCGCGGGGCGTGAAGTCCAGGGCCAGGCTGAGCCCGGCGTGCTCCAGCCGGTCCACCACGCCGAGGTCGTCGCTTCCCCGGGCCCGGCGCGGGTCGCGCCAGGCGCCTTCCAGGACGCCCCGCCCGCCGGCCGGATCGACGAAGATGAAGATGTAGAGCGCTCGCCCGGCGCCATCATAGAGGGTCCAGCGCCCATCCAAGGGACCTTGCAGCCCCTGCGCCGCGGCCACCGATTGGCGGATGCGGTTTTCGAACGCCATGTCGGTCTCGGACGGCGGACCATCAGGCGAGACACCGGTCTGGTCCACCAGCGCCTGGGCCGATCCCGCCGCAAGCGGGGCGGGCACGGCGGGCGGCATGGCGGCCGGCGGACCGGCGGGGGGCGGCGCGGGATTGGACGCCTCCGCCGACTTCGGCGCGGGCGGGGCGCGATTCAACATGGCGCCGATGCCGTCCGGCTCGTCCTGGGCCAGCGCCGGCGCGGCGGCCAGGGCCAGCAGCAGCAGGATCACCGGCGGGCGCATCGCCGCCTCACCCGGCCCCGGCCGCCATGTCGCCGGCCGCGGCGATGGCGTCGGCGATGGCCACCAGCTTGCGCGCCTGGTCGCGGTGCAGCAGCTCGGCCAGCTTGCCCTCGACCCTCAGCGCGCCCCGGCCCGCGTTGGCCGGATCGTCGAAGGCGGCGATCACCGCGCGCGACCAGGCCACGTCGGCGGCCGGCGGGGTGAAGATCCGGTTGGTGATCTCCAGGTGCGTGGGATGGATCAGGCTCTTGCCGTCGAAGCCGAAGTCGACCCCCTGGCGGCAGACCGCCTCGAGCGCGGCCAGGTCCTCGATCTCGTTGTGCACCCCGTCCAGGATGATCAGGCCATGGGCGCGGGCCGCCATCACCGACAGGGACAGGGCGGCCTGGAACGGCGCCCGGTCGGGAACCTGGCGGGCGCCCATCTCCTTGGCCAGGTCGTTGACCCCCATGCAGAAGCCGGCCAGCCGCGTGTCCTCCGCCTGCGCGGCGATGGCGTCCAGGCGCAGGATCGCCTTGCCCGTCTCGATCATCGCCCACAGGCGCGTGTGCGCCAGAGCGCCGGACATGGCGGCGTTGTAGGCCCGGATGTCGCCCGGGCCCTCGACCTTCGGAACGAGCACCGCGTCGGGGCCGGCCTCGGCGATCACCGTCAGGTCGTCCGCTCCCCAGGGGGTCGACAGGGCGTTGACGCGCACCACCACCTCGCGCCGGCCGAAGCCCCCGGCGCGGACCGCCGCGGCGGCGGCCAGGCGGGCTTCGGGCTTGGCGTCCGGCGCCACGGCGTCCTCGAGGTCCAGGATCACCACGTCGCACGGCAGGGCGCGCGCCTTCTCCACCGCCCTGGCGTTGGAGGCGGGCATGTAGAGGGCGCTGCGGCGCGGCCGGGCAAGGCTGGACATGGGAACTCTGATCGGACTGGCGAAGGGGCAGTGTAAAGCCTTAATCTGAGCCCATGACCATCCGTTACGACGCGGACGCACGCAATGTGCTGGGCGGCGAGCTGAAGCCCTGCTCCCTGGACCCGGTGACGGGGTTCTTCCGCAACGGCTGTTGCGAGACGGGGCCGCACGACGTCGGCCTGCATACGGTCTGCGCGGTGATGACCGACGACTTCCTGGCCTTCTCCAAGCGCGTCGGCAACGACCTGTCGACGCCGCGCCCCGACCTGGGGTTCGCGGGCCTGAAGGCCGGCGACCGCTGGTGCCTGTGCGCCCCGCGCTGGAAGGAGGCGCTGGACGCCGGCGTCGCCCCGCCGGTGGTGCTGGCCTCCACCCACGAGGAGACCTTGGCCATAACGCCCCTGGGCGTCCTCAAGGATCACGCCGCCGCGGTCGACTGAAGCCCGCCGCGCCGTTCAGCCCAGCGGGTAGACCGCTTCCTCGCGGTAGGTGGATCCTTCGCTCGTCTGCCAGCTGGAATAGAGGCCGAAGCCCATCACCCGGAAGCTCGGCGACTTGAGCAGGTTGTGGCTCTGGATCCAGGCGGCGACCTTGCCCGGGTCCGGACGGCGCAGGTAGGCCAGGGTGACGTGGGGCTTGTAGGCGCGGGTGTCGGCGTCCAGCCCCGCGCGGCGGGCGGCGGTCTCGCAGGCCTTGGCCAGATGGCGCAGGTCGTCGCTATCCTCGACCCCCGCCCAGACGGCGTGGATGTCCTGACCTTCGCCAAAGGCCCCAACCCCGGACAGGGTCAGGTCGAAGGGCCGCCCGCCGATCACCGACAGTTCCGCCTCGAAGTCGTCGGCCCGGTTCTCAGGCATGTCGCCGGCGAAGCGCAGGGTGATGTGGAAGGCCTCGATGGGCCGCCAACGCGCGCCGTCCAGGCCCGTCTGATGTCGGACCAGGCCCTCGCCGATGTGCTCGGGCACCGCGACGGCGGCGAACAGGCGGATCATGCCGTCACCTCTAGGCCCTGGCCTTCAGCGCCCTGGCCACCGCCGGCGCCAGGCGGCCGGCGATGATGTCCACGCCCTTGGCGTTGGGATGGATGCCGTCGCGCTGGTTCAGGTTGATGATCTGGCCGACCCCGTCGAGCAGGTTCGGATAGAGGGGCACGCGCTCCTGGCGCGCCACGGCGGGGAACACCGCGTCGAAGTCCTTCGCGTAGCCCTGGCCGATCGCGGCCGGCGCCCGCATGCCGGCCAGCAGGACTCCGATCCGGCGCGCCTTGAGGCGTTTGACGATGCGGTCGAGGTTGGCCTGGGTGGTCCTGGGCTCCAGCCCCTGCAAAAGGTCGTTGCCGCCCAGGGCCACGATGCAGAGGTCGGTGTCCGCCTGGACCGAGAAATCCACCCGCGCCAGGCCGGCGGCGGAGGTGTCGCCGCTGACCCCGGCCCCGCGCACCCGCGCCGGCGCGCCGGCCTTGGCCAGGGCGGCCTCCAGCCGCGCCGGCAGGGCCTGGGCGGCGGGCAGGCCGAGGCCCGCGGTGATGGAGTCGCCCAGGATGGTGACGATGCGCGGCCCCTTGGCCAGGGCCGGTCCGGCGGCGCTCAAGGCGCCCGCCGCGAGGCCGGCGACGATCAATCCGCGCCGGGTTAAGAAAAGGTCAGGTGTAGTCGCCATGCCGGACCCCTATTTAGTCTCCGTTCGCCGTCCCACAATGTGAATTCCCCGTCACGCAAGAGAGGCCCGATGTTTGACGCCGCCGCGCCCGACGCGCCGCTCGCCCTGGAGGCGGTCACCCTGACCCTGCCGTCGGCCGCGGGGCCCGTCGAAATCCTCAAGGGCGTCGACTTCGTGGTGGTTCCCGGAGAGCGGGTGGCGGTGGTCGGGCCGTCCGGCTCGGGCAAATCGTCGCTGATCGCGGTGGCGGCGGGCCTGGAGCGCCCGACCAGCGGCCATGTGCGCCTGCTGGGCGCGGACCTGGCCAAGCTGGACGAGGACGGCCGGGCGCGGCTGCGCCGGGGCAAGGTGTCCCTGGTCTTCCAGTCCTTCCACCTGCTGCCCAACATGACCGCCGAGGAGAACGTCGCCGCGCCGCTGGAGATCGCCGGCGAGGCGGGGGCCGCCAGGACCGCCCGCGACTGGCTGGACCGGGTGGGCCTTTCCGGGCGCCTGACCCACTATCCGCACCAGCTTTCCGGCGGCGAGCAGCAGCGCGTCGCCCTGGCGCGGGCCCTGGCCGCCCATCCCATCCTTCTGTTCGCCGACGAGCCCACCGGCAACCTCGACGGCCACAACGCCGCCGCCGTGGCCGACATGATGTTCGCCCTGGTCGCCGAGACATCCGCCGCCCTGGTGCTGGTGACCCACGACGAAGCCCTGGCCGCGCGCGCCGACCGCACGGTGCGGATGATGGACGGCCGAATGACGGTTCCCGCCTGATGCCGCGTTTCCTGCGCTTCGCCCTGCGCGAGATGCGCGCCGGGGTCAGGGGCTTTCGGGTGTTCCTGGCCTGCCTGGCCCTGGGCGTCGCCGCCATCGCCGCGGCCGGCTCCACGGCCGAAGCCTTCCGCCAGGGCCTGGCCTCGCAGGCGCGCGAGATCCTGGGCGGCGACATCGCCGTCACCCTGGAGCAGCGCCGCTTCACGCCCGCCGAGCGCGCCGCGTTCCAGGCGCAGGGCGCCACCTCCTACGCCGTGGCCTCGCGCGCCATGGCCCAGACCGCCTCCGGCGAGCGCCGGCTGGTCGAGCTGCGCGGGGTCGAGGGCTCCTATCCCCTGGCCGGGACCGTCACCCTGTCGCCGGCCATGCCGCTCAGCCAGGCCTTCGCCGTCAAGGACGGCGTCCAGGGGGCGGCGGTGGAGCAGGCGTTGCTGGATCGCCTGCACCTGAGGCTCGGCGAGACCTTCCAGGTCGGCAACGTGCCGATGGTCGCCCGCGCCGTGCTGACCGCCGAGCCCGACCGCCTGTCGCGAGGGTTCGCGCTCGGCCCCCGCGTCCTGACAACCCTGGCCGCGGTGGACAAGGGCGGCTTCCTGGCGCCGGGACTGCCCTTCGGCGAGACGGTCCGCATCGCCATCCCGGCCAGCCACAACCCCGCCGCCGTGGCCGCGGGCCTGAAGAAGACCCTGCCCTCCGGCGGCTGGCGCATGCGCGACCGCAACGACGCCACCCCCGGCATCCGTCGGCTGATCGACCAGCTGGAGTACTTCCTGGGCTTCATTGGCCTCGCCTCGCTGGTGGCGGGGGGGCTCGGCGTCTCCGGCGCCGTGTCCGCCTACCTGGAGGGCAAGAAGCCGTCGATCGCGGTGCTCAAGGCCCTGGGCGCGGAGGGGGCGCTGATCCGCGACACCTATCTGCTGCAGATCGGCCTGCTGGCCGGCCTGGGCGTGCTGATCGGCCTCGTGATCGGCGCGGCGACGCCCTTCGCCCTGGGCGCGCTGGTCAAGGACAGCCTGCCGATCCCCGCCCTCTTCGCCCTCTATCCGGAGCCGCTGATCAAGGCCGGCGCCTTCGGCCTGTTGTCGGCGGCGGCGTTCTCGCTGGCGCCCCTGGCGCGGGCCCGCGCCACCCCGCCCAACGCCCTCTTCCGCCACGACCTCACCGGCCGGCTGACCGTCAGCCTGGAGACGGTGGCGGCTGTCCTGGCCGGCGCGGGCCTGGCGGCCCTGGCGGTGGTCACCGCCCCCACGCCCATGGCGGCCGCGATCATGATGGCCGGGGTGGCGGTCAGCTTCGCCATCCTCTGGGCCCTGGGCGTCTGGGCGGCGAGCCTGGCGGGACGGCTGCGGTCGGGCACGCGGGGGCCGGTCCGCATCGGCCTCGCCAACCTGGCCGGGCCACACAGCGCCGCGCGCACCGCCAGCCCCGCCATCGGCCTGGGCGTGGCCCTGCTGTCGGCGGTGGTGCTGATCCAGTCCAGCCTGCTGGCCCAGGTGGCGGTGGTGGCCCCGCGCAGCGCCCCGGCGCTGGTGTTCACCGACATCCCAGGCGACCAGGCGGCGCAGTTCGACGCAGCCCTCGCCCGCGCCTTCGGCCGGCCCCTGACCCAGAAGGACTATCTGCGCGCGCCCTTCGCCACCGGCCGCATCATCAAGGTGCGGGGCCAGCCCGTCGACCGCGAGAAGATCGACCGCGCCGACCGCTGGGCCTACGACAACGACATCACCCTGTCGGCCATCGGGCCCGAGCCGCCCAACGCCGGCGTCACCGACGGCGCCTGGTGGCCGTCGACCTACGCCGGAGAGCCGCAGGTCGCCGTGTCGCTGGATGCGGCCCGCGGCGGAAACCTCAAGGTCGGCGACCAGATCACCCTGTCGATTCTCGGCCGCGAGATCGACGCCAAGGTGGCGGTGCTGCGCAAGGTGGACTTCGGCGGCTTTGGGGCCAGCTTCCCCCTGGTGCTGGACCCCGCCGCCCTGGCCGGGGCGGACCTGCGTCACGTGGCCATCGCCAAGGCCAGCAAGGCCGAGGAGGATGCGGCCACCCGGCAACTGGGCCAGACCTTTCCCCAGGTGAACGTGATCAGCGTGCGCGAGCAGCTTGAAGCGGCCACCGACATGTTCGGCCGCCTGGCGCTGGCCATCCGCGGCGCGGCGGCCGTCGCCGCCCTGGCGGGGCTGCTGGTGCTCACCGGCGCCATCAGCGCCGGCGCACAGGGCCGGGCCAAGGAGGCCGCGACCTTGAAGGTCTTGGGGGCCGCCCGCGCCCAGATCCTGGCGGCCTACGCCATCGAGTACGGCGCGGTCGGCCTGATCGCCGGGGTGGCGGGCGTCGCCCTGGGCTACGCCGCCGCCTGGCCGGTGGTGGTCAAGGTGTTCGAGGCGACCTGGAGCGTCGACTGGGGCGGGGTCGCCGCCCTGGTCCTGGGCGCG
This sequence comes from Pseudomonadota bacterium, assembly GCA_018241335.1. GTDB lineage: Bacteria > Pseudomonadota > Alphaproteobacteria > Caulobacterales > Caulobacteraceae > Acaudatibacter. The sequence goes on from JAFEEA010000119.1 coordinate 8,167, forward strand.
GCCGGGCTCGCGGCGGCGGGCGGACTGGCCGCCGCCGCCGTGGCCATGGGCCGGCGCCCCGCCGCCACGCTCAGGGCCGGCGAGTAGCGTCCCGCGTCAGGCTCCCGCGCCGGGGTTGTCCTGCTCGGACGAGTGGGCCAGGCCGTGGTTCATGGCCCAGACGCCGACGGCGAAGATCACCACGCCGACGACCAGCCCACCGCCGAATCCGGCCGGCGTCGCGAACCAGAGCGTGAGGCCCGCGATCAACGATCCAAGCGTGATCGACACCCACTTCAAGCCCAGCATGAAGCGATGATAGGACGTCGCATGGGTCGTGAATGCCGGATCGACCAGGTTTGCTGGCGCAGCCATAGTTCTTCTCCTTGGCGTTTCCTCTGCCGAGCTTGAGCGTGACTTGCGGCGGCATGCCGCGCCACGCAAAAGACTGTGAGCGGCCCCGACGGCGACATTCGCCGCGCCGCCACCCCTCCTCGTCCCGCGCTTCCACCGGTCGAGATACAGTTTACAGGCGACATCAATGTCGGAGACCCGACATCCTGAAGATCGCGCGACATCACGCAATGCACCCGCGGCGCCACCATCCATGCGATTCATGCGTTGCTGTTTCATGAGACGCTTTGAGCTGCATATACACGACGATCTGACGGATGAACCGCAGGTATACTTTGTCGAAGTGCGCGACGCCGCTCGCGCCCGCGAAATCGCGCTCGCTTTCCTGGACCGCGATCCCAAGCGGCGCCTGGTGCGCATCCTGGGCGAAGGCCAATTGATCGAGACCCTGGAACGGCGGAACGCCGCGGTGGGCGCGCGGGCCACGTCGGGCTTCGACCGCCCTTGACCCACCTCAAAGCGCGTCACCCCGGCCGTCGGCATCCTGCGGCCGACCATAGGGAGGCGTTCATGGAAGTCATCGAGGCCATCCGCGGACGGCGGGCTGTGCGCGACTACGCCAATGAACCCCTGTCGCGCGAAACGGCGCAGGCCCTGATCCAGGCCGCGACCTGGGCGCCCACGGCCCGCGACCAGCAGGCCTGGGGTTTCGTCGTCGCCCGCGACCGCGCCAAGCTGCGAATCTGGTCGGAAGAAGCCAAGGCGCACATGCTGCGCGTCATGGGCGGCGACCTGGCGCAGGTCGGCTTCCGCGCCATGGTCGAAAGCCGCGACTTCAACATCTTCTACAATGCGCCGGCCCTGATGGTCATCTGCGCCACCAGTCCGGACCCGATGGCGCGGGAGGACTGCTGCCTGGCGGCCGAGAACCTGATGCTGGCGGCGCGGGACATCGGCCTCGGCTCGTGCTGGATCGGCTTCGCGGAAGCGTGGCTGAACCTGCCGGAAGGACGCGCGGAACTGGGCCTGCCCGACAGCTGGACGCCGGTCGCGCCCATCATCGTCGGCCGCCCGGCCGCGGACTGGCCCCCCGCCCCGGTTCGCCGCACGCCGGAATCGATCTGGATCGGCTGACGAGCCGTCGAGGACGCTCCAACGCGCCCAAGCGGCATTCGGCCGCACGATGGGCCGTGGCGAATTTAACCTGCCGACGCAACGCCACCCGCTAGGACCATTCCCTCGTTCGGAGTGATCATGGCGAGCCTGAGCAGCAATTCGTCCAAGGCGGCCAAGCGGAGCCGCAGCGTCTGGCGTCGGTGGAGGCGGACCGGTCTCGCCGCGGCGACGGCTGGCGCGGCCGTGTTCGCCTTGAGCTATTTCTGCATCGCGGCCTTTCTGCAGGATGGTCGGGCCGCCGCCATCTGGCCCGCCAATGCGGTCGTGGTCGCCTGCCTGCTGAGAGCCGCCCCGAGGGCATGGCCCGCCTATCTGGCCGCGGGCTTCGCCGGCAACCTCGCCGCCGACCTGGTCTTGCACGATGGCCTGGCCCTGGGCCTGGTGCTGAGCGCCTGCAACAGCTTCGAGATTCTAGCCGTCGCCGCGTGCACGCGCCGGATCCTCGGGCGCTCGCCGGACCTCGCGCAGATGCGCCACCTGCTCACGTTCGGCGGGGTGTCGCTTGGCGCCTCCGCCGTCGCCGCCCTGGCCGCGACCCTGGCGCTGCGCCTGGACATGACGTCTGATTTCCCCCGTACCCTGGCGATCTGGGCCTTGGCCGACGCGCTGGGCCTGATGATCGTCAGTCCCGCCCTGCTGGCGCTGGATCGCCGGGGCGTGGCCCGCCTACTGGCCCATGGGCGACGGGCGGCGAACATCGGCCTTCTGGTCCTGCTGGCCGCGGTGACCGCGTTCGTTTTCACCCAGCCGACGATCCAGGTGCGCTTCCTCGTCATCTGCGCCCTGATCCTGGTCTCCTTCCGGACCGAGACGGCGGGGGCGGCCGTGGGCCTGTTGATCACCAGCGCCACCGCGGTCGGACTGTCGGCCGCGGGCCTTGGGCCATCAGCCCTGACGCCGGGCGTCGCCCAGGCCAACGCCTTGATCCTTCAGCTCTTCCTTCTGGCCAGCGCGGCCACCTCGTTCCCCGTCGCGGCCGCAGTGCGGCGCCAGCGGGAGCTGGAGGCGTCCCTTGCCCAGCGCGCCCTGGAATTCCAGCGCCTCGCCGACCATTCCACCGACATCATCCTGCGCCTGGATCGCGACGACAGGGTTCTCTACGTCTCGCCGTCCTGCCGCCGCTACGGCTACGAGCCCGAGGCGCTGGTCGGCGGCATCGGCTACGACATGATCCATCTCGACGACGTCGAGCACGTGCGCGGGCTGGTGGCGGACCTGTTCTCGGGCGCGCCGGTCGATCCGCGCGCCAACCGCGAGCAACGGCTGCGGGCCGCCTCCGGCGAGTGGGTCTGGATGGAAGGCAGCCCCCAGATCGTCCATGGGCCCGGCGGCGCGCCCGTCGAGGTCGTCACCCAGCTGCGCGACATCAGCGTGCGCAAGGCCCTGGAGGCCGAGCTGGAGTCCAAGCGGGCCGAGGCGGAGGCCGCCGTGGTGGCCAAGAGCGAATTCCTGGCCAACATGAGCCACGAGATCCGTACGCCCCTGACCGGCATCATCGGCTTCTCCGGCCTGCTGGAGGCGGTGGACGGCCTGCCGCCGGCCGCGGCCACCTACGCCAGCCGCATCGTCACCGCCAGCCAGACCCTGCTGTCGGTGGTCAACGACATTCTGGACTTCTCCAAGATCGAGGCCGGCCAGGTCGAGCTCGATCCGCATCCCTTCGACCCCGGCGCCTTCGCCGACGAAACCCTGCATCTCGTGGAAGCGCAGGCGCGCGCCCGCGGCGTGGACCTGAAGCTGGATCTGCGCGACGGCCTGCCCAAGTCAGTGCTGGCCGACAGCGCGCGGCTGCGGCAGATTCTGCTGAACCTCCTGACCAACGCCATCAAGTTCACGGAACGCGGCCGGGTCACCGTCGGGGTCAGCTACCTGGCGGCCGGCGACGGGGCGTTGCGCATCGCCGTGACCGACACCGGCGTGGGCGTCGCGCCCGAGCAGATCGAACATCTCTTCAAGCGGTTCTCGCAGGCCGACGGCTCGATCAGCCGGCGGTTCGGCGGCACGGGCCTGGGCCTGGCCATCTGCAAGAGCCTGGCCGAGCTGATGGGCGGCGCCATCGGCGTCGAGAGCCAGCTCGGCAGGGGCTCCACCTTCTGGTTCACCGTCGCCGCCCCGAAGGCCGTCGCCGCCGCGCCCGCGCGGGGCGAGGGCGTCGCCGACGAAGGCGTGCGGCCGGCGCGCATCCTGGTCGTCGACGACGTGGCGGTGAACCGTGAACTGGTCGGCGCCATCCTGGGCGCCTTCGGGCATGAGATCACCGAGGCCGCGGGCGGCGCGGCCGCCGTGGACGCGGCCATCCAGCGGCCCTTCGACCTCATCCTGATGGACCTGCAGATGCCCGGCATGGACGGGCTGGCGGCCACGCGAGCCATTCGCCAGACGGCCGACGTCAACCGCGACACCCCCATCGTCGCCCTGACCGCCAACGTCATGCCCGACCATCTGCGCGCCTGCATCGAGGCGGGCATGGACGACCACATCGGCAAGCCCATCAATCCCGGCGAGCTCATCGCCCGCGTCGCGCGGTGGACCGAACCGGAAGGTGAGACGGCGCACGCCGAAGCCGGCTGATCGGCGTCGGACGCCAAATCCTTCGACTCTGCCCTCG
>JAFEEA010000011.1 GCA_018241335.1 Pseudomonadota bacterium
GACGTCACCGCGGTGTCGGTCGGCGGCGGCTTCTCCTATGGCCAGCTCGGCATGTCGCACTTCGCCACCGAGGACCTGGCGATCCTGCGCGCCCTGCCCAACATGGCCGTGGTCGCCCCCTCCGACCCCTGGTCGGCCTCGGTCCTGACCGAAGCCCTGCATCGGCGCGGCGGCCCGGCCTACCTGCGCCTGGACAAAGGGTCCGCCGGCCTGCCCGAGGCGCCGGGCGAGATCGTCCTCGGCCGCGTGCGCGTCGCGCGGGACGGCTCGGACGCGGTCATCTTCGCCACCGGCGCCATTCTCGGCGAGGCGCTGGAGGCGGCGCGCCGGCTGGAAGGCGAGGGTGTCTCGGTGGCGGTGGCCGACGTCCACACGCTCAAGCCCTTCGACGTCGAGGGCGTCGCCGCCCTGGCGCGCAAGGCGCGCGTCGTCGTCACCCTGGAGGAGCACACCGTGGTCGGCGGTCTCGGCGGCGCGGTGGCCGAAGCCTGCCTGGAAGCTGGCGTGCAGCCCAAGGCGTTCCGGCGCCTCGGCCTCGCCGACTGCTTCCCCACGGTGGTCGGCGACCAGGCCTACCTGCGCGCCGTCCACGGCCTCGACGCGGCCCAGGTGGCGCGCGCCGTGCGCGAAGCGCTGGGCCGGCCGGTCTTGGCGGGTGCGGCATGAAGCGCGCGTTCGACATCGTCTTCGCCGCCGGCGTGCTGATCCTGGCCTCGCCGGTCTTGCTGACCGCCCTGGCGCTGGTCTGGCTGCAGGACCGCCACGATCCGATCTACCGCGCTCGCCGGGTGGGCAGGGGCGGGCGCGATTTCTCGATGATCAAGATCCGCTCGATGGTGGTCGGCGCCGACCGGACCGGGGTCAACTCCACCAGCGCCGGCGACGCCCGGGTCACCGCCGTCGGACGCTGGATCCGCCGCTGCAAGCTCGACGAGGTCTCCCAGTTCTGGAACGTCCTCGTCGGCGAGATGAGCGTGGTGGGGCCGCGGCCCAACACCCGCGCCTGGGGCGTGGACCTCTACACCGCCGAGGAACAGCGCCTCCTGACGGTGCGCCCGGGGATCACGGACCTCGCCTCCATCGTCTTCGCCGACGAGGGCGACATCCTTCAGGGCGCCGACAACGCCGACCTCGCCTACAACCAGCTGATCCGCCCCTGGAAGAGCCGGCTGGGCCTGCTCTACATCGGCCGCGCCTCGGTGTGGCTTGACCTGCGCATCGCCGTTCTGACCGCCCTGGCCATCGTCTCGCGGCCCGCCGCGCTTCGGGGCGTCGAAGCCATCCTGGGGGAACTGGGCGCCGATCCCGGCCTCATCGCGGTCTGCCGCCGCCAGGGCGCCCGCCCCCCCGCCGGCCCGCCCCCCGGCGCCGACCGGGTGTTCGCCGTGGAAGGAGCGCCCGCGCCATGAGCCTGCGCTTCTACGCCCATGCCGGGCCGGGCCTGCCGGGCGTCGCTGCCGTGCTGCCTGCGGGCCTCAGCGCCTCCGTCTGGAACCCGCGCGCCGACGGTCTGCCGCCCGGCGACCTCGCCGCCTGGCCCAACGCCGTCTGGTGGGCCTTCGACCGCCTCGGCGTCTTCGCGCGGCCCGACTGCGGCGTCCTGATGATCCACGAGGGCGCCCGCCTGGCCCACTCGGCCCTGGTGACCCCGCGCTACTTCCGCTTTCCGCAGATGGCCCGCGACGACCTGCAGATCGGCGCGGTGTTCACCGACCCGGACTATCGCGGGCGAGGCCTGGCCAAGGCCGGGGTGCGCCTCATCGCCGAACGCTGGGCCGGCCGCTATCGGCGGCTCTGGTACATCGTCGAGGAGGACAACCTGGCCTCCATCCGCGTCATCGAGGCCTGCGGCTTCGCGCGGCTGGGCGATGGCGAGCGCTCGCGCCCTCTGGGGGTGGGCCTCCTCGGCCGCTACCAGATGCTGCGGCCGGCGTGAGGGCGCCGATGCGCATCTGGACCACCGTCATGGGCCAAAGGCTGGACGACGCGGCCGACACGCGCTCGATGATCCTCTGCAAGCACCTGCTGCGCCGGGGCCACCGCGTGACGATGTGGACCTCGGCCTGGGACCACATCCGCAAGCGCTGGCGCGACGAATGGACCGCCTCGGGCGGGCGGCCGATCGTGCGCGAGGACGGGCTCGAGATCCGCTTCATGAAGGGGGTCGGCTATCGCCGCAACACCAGCCCCCTGCGCCTCGTCGACCACTGGCGCGCCGCCGACGACTTCACGCGCCAGGCCGCCGCCCTGCCGCCGCCGGACGCCATCGTCGCGTCCCTGCCCGACCACGTCACCGCCGCGGCCGCGGTGCGGGTCGGCCAGCGCCTGGGCGCGGCCACGATCATCGACGTGCGGGACAAATGGCCGGACGTCATCGCCGACTTCTCCGCGCGCTCCGTCGCCGGCCAGTTCGCGCGCCGCCTGATGCACTTCGAGCACCGCCGCACCCGCCGGGCCCTGGCCGAGGCCGACGCGGTGGTGGCGATGATGACCTCGATGATGGACTGGGCCATGGCCAAGTCGGGGCGTCGCCCCGGCCCTCTCGAACAGGTCTTCTACCTCACCACGGCGCCCAGGGCCTTCGACGCCCCGGCCCCGGCCCTGCCCATCGGCCACCCGGTCCGCGCCGCCCTGGAGGCCAGCGCCGGCAAGGTCGTGTTCGCCTTCACGGGCACCTTCAACCGGACCCAGCACCCCGAGCTCCTGCTCACGGCGCTGGAGGCCCTGAAACGCCAGGGCTCGCCGGCCCTCGCGCGCGCGGCCTTCCTGATCGGCGGCGACGGCCAGGACGCCGAAGGCGTGCGCCGACGCGCCGCGGCCTTCGACAACGTGCATTGCGTGGGCTGGCTGAAGCCGGACGAGATGCGGGCCCTGCTGGCCGGCGCCGACGTCGGGCTGCTGCTGATGAACTATCCGACCGAGGCCTTCAACAACAAGGCGTTCTCCTACCTTGCGGCCGGCCTGCCGATCATCAGCGGCGCCCGCGGCGACCTGTTCCACCTGATCGCCGAGCACGGCGTGGGCGTGAACGTGCCGGGCGGCGACGCCGACGCCCTGGGCGAGGCCATCGTGCGCCTCACCGAAGACGGCCCCCTGCGCCTGGGCATGCGCGACGCCGCCCGGCGGCTGTTCGACGCGCGCTTCGATCGCGAGCGCAACTATTCGGCCTATGCCGATCACATCGAGCGGGTGGCGGCGGCGAAGGCGTCGCGGCGCGCGGCGGCCTGAGGCGGGACCATGTGCGGCATAGCGGGCGCCATCTCGATCCGGGCCGACCTCGACATCACGGCGCTGGTGGACGACATCACCCTGTCGCAGACGGCGCGGGGGCCGGACGCGCGGGCCGTGAGGCGTCTCGCCTGCGGCCAGGCCCAGGTGGTGTTCGGGCACAACCGCCTCAGCATCATCGACCTCTCCGAGGCGGCCAACCAGCCGATGACGGACGCCGCCCGGCGCTTCACCATCGTCTTCAACGGCGAGATCTATAACTATCGGGAGCTGCGCGCCGAGCTGGAGACCCGGGGCGTCGTCTTCGCCACCGCCAGCGACACCGAGGTTCTGCTCGAGGCCTATCGGGCCTGGGGCGAAAAGGCGTTCACCCGGCTCTTCGGCATGTTCGCCCTGGCCATCCACGACAAGTTCACCGGCCGGGTGGTGCTCGCCCGCGACCGCTTCGGGGTCAAGCCGCTCTACGTCTGGGACAACGGCCGCACCCTGGTCTTCGCCTCGACGCCGGGCCGCATCGCCGCCTGGGCGGGCCTTGGGCCGGACCTTGCCTACGTCGAGCGCGGCCTGCGCCTGAAGTACTACGAGGACGATACCGAGCGCACGCCCTACGCCGGCCTGACCAGCGTGCCGGCCGGCTGCTGGACCGCGGTGACGCCCTCGGGCGCCGGCCTTCGCCGCGAGGGCGGCCGCTACTACGACCTGGCCTCGGCCGTCGCCCACGAGCGGGCCGTTCAGGTCGGCATGGACGTCGAGGCGCTGGAGCGCCGTATCCGCGAGCGCCTCGCCGACGCCTGCGACATCCGCATGCGGGCCGACGTGCCGGTGGGCCTGTCCTTGAGCGGCGGGGTGGATTCGTCCGCCGTCGCCGCCTTCACCGCCCCGCTCCACGCCGACATGGTCGGCTACAGCTTCGGCCATCCGGACGCCCCCGAGAGCGAGGCGCCGCTGGTCGAGACCCTGGCCGGCTGGACGCCGGTCCGCCCGCGCTACGTGTGGCCGACCCGGCCCGCCGAGATCGCCGACCTGTTCTGGCGCACCCTGGCGGTCCAGGACGCCCCCTTTCCGCACGCCAGCATGATGGCCCAGCACGCCGTCTTCCGCGCCGCCCGGGCGGACGGGGTCAAGGTGCTGCTGGGCGGGCAGGGGGGCGACGAGGCCTTCATGGGCTATCGCAAGTTCTATCTCTTCTACGCCCAGGCGACGTTGCGCCGTCCCACGTTCGCCGACGCCGTTCACCTCGGCGCGGCCCTGCCGTCCTTTGCCGGGGCCGTCGCCGGGCGGGCCTCGCTCTTCTGGCGCGAACGGGGCCGCTACGCCGGCAAGGGGCTGGGGGCGCGCCTGGCCCTTCATGCCGAGGACGACGGCAACATGGGCATGTCGGCCGATCAGGACCCGGCCGAGCGCCAGCGCCTGGACGTCACCCGCTACAGCCTGCCCTCCCTGCTCCGGTACGAGGACCGCAACTCCCTGGGGGCCAGCGTCGAGAGCCGCTTGCCGTTCATGGATCACCGCGTCATCGAGATGGGCCTGGCCCTGCCCGAGCGCGCCAAGCTCGCCAACGGCTTTGGCAAGTGGATGCTGCGCAGCGCCCTGCGCGGGCGCATCCCGGACGCCATCCGCCTCAACCGCGACAAGCGCGGCTTCGACGTCAACCAGGACCGCTGGATCGACCAGGGCCTGGGCCAGGTCCTGCGCGACGCCCTGCACGAACGCCGCGCCGGAATCGCCCACTGGCTGCCGGCCGGCGGCGACATCGACACCCTGTTCGGCGACGCCGCCCTCAAGGCCGAACGCACCGCCTTCGCCGAGGCCGTCAGCCTGATCTGGCTGGGCGATCGCGCGTGATGGCCAGCTTCGGCGCGGCTCGGCCCCAACGCCGGCGGCCGCTGAACCTGCAGGCCTTGCTCAAGGGCCAGGGCCTGGGGCGCGCCATGGCGCACGTGGGCGGAGCCACCGCCCTGTCGCAGCTCATGGGTCTGGCGGTCCTGCCGCTGGTCAGCCGTCATCTGGGCCCGGTCAGTTTCGGTCAGTTCGGCCTCTTCTTCACCCTCGCCACCACCCTCGGCGCGGCGGGCGCGCTGGGCCTGCCCGAGGCCATGCTGGCCGCCCGCCGCTGGAGCGAGGCCCTGGCCCTGCTCGCCGCCTGCCTCAGGGCCGTGGCCCTGATGGGCGTCGTCTGCGCGGCCATTACCTACGCCCTGTTCTATTTCGACGCCTTCGGCCTGGAAGCCCTGCCGGACTGGAGCGCCATCGCCATGGCCCCGGTGATCTGGCTGATCAGCCTCATGACGGTCCTGCAGCTCTGGCTCGTGCGCCGACGCCGCTTCACCAGCCTGGCCAAGGCCTATGTCGCGCAAGGGGTGCTGCGCGCAGGAACCCAGGTGGCCCTCAGCTTCGCCGCCGCCGGTCTCGGATGGCTGGTGCTGCTGTCGGCAGAGCTCTGCGGCCGCTTTTCCACCGGCCTCGTCATGGGCGCGGCCTGCCGGCGCGAAGTCGCCGCCGCGGTTGCGGTCACCGCGCCGCGCTGGCGCGCGGCGGTGCGTCGATACTGGCGCTTTCCGGTCTTCCGCACGCCTTCCATGTTCGCCAACAACCTGGCCGCCGGCCTGCCGCTCTTCCTGTTTTCCAGCGCCTATCCACCCGCCGACATCGGAGCCTTCAGCTTCATGATGGCCATCATCGTGGGCCCGATCGGCCTGGTGCAGCGCGCCGTGGGCGACGTCTTTCTGGGCGAGTTCGCCGCCCGCTACCGGCGCGACCCGGCGCAGGCGAGGGCGCTGCTCTTTCGCACCGCCGCGGCCCTCGCCGCCCTCGCCCTGCCGGCGACCCTGATCCTGGCCCGCTTCGGGCCGCTGCTGTTTTCCCTGGTCTTCGGCGCCGCATGGCGTGGCGCGGGCGTCCTGGCGGCCGCCTACGCCCCGGCCTTCCTGGCCAACATGGCGGTGGCGCCCCTCGGCGGCGCCCTCAATGTCGCCAACCGTCCCGGCTACAAGCTGCTGGTCGACCTGGTGGGCATCGTCGTGCTGGTCGTCTCGTTCGCCGTGACCCGGGCCCTGCACGCCAGCGCGGCCGGCGCCGCCGGGGGCTTCGCCGTCGCTTCGGCCGGCGCCTATCTGCTCTATTTCCTGCTCATCCTGCGCGCCGTGCGGAACGCGCCTGTGAGCCCGGCGGTTGATATCGCCAGGGCCGATGGCGGCCGTGGAGATGCTGCCGCATGACGGTTTCCAGCGCCTTGGCCCCAGCGTCCTTTGCGTCGGCCGCACACGCCCGCCCGCGGCGGCGCGAAGGGCGTCGGCGGCTCCTCTTCGTTCTGCTGGCCCTCGGCCACGCCCTGATCTGCCGCTTCATCCAGGATCAGGTCCTGGCCCAGAGCGGGGTGTTCGAATACATGGGCCTGCACTGGTTGCCGGCCAATCTGGCGCAGGAACTGGTCTTTCTCGTCCTCGCCGTCGCCCCGGCCCTGCTCTTCATTCCCGTCCGCCTGACGCGGGGCAGCGATCTGCTGCTCATCATCATCTACGGGACCGTCTTCGTGCCGACGACGGCGCTCTTTCCCAACGTGGTCTCTGGTGGCGTCACGCCCGCCTTGTGGCTCACCCTGGTCAGCTTCGCCGGGCTGTGGCTCGCCGCAGCCCTCGCTCGGCTTGAGCCGGGAGGAATGGGCTGGCGCCTGGCCATGGCCGACAATCGCTACGACCTGCTGCTCTTCGGCGCGGCCGCGGCGGTGATCGCCTCGTACCTGGCCTTCGTGCCGATCCAGGTGATCGAACTGGACCTGACGCGCGTCTACGAGTTCCGCGCCGCCTTCGGCGATCAGATGTCCAAGCTGTCGCCCATCCTGCTCTATGTCTTCGTCAACAGCGCCCTGGCCTTGTCGCCGATCATGATCGTGCGCGGCATCCTGCGGCGGAACTGGGCGATGGTGCTGCTGGCCTTCGGTCTGACCTATTACACCTTCGCGGTGACCTCCTACCGCTCGATGCTGTTCGTAGCCCTGTTCGTGGCGGCCCTCACCGTGCTCAGCCGCACGCGCATTTCCGTCGCCATCAGCATCTTCGGCTTCTTCGTCGCCGTCGCGGTGGCCGTGGTCGGCCTCGACGCCCTCAGTCACGCTGACGTGCCGGCCAACACCTTCGCCATTCACTACCGGCTGTTCGGCAACTCGGCGACGATCACCAGCGCCTACCTGGACATCTTCTCCAGCCATCCGAAGTTCTACTACAGCCAGAGCTTCATGCGCCTCTTCATCCGGCCGCCCACCGAGATTCCCTATCCGCTGCTCGTCGGCCACGAGATCAGCACCGTCCAGAACGTCTGGGCCAACGGCAACATGGTCGCCGACGCCTTCGCCAACCTCGGCTACGCCGGCGTGCTCCTGACGCTCGCGGCGCTGGGTGTCTTCCTCTGCGCCTACAACCACCTGACCCTGGCCAAGGACCGCGTCGTCGCCGCCCTGACCCTGGTCGCCCCCGGCTTCTATCTCAGCAACGGGGGCCTTCAGTCCGCCGTCCTCAGCGGCGGGCTTGGCGTCACCGTGCTGCTGATGCTCGTCTATCCCGACAGCCCGGCGCCCATGCTCCGCGTCGGCGCCGATCGCGAGCCGGCGCCCGGCGTCTAGAGCCTCGTCCCATCCACCTGCATCGAACGCGGCTTCAGGCGATCGCCACCCCGAAGGCGCGGATCCACTGGTTGAAGACGATCAGCCGGAACAGCTGCTGGCCGTCCGCCATGTGTCCGGCGAAGAAGCGCGCGCTCGCGCGGGCGAGGCCCTCTGGGTCGACGAAGGGCAATTCGGCGCAGGCCTTGAGCTGGGCGCGGGTCCAGTCGGCCTTCCTGGCCATCCAGATCTCTTCCGTGGCGCGGAACCCGATCTTGTCGTGACGCTCGCGGATCGGCGCCGGCAGGATGCCGTCCAGGGCGTCGCGCAGCACCGCCTTGGTCCGCCCGTCCGGCGAGATCAGCGCCTCGGCGGGCAGGGTGAAGATCATCTCCACCAGTGGCCGCGACAGGAACGGCGTGCGGTTCTCCACCGAAAAGGCCATGGCGTTGTGGTCGGCGTATCGCAGCAGCGACGGCAGGACCCCGCTCTCGAGGCTGTGGGCCAGGATCTCGTCGAAGCTGCGGCCCAGGTGCATCTGGCGCGCCTCGGCGTCATGCGGATCCAGTCCCCGATCCGTCATCCAGTCCCGACGCACGAAGGCCGAGCGCAGCGAGCGGCCGGCCAGCCGCCGCGCCGCCCGCGACGGGCCGTCCGCCAGCGCCAGCCGCCCCAGGCGCTGGACCATCATGCCCATGGACCCGGGGTCGCGGCGCGCGTGGGCCCGGAACAGGCTGGCCGCCTCTCCAAGCCGCTTCTGCCCCAGCAGCTGCCACACGCGATAGGCGACGAAGGGCTTGTATCCCGCCATCACCTCGTCGGCGCCCTGGCCGTCCAGCATCACCTTGCAGCCGCGCCCGGCGATGGCTTCGAAGATCTTGTACTGGGCATAGATGCTGCCGCTGCCGAAGGGCTGCTCCTGGGCCCGGACCAGGGCCGGCAGGTCCTCCAGCACCTGGTCTTCCTGGATGCGGATCTTTTCCACCTCCAGGTTCTTGTCGGCCGCCACCAGGTCGATCCAGCGCTCCTCGGACTGGCCGCCGGTGGCCACATAGCTGAAGACGTGGATCGGCTTGCGCGGGTGCAGCCGCCGCAGGGCGCCGCAAATGGCGCTGGAGTCGAGCCCGCCCGACAGCGTCGCCACCACCGGCACATCCGCCCGCAGGTGCCGTTCCACGGTCTCCACGAACAGGTCCCGAAAGCCGCGCCGCCAGTGGCCGGGGGAGGCGCAGGCCGGCCGCCGGACAGGCGCGCGCCAGTGTCGGCGGAACTCCACCTGGCCGTTGTCCAGGTCGGCCTCCATCAGCTCCCCCGGCCGAAGCTGGCGCACCCCTTCGAACAGCGTCGTCTCGCCTTCGTCCACCGCCCCCCAGCGCAGGTAGTCGAACAGCCGTGAGACGTCGGCCCGGGGGGATGCGCCTCGGATCAGGGGCCGAATCTCCGAGGCCAGGCGCAGGCCGTCGTCCGAGGCGGCGTAGTAGAGCGGCTTCATGCCGAAGGGGTCGCGCGCGGCGATCATCCGCCGGCGCCGGGCGTCCACCAGGGCGAAGGCGTACATGCCGTCGATCCGCGCCAGCGCCGCTTCGCCCCAGGTCCGCCACGCCGCCAGCAGCACCTCGGTGTCGGAGCCGGTGGCGAAGCGCCAGCCGTGCCGGGCCGCCAACTCCTCGCGAAGTTCCAGATAGTTGTAGATCTCGCCGTTGTAGGTCAGGGCCGTGTCGCCCTTGGCGCAGACCATCGGCTGCGCCCCGCCGGGACTCAGGTCGATGATCGCCAGGCGCCGGTGACCCAGCAGCACCTGCGCGGGCTCGCCGGCCCGCGGTTCGGCGAAGCCGCCCGCCGCCGACCAGGCCAGCAGGCCCGCGCCGTCCGGCCCCCGATGGCTCATCAGGTCCAGCCGCGCCCAGGCGTCGGCGACATTCGCCGGACGGGGCGCTCGCCACAGCTCGGCCAGGATGCCGCACACGCGCCCTAGAATCCCTGTCGACCGAAGCAGCCGCGTGGCATCACCGTGTCCTTACTCGGGGCGCGGCGCAGGCGCTCGGCGCCGCGGCGGCCGCCAGGGCCGATCGCCCGACCCAAACGCGCCGCGGCCCGCAGGCGTTCGCCAGGCGCGCCGAATTACTGGGCAAGGGCCCGGCTCGTCTCGCGAGGCCGCGGTCGCGTCGCCGGCTGGGTCAGGCGGGCGTAGAGCGCCAGCAGGCGCGCCTCGTCGGCCGCCCATTCGTGGTCATTGAGCACCGCCTCGCGCCCCCGCCGGCCCATGGCCTCGGCGCGTTCGGGGTCGGCCAGGAGGCCGCCGACGGCCTCGGCGATGGCGCCGGGATCGGCGGCGTCGACCAGGATCCCGCAGTCATGGCGCTCGATCAGGCCCCGCCACCGCGGCACATCGGTCGCCACCAGCGGCAGCCCCGCCGCCATCATCTCCAGGAACTTGATCGGGTCCGACCGGCGCACGTTCTCCGTCGGCAGGTAGACCACCAGCCCCACCCGCGCCTGGCCCAGGATCGACACCACCTTGTCGCGGTCGGCCCAGCCCTCGAAGTCGACCCGTTCGGCCCCGGGCTGGGCGCGGGCGCGGGCCTCGGCCGCCGGGTCCCGGAAGTCGCCGCCGAGGCTCAGCCGCGCGCCGAGCGCCGGCGGCAGGCGTCGCATCGCGTCGATCATGCCGCCGACGTTGTGGTAGGCCGCCAGCCCGCCGACATAGGCCACGCGCATCGGCCGTTCCGCGAAGGGCGCCTCGCCGGCCGGGGCCAGTTCGCTGGCCCTAGGCGTGTTGCGCACGATCACCGTCTTGGCGGGCCGGAAGTGTTCGGCGATCAGCGGCGTCGCGGCGACGATGGCGTCGAAGGCCGTCTCCGCCAGCCGTTCGAACAGCCACAGCCCCGCCGTCAGCACGCCGCGCGCCCAGGCCGGCACATAGGCGCGGTCCTTCATCAGGGCCAACTCCTCGTGCACGTCATACACCACCCGCTTGCCGCGCAGCTTCAGCGCCAGGCCCACCCAGATCAGCTCCGGGTCGTGCAGGTGATAGACGTCGGCGTCCTCGGACAACGCCAGCCTCAGCGCTATCGCCGCCAGCCTCGAGCCCCGGTCCAGCCGGCCGCGCGGCTCCGGCAGCGCGATCAGTCTGACGCCGTCGATGGTCCGCGCCTCCGGCGCGCGCGCGATCAGGCTCACGGAATGGCCGGCCTCGGCGAGCGCCCGGGCCTGCTTGTGGAAGATGCGCACATCGAACGGCCCGTGCACGGTGGTCACGATGACGACCTTCCCGGCGTGGCCCGGGCGGCTGGCGTGGCGGGGCTTGGGCAGGATGGTCAAGGACGCACGCGGGCTGCTGGCTCGAGGGAGGGCCACCCGATCCGGGCGGTCGTGGCGGGAACCGGCCAAGCTCGCAAATGGTTGCACCCCGAAACCCAACTCGACGCCGCGACGGGGGCCGCAGGCTTGCCGCCGGGCTGGAGCACGCCTTGAGCAACGCTCGCCGCCTTCTGCCGCGCAAGACCTTCGCCGCGGTCGCCGCCGACATAGGCTCGTTCATGCGCGGCCCGGGCTACGACTACGGCGTCGATCTGGCCGACGCCCCCTTGGCCTATCCGCTGGCCTTCGACCGCATGCTGGAGGCGGACGCGGCCCTGTTCGAACCGCTCGACGAGGCGGGCATTCCTGTGAAAGGGCCGTGCGGCGCGCCTGGCCGCTACATGCCTTCGCGCATCGCCGGCCATGCCCTGGCGCACTGGAACTTGTCGCTCAAGCCGGCCGCCCCGCCCGTCCACCGCCAGCGGTTCATGGCCGCGGCGCACTGGTTCGCCGGCCAGGCGGACGGCGCCTTCATGCACGACCTGCCGCTCGAGAACATGGCCGTGCCCTGGCCCTCGTGCCTGGCGCAAGGGGAGGGCCTGTCGGTGTTGATGCGAGCCTTCGCCGCCACCGGCGACCGCCGCTTCCTGGCCCAGGCGCACGCCGCGGTCGACCTGCTGGAGGTCCCGGTCGAGGCCGGGGGCGTATCTTCGGCCCTGCCGGACGGATCCTTCTTCCTCGAGGAATATCCCGGCGGGCGTCACCGCCACGTCCTCAACGGAGCCCTCTTCGCCGCCGTCGGCCTTGACGACCTGATCCGGCTTTCCGACCAGGCGGAGCTGCGCGCCCGCATCCTGCGCGACCGGATCCTGGCCAGCCTGGAGCGCAATCTCGGCCTGTGGGCCAGCGGCGACTGGTCGGTCTATTCCATCGAGCGCGGCGCGGCCGGCGCCCGCAACGCCTGCACCCTGCACTACCAGCTTGTCCACGTGGCCCTGCTCGAGCACCTGGCGCGGGCCGCGCCGCGCCATGCGCGGCTGACCCGCACGGCGCGCGGCTGGGCCAAGGGGTCTCGCCGGCCGCTGTCGCGGGCGCGGGCCCTGGCGATGAAGACCTTCTATCGCGTCACCAACGGCTGGTGACGGCCGGGGCGGGAACGCCCCGCCTCACGGCAAGGTTTAGGCGTCGCAACAGTCTGTCGAGGCGGTGATGGCCAACTGGACCCGACGGCGCCTGAGCGCCAGCCTGGCGGCGGCCTTCGCCGGGGGCGGCTTCGCCCGCGCGTCCGCCCTGCCGCCCGAAGCTCCCCTCTTCAAGGAACTGGGCGACTTCGACATCCCGCCCCACCTCCAGCGCATCGCCACCTCTGGCCACGGCCGGCCGGGCCTGGGCGGCGGCGTCTATCGCCGCTGCGCGCCGGCCCCCGCCAACCGCGCCCGCGCCTTCTCCGCCGATGGCGCCTGCTGGGAGCTTGCCGACCTGCAGGTCGCGCCCGAACAGACCGGCGCGGCCGGAGACGGGCGCGACGACGACCACGACGCCTTGCAGGCCGCCCAGGCCTTGGCGCGGCCCATGGTGCTGGGCCAGGGACGCGACTATCGCGTCAGCTCGACGCTCAGCCTCGGCGTGCCGGTCAGCGGCGCGGGGCGCATCACGGCCGGGCCGGGCTTTCGCGGCGACGTGCTGATCCACGGCCGCGGCGCCTTTCGGCTCAAGGACGCCACCCTCGACGGTACGGGCCTGCCGCGCCCGCTACGACGCTGGATCGGCGCCGGCGATCCCGCCGGCTGCGCCATCTTCCTGGAGGGCAGGCCGGGATCGCCGCTGGACCAGCCCCAGCTCGACGGGGTGACCATCCGCAACACCCCCGGCGGCGGCCTGATGGCCAAGTACGCCCAGGGCATCCGCATCTGGAACTTCCGGGCCCAGAATGTGCAGAACAATCCGGCCTTTATCACCAGCGCGGTGATCGAGCTCTATCGCTGCGACGATGGCGAACTGCGCGACTGCGACATCCGCAACTACGGCTGGAAGGGCTATTCCCTCGGCGCTTGCAAGCGCACGGTGGCGACGAACTGCCTCGCCGAGGGCGGCAATCCCGGCCACGCCGCCCACTATCTCGACGATTGCGAGGACTGCGGCTTCGTGAACTGCCGTCACTCTGGCGGCGGCTACGCCGCCAAGGCCAGCAACGCCCGCCGCGTCTGGTTCCACGGCTACCGCTCCAGCGGCAGCGCCGGCGGCCTGCAGGTTCAGTCCTGCCACGATGTGGAAGCGCGCGACATCGAGGTTGTCGACAGCATCGGCGCCGCCTTCGTGGTCTCCGCCAGCACCGCCGGCCCCCTGGTCGGCTGCCGGCTCAGCCAGGCGCGCGCTGCCTGGACGGGCCCGCCCCGGACCGGCCAGATCGGCCTCATGCTCACCGCCAACGGCGCGCGCGACAGCCAGGTGAGCGGCGTCGCCCTCGACGATTTCGAGGTCAGCAACGGCTACTTCGGCGTCTACGCCGAGCCGTCCGCGGCCTGCCGGGTGGAGATCGCCGCCGCCAACGTCCGCATCGCCGCGCCGGCCCAGTACGGCATGATCCTCTTCGCGGCCGCCGTGGCCCTGCGGGGCGGCGAGATCGAGGGCGCGCCAGGCTTTCCCGCCCTGGCCGTCTACAGCAACGCGGGCGACACGGGCGGGGCCGTGACGCTGAGCGGCCTGACCCTGACCGGCCTGACCCCGACGGGCTCCTCATCGATGGGGGCGCCGGGGCGCGCCGCCCTGATCGAGATCGGCGGCGACGGCGGACGCCCCGCCGCCTTCTCCGACCTGGCGATCCGCGACGTCGTCGGCCGAGGCGGGCGCGCCCTGCTGGTCGCGCGCCTCACGGGCGCCGGGGCCCGTGCCGCCTCCGCGCCGGTCCAGGTGGCGCTCAGGGACGACATTGCGCTCGACCTCGCCGCCCCGCTGGCGGTCGACCTGACCTTCGTCGACGGCGCCACCGGTTCGGTGGCCGCCCAGCGCAACCGCTTCGCCACCCGCGCCGGCGCCCCCGGTCAGATTCGCCTCGGCCCCCGCGCCGCGCTGGTCTCCACCCGCCTCGACGGCAACCGGGCCGAGATCGTCTGGGCGTGAGCGGTCACCGCCCTCACGCCGCCGCCGCTTCCGTTCGCCCCAGCCGCTCGCGCAGCAGGTTCAGCACCGCCACTTCCTCCGCCGACAGGCCCGTGTCGTCGTCCCGGCGCCCGGCTTTCGGCGGCGCCAGCGTGAGGGCTCCGGCCAGGTGCGCGGCGGGCACCTCCGGGTGGATGTAGCACTTGCGGCAGACCGTCGGCGTATTGCCCAGCCGGCTCGCGACCAGCTTCACCGCCTCGCCAAGGCGTCGCTTGGCTTCGGCTTCGTTCTGCGGCGGGTCTCCCTCCGCCAGCGCCAGGGCCGCCAGCACGGTGCCCCACCAGGTTCGGAAGTCCTTGGCCGTGATGTCGCGGCCGGAAGCGGCCCTCAAGTAGGCGTTGACGTCGGCGCTGGTCACCGTCTGCCGCTCGCCCGCCTCGTCCAGGTACTGGAACAGGTGCTGGCCGGGCAGGTCCTGACAGGCGCGAACGATCCGCGCCACCCTTCGGTCGCGCAGGCCCACGCGCCATTCCTTGCCGCTCTTGCCCTTGAAGTGGAACCTCAGTGCGCCGCCCTCGATCGTGACATGTCGGTTGCGCAGGGTCGCCAGGCCGAAGCTGCCGTTGGCCTTGGCGTAGGCCTCGTTTCCGACCCGGATCATGGTCGCCTCCAGCAGGTGCGCCACGGTGGCCAGCACCTTGTCGCGCCCGAGTCCGGGTCGGGCCATGTCCTCGGCGATGCGCGCCCGCAGCGCCGGCAGGCCCTCGGCGAAGGCCAGGAGGTGCTCGAACTTGGCTTCGTCGCGAACGGCGCGAAAACGCGGATGATAGCGGTACTGGCGCCGCCCCTTCTGGTCGACGCCCACCGCCTGCAGGTGGCCGTTGGGCCGGGCGCAAATCCAGACGTCTTCCCACGCCGGCGGGACCGCCAGCGACCGGATGCGCGCCAGGGTCTGCGCGTCGCGCACCGTCGCCCCGTCCGGTCCCCGATAGCTGAACCCCCGGGCCGTCCGTCGCCGCGCGATGCCGGGCTGGTCGGGCGAGACATGGACCAGGCGCGCGGCGCGGGCGTCCTGTCGGGCCTGGTCGACGGCGGCGGTGTTGGTCTCAGCAGGTGTGTCGGCCGGCATGCGCGCCCCCTTCGGGCAAGCAATTCGCGGTCGACGGCGAGGTTCCCGCGCCGAGTTCAGGCCGCCCGCCAGCGGCGGATCGGCGAGTCCGGGCGGCGGTGACGCCAGATATCCAGCGCCAGGCCGGGCCGGACCATGAACAGCGCCAGCCATACCGCCAACACGCCGCCATAGCGGATCGACCCGGCCAGCCGCGACACGGCGCTACGCCGATAGAGGGGGAGGGGCAGGAACTCGGTGGAACAGGTGGACATGACGCGCTCCGTTGAAGGCGCCGCCACCCTGGAACGCCGGTGCGTCAGAAACGGACGTAGCGCCCTGCCGTACGCCTGGCGCGCGAAGGGCTCCACCTGGCGGCCGTCGATGGGCTAACGTCGCCGGCATGGACAAGACCGATTTCCTCGTCATCGGCTCCGGCATCGCCGGCGCCTCGGCCGCCTACGCCCTCTCGCGCGAGGCGCCCGTGCTGGTGGTGGAGCGCGAGGCGGCCCACGGCGTGCACACGACGGGGCGGTCCGCGGCGCTCTACTCGGCCGCCTATGGCAACGCCGTCATCCGCGCCCTGACCCTGGCCAGCCGCGCCTTCTTCGACGCCCCTCCGGCCGGGTTCGCCGACTATCCCCTGCTCAGCCCCCGTGGCTGCCTCTACATCGCCGCCGCCGGCCAGGCCGGCGCCCTGGCCGAGGTGGAAGGCGCGGCCGTCGCCTCCGGCGTCGCCATGCGCCGGCTGGACGCCGCCGGGGCCCGGGAGCTCTGCCCGATCCTGCGCGACGGCCACGTCGTCCAGGCGGTGTTCGAGCCGGACGCCATGGATATCGACGTGCAGGCGCTGCACCAGGGCTTCCTGAAAGGGATCCGGGCCCACGGCGGACAGGCGCGCCTGGACGCCGAGGTCACCGGCCTCACCAGGGCGCACGACCGCTGGATCGTCAGCTTCCGGGACGGCGCCGAAGTCTCCGCCCACACCGTCATCGACGCGGCCGGCGCCTGGGCCGACGTCGTCGCCGGCCTCGCCGGCGCGCCCCCCGTCGGGCTCCAGCCCAAGCGGCGGACGGCCCTGATCCTGGAGGCGCCGGAAGGCGTCGCCCCCGGCCCCTGGCCGGCGGTCATCGACGCCGACGAGCAGTTCTACTTCAAGCCTGAGGCGGGCCGGATCCTGGCCTCGCCGGCCGACGAAACCCCCTCGGAGCCTTGCGACGCCCAGCCCGACGAGTGGGACATCGCCGTCTGCGTCGACCGCATCCAGGCCGCCGCCGACCTGCCGGTGCGCCGGGTGCTGCGGTCCTGGGCGGGCCTGCGCAGCTTCGTGCCCGACCGCTCGCCGGTGATCGGCTTCGACCCCGCCTGCCCCGGCTTCTTCTGGCTGGCGGGGCAGGGCGGCTACGGCGTCCAGACCGCCCCGGCCGCCGGCCGCGTCGCCGCCGCCCTGGCCCTTGGCCGGCCGCTGCCGGACGACGTCGCCGCCCTCGGCGTCACCGCCGCCATGCTCGGTCCCCAGCGGCTGCGCTGAGGCGGGCCCGGGCGGCGCCCCGCCGCGCCGCCGCCCGCGGGATCAGGTCTGCCAGGTCCGGCTGCGGGCGACCTGGGCGCGGCGTTCGCGGTGCTTGGGGGAGGGGCCCTCGTCTCGCCAGCCGTGGACGATCTCCTCGCCCAGCAGCAGGCGCAGCCGGTCATCTTCGGCGCCGCCCAGGAAGCCGTCCGGGATGTTCCCGCGATAGGCCTCCTGGGGCATCATGTACTCGCGGCAGAAGTAGGTGGCCAGGTTGACCCGCAGCCCCGGCTTCTTGCGTGGGAACGAGCCGTGCCAGGTGTTGCCGTGCCAGACGATGGCCGTGCCGGCGGGGACCTCGATCGGGATCGCGTTCGGGTTGCGGTCGGCGCCGTCCAGGCCCGTCTCCCACGGCGTGGTCTGGCGGTGCAGGCGGTGGCTTCCCGGCACCATCGCCAGGCAGCCGCCCTCCTCGGTGTAGTCCGTCAGGGCGTAGTTGGTGTTCGCTACGTGGGAATAGGCCGAGAACGGCTCGGGCACGTTGTTGGCGTTGTCGCTGTGCAGCAGCAGGCCCTTGCCGCCCGGGCCCTTCAGGTGGCAGGTCAGGCTGCTCAGCACGCAGTGTTTGCCCAGCAGGTAGGTGATCAGCGCCAGCTGCTTCTGGCCCAGCACCGCCTTCTTGAAGATCGGGTCCTTGAAGACGAGGTAGGGGATCAGGGCGATTTCCTGATGGTCTTCCTCCGACTCCAGGTCCAGCCGCCGTCCCAGCCGCTGCTCGGCCAGGGCGATGATCGTGTCGCGCATCGCGCGCGTGTCTTCCGCCGAAAGCGCGCCGGGGATGATGGTGAAGCCATAGGCCTCCAGCTCCGCGAGATTCGTCTCCAGCCCCAGTGACCGGATCTCCCGGTAGATGTCGTTGAGGTCCGGCGTCGCGCTCCAGTCACCGATGTCCATGGTCCTGCTCCCTTTGTCCTTCTCGGTTTGATTGAGCGGATCAAGGCAAAGTCGCCTCCAAACGTCAAGTGCCACTCAGTGGCATTTGTAATATTTCCAATGTCGGCCCCTCCGAGGCAAATGCGCCTCGTTGACATTTCTCTCGGTATCGTGATTTTGCGCCTTAGTGGCAAAAGCGTCCAAGGCGCTGCCGATAACGACGATAGGGGGAGCGGATATGGCCGACAAATTGACTCGAATTGCGCGTGGGGCCCTGTGCGGCTTGGCTTCGACGCTGCTGGCGGGCGTCGCCGCCGCGGCCCTGGCCGGGCAGGCCGAGGCCGCGACCCAGCCCGACTCCAAGGCGCCGGACGATGACGCGAATGCCCCCCCGAAGGTGGAGGAGGTGGTCATCACCGCCCGCCGGGTGGCGGAAAACATCCAGAAGGTGCCCGTGGCCGCGACCGCCCTCAACCCGACCGCCCTGCGCGAAAAGGCGATCACCACCCCGACGGAGCTGATGTTCCACGCCCCGTCGGTGCAGATGTCGACCCTGTTCGGCAAGCTGTCGGGCGGCTTCAGCGTGCGCGGCCTGTCGGGCGGGACCACCACCTACTACGCCGAAGTGGCCGGCGGCCCGACGGAGGCGGGCGCGCCCCTGTTCGACATCGGCTCGGTGCAGGTCCTGAACGGTCCCCAGGGCACCCTGTTCGGGCGCGCCAACACCGCTGGCGCGGTGCTGATCGAGCCCCAGCACCCGGCGCTCGACCGCGTCGAGGGCTCCCTGGACGTGACCCAGGGCGGCCTGGGCATGAACCGCGTCACCGGCGTGCTGAACCTGCCTCTGGTCCGCGATCACCTGGCCCTGCGCGTGGCGGTGAACCGCAACCACCTCGACGGTGACACCCAGGTCACCGGCAGCGCCCAGCGCCTGAACGAGGAGAACAGTCAAAGCCTGCGCGTGGGCCTGGACTGGAGGCCCGGCGGCGGGGCGATCCGCAACTACGCGGTGTTCGACTACTTCCATGTCGACCAGTCGCCGGGCGCCCTGGTCCTGGCGGCCGTCAACCCGAACTTGGCCATCTTCAACCTGCCGTCCAGCATCAGCGCGGCCAATGGCCTGGCTGTCGGCACGGCCACCTTCGGGACCGCCTGCAACGCCGCGGTCGCGGCTGGCCTGTCGGCGGACCTCAACAGCTGCATCGACCAACGCCTGCAGATCGCCGCCACGTTCAAGCCGGCCCTGCTGGCCGAGTACCAGCGCGTCAGCCAGGGCGGGGGCGCGGTCCGCCTCACCCCCGGCAGCGCCGACCTTCTCGAGAAGGAAACGCTGCATCGCTACAATTTCGTCGACAAGACCGACGTCGACCTCGGCCATTTCGGGGACACCTCGGTGTCCTTCAGGAACATCTTCGGCTTCCAGGCGGTGACCGGCGCCACGGGGTGGACCGTGGACGGCCTGGGCGGGCTGCTGCAGGAATCGGTGTCCGTCAGCGGCAGCTCGGCCTACGGGACCACGCCCTCGGGCCAGCAGGTGGGATCGCGCGCGGTCTACAAGGCCGGCCCCTACCAATACACCTACAGCGACGAGGCCCAGCTGCACGGCGTTCTGGGGCGGGATCTGCTGCGCTGGACCGTGGGCGGCTACTACCAGAACACGCCCTCCATCGTGAACACGGCGGGCATCCGCAACCTCTCCAGGGTGTTCTCGGGGATCACCCTGGCGACGCTGGGCTACAACCCGTCCTTCCCCTTCGCCGACGGCGGCTTCAGCCGGCAGACGGCCGTGTTCGGGCAGGGGACCCTGGATCTTGGCCGCCTGACCCCCTTCATCGGCGGCCTTCACCTGACCGGCGGCCTGCGCAAGACCTGGGACAAGCAGGTGCTCACCACCCTGGCGGCGGTCACTCAGCTGCCGTCCGGGGCCTATGTCCCCGGCGCCGCCTCGACCACCGCGACGGCCAGTTCCGGCTACAATTCCACCGTCTCGCTGGACGCCCAGATCAGTGACCGGCTGCTGGTCTACGGCGCCACCCGGTCCGGCTATCGCCCGGGCGGCATCAACCAGGTCCTCAACGCCTCGGCCTTCCCCAACTTCACCCAGACCTACGCCCCCGAGACCGTCCGCGACTACGAACTGGGCGCCAAGTGGGACTTCGCCCTGGGCGATGCGCGCGGGCGGCTGAACGGCGCCCTCTATCGGACCGACTATTCGAACATCCAAAGGACGTTCAGCGGCTCGGCCAACGGCGTCACCGCCACCTATGTCGTCAACGCCTCGGCGGCGGTCATCCAGGGCGTCGAGCTGCAAGGCCAGCTCCTCTTCGGGCGCTGGGACGCCTCGGCCACCTATTCCTACGGCGACGCCAAGTTCACCAACTGGATCGGCAGCGATCCCCTGGGCCTCATCAAGCCCGGCAACGCCCGCTGCCTGCCCCAGTCCACCACCGCCATCTGCCTGATCGACCTGGCCTCCAGCCCGTTCCCGAACATCCCGAAGCACCAGGGCAGCGTCACGATCAAGTACTACCTGCCGCTTGACGCCTCCAAGGGGCGGGCCTCGCTGGCCGCTACGGGATACTTCCAGTCCAGGAAGTACTTCACCGACGCGGCGGCGCGGAACATCGAGCAGTACGGCGAGGCCGTGCGCGACGCGGTCTCCCAGCCGGCCTATTCGCGCTTCAACCTGCGCGCCGACTGGGATCACGTGTTCGGCAGCGACTTCAGCGTCGCCGCCTTCGTCAACAACCTGACCAACGTGAACTACGCCCTGACGGCGGTCACCCAGCTGCACTCGCTCGGCAACGCCACCAAGCTCTATGGCGAGCCGCGCACCTACGGGGTGCAGCTCCGCTATGAATTCGGGCGCTGACATCCCGCTGGCCGGCCGCCTTGGCGCGCGCCGGCCGGTCGCCTCGCACCCCGGCCGAGGCGCCCCTGACCCTGGAGAAACCATGAAATACGAATTCGCGGGGCCAGGATGGATGGCCTTCATGCACGGCCTGATCGTCGAGCGGACGAACACCCTCAGAAAGGCCTATCCGGACATCGGCTGGTCGATCTGCGAGGTCTTCACCAACCCGCCGCGGGCGCTCTCGCCCGGCGGCGGCGCCCTGGCCTGGCATTGCATCGTCCGCGACGGCCAGGTGACCTTCGGAGCCGGTGAGACCGATCGGGCCGAGTTCAAGGTCACGGCCGACTATCAGGCGGTGCTGCCTCTGGCCCGCTTCGACACCGAGGGCGATCCGGCCAGGGCGGCCACCCTGTCGCGGATGAGCCGCGACCTGGCCGCCCGCAACCTGCTCACGGTGATCGGCGACCGCGCCGCACGCCACCCGGCGATCGGCGACTTCCACGACGTGATCGCCCGCGTCACCGCCTGAAGGGCCGCCCTCTCCCGCCGGCCGGCCCCGGCCCGCGCGGCAGGGCTACCGGCCAAGTCGATCCAGCAGCCCCTCGCGCACGATCCGGATCACCTCCAGCTCCGCGGTCTCCAGGTCGTCATAGGCTTCGCTGGCGTTGATCATGGCGCCGATGGCGTAGTTCCCGGCGACCAGCGCCGCCGCCGCGACCTTGGTGAAGACGTCGGTCGCCGGGTCGCGCCCCATGTCGCGGCAAAGGCCGTCGGCCACGATGTCCTGGTATTGCGCCTGGATCGCCAGGGTGGTCGGCCCGACCGCGGGTTCGTTGGCGGCGATGACGGCCAGGTTGGACGAGCGCCCGGTCTCCTGGCGCCGGCGCGAGTACAGGGTCACGTGCGCCTGCCAGACGTCGATGATCGGCGTGTCGCCGCGCTCGGCGACCTGGGCGCGGAACCCTTCCAGGGCTGCGTACTGCGGATGCAGCAGCAGGTGGGCCTTGCTGGGGAAGTAGCGCAGCAGGGTGCGCTTGTGCACGTCGGCCGCCTCGGCCACCTCCTCCAGGGTGGTGGCGTCATAGCCCTTTTCCGCGAACAGCCGCCGCGCGGCGTCGGCGATCTGGTCGCGGGTTCGCGCCACCTTGCGCGCTCTGAGGCCGGGGCGGGTCATCTCGGGCTCCTCCATCGCCCACGCATCAACCATCTCGGCACAAGCGGCGCAATGCGCCCGGCGATCTGCGCGGCCCGGCCCGCCGCGCCGGCGCGAAGGATGGGGGCGAAAACGCCTCGGAATTCGCGTACAGAGCCCGCTCGCCCGACCGTCCTGGCCGCCACACCCCGCTCGACCCTTGCCCCTCCCCCCGCCGCACAAGCTCTCCGTCGCCCCTATGATGGACTGGACGGACCGTCACTGCCGGATGCTGCACCGGCAGCTGACGGGGCGGGCGTTGCTCTATACCGAGATGCTGACCACCGGCGCGGTCCTGCATGGCGAGCGCGAGCGGCTGATGGGGTTCGACGCCGCCGAGCATCCGGTGGCGCTGCAGCTCGGCGGCTCGGAGCCGGCGGACCTGGCGGCCGCGGCGCGGATCGGCGAGGCCCACGGCTACCGCGAGATCAACCTCAATGTCGGCTGCCCCTCCGACCGGGTGCAGAGCGGCCGCTTCGGCGCCTGCCTGATGCGCGAGCCCGACCTGGTGGCCGAGTGCATGGCCGCCATCGGCGCGGCGGTTTCGGTCCCGGCCACGGTCAAGTGCCGCCTGGGCGTCGACGACCAGGATCCCGAACAGAGCCTGTTCGAGCTGGTGGAAAAGTGCGCCGCCGCCGGCGTCTCCACCTTCATCGTCCACGCCCGCAAGGCCTGGCTGAAGGGCCTGTCGCCCAAGGAGAACCGTGACATCCCGCCCCTGGACTACGCCATCGTCCATCGGCTGAAGCGCGCCCGGCCGGACCTGACCATCATCCTCAACGGCGGCTTGCCGTCGGTGGAGGCGGCGCTGGAGCACATGTCGCCCGCCGGGGCCGGGGCGAGCCCCTGGGACCCTCCACTGGACGGCGCCATGCTGGGGCGCGCGGCCTATCACGAGCCGGCGCGGCTGGGCGCCGTCGACCGCCTGGTGTTCGGCGAGCCCGGCCCCGATGTCACCCCGGACCAGGCCGTCGCGCGCTACCTGCCCTACGTGGCCGCCGAACTGGCCCGCGGGACCCACCTGGCGGCCATGACCCGGCACATGCTCGGCCTCTACCACGGCCGCCCGGGCGCGCGGTCCTGGCGGCGAATCCTGACGGTGGAGGGCGTCAAGGCCGGCGCGGGCGTCGAGGTCATCGAGCGCGCCCTGGCCGCCGTGCGCGAAGCCGGCGCGCGGCTGGAAGCGGCCGCCTAGTTCGCCGCGCCCGGCGACGGCGGGTGGCCGCCGCCGGCCATCATCTTCTGCGGATTGACCTTCATGCCGTTGGGCAGCAGCACGTCGCCGGGCGCCATGTCGGCGGGGCAGGGCCCCTCATAGGTCGCCGTCAGGTCGGTCACGTGGTGGCCGTTCAGCCGGGCGAACTGCGACCCGGTGGTGTCGCTCTCGCTGTGCACCGTATAGCGCGCGCCGAAGTCGCCGCTGGCCTGGCCGACGGTGTGAACGGTCCCGGCCGGCCCGAGCTGGCAGGTGCTGGCGAAGCTCCAGCCGGCCGGTGTGCGAGACATGGTCTGGTCGGGGCAGAGCTCGCGGGCCATGCCCGATCCCAGCGCGCCCAGCCGCCCCTCGCTCTTGGCGTCGACGCACAGCTTGGTCGCCCCGCCCATCAGGCCCTCGGCCGGCTTGCCGTCCCGCAGCCGGGTCAGCGACCATAGCCCGGCCTTGCGCAGCGGCGCGCCGGCGGCGGCCTCCGGCCCCGCCGTACTGGCGCCGGCGACGCCCGCCGCCGTCGTTCCGGCCTTCTGACAACCGGCCAGGCTCAGAGCCAGGACGGCCACCGCCGCGGCAAGCGGCCCCGCGCGCCTCACAGCCTCGACCATGCCGCTCATCCTCTTGCCGACATCACGACCCCTTGGGGGGATTGACCTGTGATATCGCGGCTTTGCGGCCGTCCGCCAGTACGATGTCGCCGGGCTTCATGCCGGCGGGGCAGGCGCCTTTCCAGGCGGCGTCGACGACGAAGCGCTGCACGCCCGGCGTCGCCCCGCCCACCTGCGTGCGCTGCAGCTTCAGCTGGTAGCTCGAGACGAAGTCGCCCGTGGCCACGCCCGTGGTGGTCACCTCGCCGCCGCCCGGCGCCTTGCAGGTGGAGGCGAAGCTCCACGCCCCGTCGTCGCCGCGCTTCATGCCCGACTTGGAGCACAGGTCCCGGTTCAGGCTCTCGCCCAGATAGGCCATGGCCCGGTGCGCGCCCTCGTCCAGGCACAGCCGCGTCACCTGCGCCGTGCGCCCGTCCGAGACCTTCTGTTCCCACAGTCCCGCCTTGCGCGCGGCCGCGTCGGCGCCGGGCAAGGTCATGCGGGACTGGTCGCCCGGCCGGTGCGGCCGCTGGCACGCGCTCAGGCTCGCCAGGGCCGCGAGGCTCAACGCCGCCATCGCCCCGGCCCGCAAAGCCGTCTTCGTCAGGTGCGGCATGGATATCTCCCTCGCGCCGGCCTATCTGAGGTCAGACGATAGGGATCATCCGCCTGCTTGCCGAGCGAGTTCGCCATGGACACGATTTTGCTGCGCGACAACGTGGCCGCCAGCCGCTTCGAACTGGACGTCGAGGGCCATGTGGCCTTCGCCGACTACCGCCGCCAGGGCGGGCGCCTGGTGATCGACCATGTCGAGACGCCGGCGGCGCTGCGCGGCGGCGGGGTGGCGGCCAGGGTCATGCAGGGCGTCGCCGACCAGGCCCGCCGCGAAGGCGCCAAGGTCGTCCCCATCTGCAGCTACGCCGTCGCCTGGTTCCAGCGCCACCCCGAGGCCGCCGACCTGCTGGGCTGAGGGCGTCAGGGCCAATAGGGCCGCGTTCCATCGCGCTCTGAGCAGCGCCGATTTGCCCACGAACCACCTTCCGGCTCTCTCCCCACCCGCTCACCCCGGCGAAGGCCGGGGCCCAGAGAAGCCTATCCGCCACCAGGAATCCGAGGCGGGCATGGCCAGGCCAGTGGAAACCGGGAAGGCCAACCTGGGCCCCGGCGTTCGCCGGGGTGAGCGGGATATTGGGGGGCTCCCGTTCGTGTGGCTTGTGCGGTTCGTGGACAGGTTTCCTTCGCCGCGCCTCTGACCGATCCCGCGCAACCCGAACCCGCGCCAAAGCCCAATTCGGGTATTCCCAGCCGCGTCGTAACCCTTTCATCACCCGGCGTCGGCATTGTCGGAGCCTTGGTGCAACAGGGTTTGTCGCGTGTCGGGGGCGAGCGTCCGCAATCTGGCCAATCTGCAGAACACCGCGTCGACGGCGCGGGTGCTCAACCTGCTGCGCATCGCCCAGCGCGCCGGCCAGGAGCCGGAGCACGCCGCCAAGCCCTTCTTCCGCCACCCGCACCTCAACCGCGCCATCATCCTCAAGCACCGCCTGCGCCGCAACGAGCGCGACGTGTTCGCCGACGGGCGCATGACCGCCACCAAGATCGTCATTCCCATCGACGGCGCCGACCTCAAGCTTGGCGGCCGCTCGGTGTTCGTCGACCAGCTCAACTACGAGGCGGTGATGCAGGCCAGCCTCGGCGAGCGCTGGATGGCCACCACCGAGGACCGCGAGATGCTGGAGATCATCGACGCCCTGCCGTCGCTGGATCCCTTCCTGCTGCGCGAGCACCTCAAGCGCCACGGCCGCGAACCGGCCCGCAGCTACTTCGAGGTCTCCGACGCCGACCTCGCCCGCATGCACCGCTATGTGGAGGGCGAGATCCGCCAGCTCATCGACCTGTGCTTCGCCGGCGAGACCGACGGGCGGGCCGGGGCGGGCGCCAAGCTGGTGCGCAAGATCCTGTCGATCACGGTGGACGAGGACACCGAGCCCCTGCGCCTGACCCTGCGCCTGGAGAAGAACGAGTACCAGGAGGGCGTCTTCTGCTGGAAGGGCTTCCTCTACTACAAATGGACGGTGGCCGAATCCCTCAAGGACATCGAGCGGGTCTCCGCCGCCATCGCCGCCATGCGCCCCACCGGCCCGGTGGAGAGCGAGCTCAGGGCCTATCTCAACAAGGCCCGCGAAAGCCTCGCCCGCTCCGTGCTGCTGGTCCGCGACGCCGCGCGCGAGATGCTCAAGGTCTATGACATCGCCTTCGCCAGCCTCCTGGACGGCCAGCCCCAGGCGTTCCGAGAGTTCCTGCTGGGCGCGCCCTCGATGTTCGCCGACCTCGGCGAGCGCCTGGGCGCGGTGAACCACATCGTCAGCTTCTGGCGCTACCGCTTCCCCCTCGGCCGCCCGTCCTTCGTCGGCGCCGAGGAACTGGCCGAAACCTTCATGGACTTCGAGGACAGCCTCTCCTTCCCGGAGCTGCGCCGCCTGGCCGACCCGGCGTCCATGGCCCACGCCGTCGACTGAACGCCCACCTCGCGGCCCCGTGACCGGGTGGGTTTCGTCTCAAAATTGACATCCGCCGCGCCCGGGACGAAGCTCTGGGCCACACGACCGCCCTGCCTGACGCGTGGCGAGGACGCCGCGCCGGGGGCGGCGCAGGGAGAGTCCGATGCGCGCTCGCGTCCTGGCGACGGCCATCCTGTTCGCCTTCACCACCACCGACGTCGCCTACGCCGCCGTCACCGTGTTCGGCAACGGCCAGGCCCACGACTGCTCGGAGGCCGCCTTCAAGGGCAAGTCCGACTCCGAGTCCATCCACGCCTGCGACTACGCCCTGGAGAACGAGGTGCTCGACAGCAAGGACCGCGCCGGCACCCTGATCAACCGCGGCGTCATGTTCCTGCGCAACGGCGACTTTTCCGCCGCCCGCCGCGACTTCGACGAATCCATCAAGGTCGACGGCAAGATCGGCGAGGCCTGGATCAACCGCGGCGCCGTGTCGGTGGCGCAGAAGCAGTATTCCGAGGGCCTCTCCGACATCAACCACGGCCTCACCCTGGGCGTCGAAGCCCCGGAGAAGGCCTACTACAACCGCGCCCTGGCCTATGAGGGCCTGGAGGACGCCAAGTCCGCCTACCTCGACTACCAGCAGGCCTTGACGCTGAAACCCGACTGGCAACTGCCCCAGCAGCAGCTCCTGCGCTTCACCGTCACGCGCCGCTAGCGCCATCCCTCCCCTTCACGGGGAGGGACAGATCGCGAAGCGATCAGGGTGGGGAAGTCCGACGCTTCCACGCAATCCCGTTCCGCTCGCCATCGCGGGCCTCACCTCACATCCCCACCCCGGCCCTTCGGGCCGACCCTCCCCGTGAAGGGGAGGGAGGCCCCTACGGCGCCACGTTCGCCGGCAGGGCCGCGGCCTCGTCGGCCGTCAGCTTGCGCATGCCGCCGACGAAGCAGCTCTGCGAGCCGCCCGGCGCCTCCACCGCCAGCTTCAGGTCCGAGGCGCCGCAGATGGAGCCCGACCCGCGCGGCGAGATGACGATCTTGCCGCCGCCGTCCGCCAGCGGCGCGCAGTCGGCCGACAGGTCGATGCGCCAGACGTCCTTGCGCCCGGTCCGGGCATAGACGGTGCGCATGCCGTCCGCCTTGGTCCCGGTGATCTGCTGCACATAGAGGCACTGCCCCGCCGCCGCGGCGGGGGCGGGCAGGGTGGTCGCCAGCGTCGCCGGCAGGGCGGCGGCGGCCAGGACGATGGCGGGCGCGAAGATACGGGCGGCGACGGGCATGGGCTTCCTCCACTTGCACTCGGAACGCGGCGCTCCCGGCTCCGTTGCCCAGGATGTAGGCTCCGCTGAATGACGTCGCCACTTCCCAAACGATCGCATTGACAGCCTTCTGCACCCTATGTAGAGTTTCGACTATGGCTAAAGAACCGAGATTGACCGCCGAGGTTCTGAGGGTCCTGTCCGCCGTCGCGGGCGAAGAACTCTCGGGAGCTCAAATTGCCAAGATCACCTCACTTGCGAGCGGGTCGCTCTATCCAATTTTGCTGAGATTGGAGAAGGCGGGTTGGTTGGCAAGTCGGTGGGAAGATGGGGATCCAAGTGAGCTCGGTCGCCCGCGACGTCGGTTTTACACTATGACGGCGCTTGGATCGGCCAGAGCTAGGTCGGCAGCGAGAAGTCTAACCAACGCCGTGGGGAGGCTCGCTTGGACATGAGTGGGTATTTCTGGGCCTTCATCACTAGTGTAATTGCGGCTATTGCCGCGAATGAAGCAAAATCGTGGCTTCCGTGGATGCATGGCAAGCTTTTGAGGTTGGCTGTATCAGCGTTACCCGTTCACATGAAAGATAGATACGCGGAGGAATGGTCTAGCTTTGTTGCCGAAATACCCGGGGACATCGGAAAGCTGATATCGGTCTTTGGTTTTGTTTGGTTTTCTGTTGGCGTGAAGATTGAAAGGGCCGCCGAAAGATTCGGAACATTGGCCAATGCGTCGGTGCGTCTGGCGCGAGCGTCGTTGGGGATCGTTTACTATACCGCGCTGCATACTGTTTCTAACGTTAGGAGAAGGGTTGATTTTCTTCCGAGAGTGAAGGGTTTGCGTAGGAATGGTCTGCGGCCGCCGAAGATTTTCATGGAGAATGGATTAATTGACGTGGTGGCAATTTCTATACAGTCCCGATTTAGCGAAGCTAGGCGAGCCGCGACAATTAGCGAATTGGAGATATTTGGTCGATGGCTGAAGGATCTTGAAGCTGTTATTCAAGAGAAGATCGCTGATGGTGCCGATTCAGGGGCGGCGATAGATTCTTCGGAATTGAACATGAGGTTGCGAGACAGAGATTGGGACTAGTGCTTGGTGTATCAGTAGCGTCTGCCAGCGGAATATAGGTTCGCCACCTCGCCCCCCGCGCACTCCCCTGTTGACCCTGCGTCGCAAGCGCCTAGGCTGGAACCCTTCTCCGGGGAGCCGCCCAAGCGGCTGAGAGGCGGCTTCTTCGTCGCGACCCGCCGAACCTGATCCGGGTCATTCCGGCGGAGGGAGGGAAGTCGGGCGGCCCGGGCCGTTCCTCCGTCTCCCCGCCGGCCTGGCCTCCACCGTCTTGGCGCGCCTCTCGCTCGCCCTAAGGAGCCCGCCTGTGAACGTCCACACGCCCCCCGACAAGAAGATCGCCGACGCCATCCCCACCGGCGAACGCCCCGGTTCGCGCAAGGTCTACCAGCAGGGCGTGATCCACCCGTGCGTCAGCGTGCCGTTCCGCGAGGTGGCCGTGCACCCGTCGGCGAACGAGCCGCCGGTGACGATCTATGACCCCTCGGGCCCCTACACCGACCCGAACGCCGTCATCGACATCAAGAAGGGCCTCGCCACCCCGCGCGACCAGTGGGTCCGCGCCCGCGGCGACGTCGAGGAGGTCGAGGCCCGGGCCGTCAAGCCGGAAGACAACGGCCACGCCAAGGGCCGCCACCTGGCGCCCCAGTTCGACACCTCCGCCCGCAAGGTCCTGCGCGCCAAGGGCGGGGCCGCCGTCACCCAACTCGAATACGCCCGCGCCGGCATCATCACGCCGGAGATGGAATACGTCGCCATCCGCGAGAACCTGCGCCGCAAGGAGACCGACGCCTTCATCCGCGACGGCGAGGACTTCGGCGCCGAGATCCCCGACTTCGTGACCCCCGAGTTCGTGCGCGACGAGATCGCCCGCGGCCGCGCCATCATCCCGGCCAACATCAACCACGGCGAACTGGAGCCGATGGCCATCGGCCGCAACTTCCTGGTCAAGGTCAACGCCAACATCGGCAACTCGGCGGTGCTGAGCTCGGTGGAGGACGAGGTCGACAAGATGGTCTGGGCGATCCGCTGGGGCGCCGACACGATCATGGACCTCTCGACCGGCCGCAACATCCACAACATCCGCGAGTGGATCCTGCGCAACTGCCCGACGCCGCTCGGTACGGTGCCGATCTATCAGGCCCTCGAAAAGGTCAACGGCGTCGCCGAGGACCTGACCTGGGAGGTGTTCCGCGACACCCTCATCGAACAGGCCGAGCAGGGGGTGGACTACTTCACCATCCACGCCGGCGTGCGCCTGGCCTATGTGCCGCTCACCGCCAAGCGGGTCACCGGCATCGTCAGCCGCGGCGGCTCGATCATGGCCAAGTGGTGCCTGCATCACCACAAGGAGAACTTCCTCTACGAGCACTTCGAGGACATCTGCGAGATCATGCGGGCCTACGACGTGTCGTTCTCCCTGGGCGACGGCCTGCGCCCCGGCTCCATCGCCGACGCCAACGACGCGGCCCAGTTCGCCGAGCTGGAGACCCTGGGCGAGCTGACCAAGGTGGCCTGGAAGCATGGCGTCCAGGTGATGATCGAGGGCCCCGGCCACGTGCCGATGCACAAGATCAAGGCCAACATGGACAAGCAGCTCAAGCACTGCCACGAGGCGCCCTTCTATACGCTTGGCCCGCTCACCACCGACATCGCCCCCGGCTACGACCACATCACCAGCGCCATCGGCGCGGCCATGATCGGCTGGTTCGGCACCGCCATGCTCTGCTACGTGACGCCCAAGGAACACCTCGGCCTGCCCGACCGCCAGGACGTCAAGGACGGGGTCATCGCCTACAAGATCGCCGCCCACGCCGCCGACCTCGCCAAGGGCCACCCCGCCGCCCGCGCCTGGGACGACGCCCTTTCCCGCGCCCGCTTCGAGTTCCGCTGGGAAGACCAGTTCAACCTCGGCCTCGACCCGGAAACGGCCCGCGAATACCACGACGAGACCCTGCCCAAGGAGGCGCACAAGGTGGCGCACTTCTGCTCCATGTGCGGGCCGAAGTTCTGCTCCATGAAGATCAGCCAGGAAATCCGCGACGCGGCCGGCGCCCAGAACGCCGTCGCCACCGGCCTCGCCGAGATGGCCGAGAAGTTCAAGGAAAGCGGCGGCGAGATCTACGTGGAGGCGAAAGGGTAGGGGGCTCGGCCGCCTTTCGGCGCCTGCGCCTTTCCCCCCCGTCCGTCACCCCCGGGACTGACGCCCAAGGGTGACGGAGAGAGGGGAGGGGCGAGGGCTTCTTTCGAAAGGGATCTCGCTTCGCCCACACCTTCCCCCCCCCCCCCTGAGGCGATCGCCCGCCCCTTCAATCCAAGTTCGCCGCGATCACCCGTTCCACGATGACGTTGTCGCGCCAGGCGCCGTCCAGCTTGCCGTGGTTGCGGTGGACGCCGATCTCTTCGAAGCCCATCCGCGCCATCAGCGCCAGGCTGGCCCGGTTCTCGGGAAACACGCGCGACACCAGCTTCCACATCCCCTTCGCCTCGGCCGCCGCGATCAGGGCCTCCATCGCCGCCTGGCCGACGCCCCGCCCGCGCGCCTCGCGCCGCACATAGACCGAGAACTCGCCGATGCCTCGATAGCAGTCGCGCGGGGAATAGGGATGGGCGACGGCGTAACCCGCCACCCGGCCGTCGCCATCCTCCACCGCCAGGATCGCCAGGGCGTGGCCGAACCAGGCCTCGATCTGGGAAACGACGCGCGGTTCGGTCTCGAAGGTGGCGATGCGATCCTCGATGCCCTGGTTGTAGATCTCGGTGATCGCCGGGGCGTCCGCCAGCCGCGCCGGCCTCGCGCTCAGGTGCTTCATCTTGCCTCTTGACGATTCGATATTTCTCGAAGTATCGATATTGTATCAACTCTAGGAGACCCTGCCATGAAGCGCCTGCATCTGCACGTCGCGGTGCCCGACCTAGCCCATTCGATCGGCTTCTACGCCACCCTGTTCGGCGCCCCGCCCACGGTGGTGAAGGACGACTACGCCAAGTGGATGCTCGACGATCCGCGCGTGAATTTCGCCATCTCCCAGCGCGGCGCCGCCGCCGGCGTCGACCATGTCGGCATCCAGGTGGAGAGCCCGGCGGAGCTGGCCGAACTCGCCGGCCGCCTCAAGGCCGCCGGCGCCACGACCGTCGACCAGACCGCCACCACCTGCTGCTACGCCAAGTCTGACAAGAGCTGGGTCGAGGATCCGGCCGGCGTGCGGTGGGAAACCTTCTTCACCTTCGGCGAAGCCGTCACTTACGGCGAGGATGCGCCGCTCGAGGCCGCTCCGGCCGCCGCGGGGGCCTGCTGCGCCGCCGAACCGGCGCCGGCCGCGACGGCCTGCTGCGGCGCCTGAGGATGCAGGCGCCCTCCGCCGTCACCGCCCTGTCGGCCCTCGCCCACGAGGGCCGGCTGGAGGTGTTTCGCCTGCTCGTGCGGGCCGGTCCCGAGGGCCTGGCGGCGGGCGAGATCGCCCGCCGCACCGGCGCCTTGCCCAACACCCTGTCCAGCAACCTCTCGATCCTGGCGGGCGCCGGACTGGTCAGTTCCAGGCGGGAAGGCCGCTCGATCATCTACGCCGCCGCCTTCGACCAGATGCGCAGCCTCCTGGCCTTCCTGATGGAGGACTGCTGCGGTGGAAACCCCGAAATCTGCGCGCCCTTGGCGGTCATCGCCGAGCGCGCGGCCGCCTGCTGTTAGGAGCCATAATCGTGACCGACGCCCCGCGAAACGTCCTCTTCCTCTGCACCGGAAATTCGGCCCGCTCGATCCTGGCCGAGGCGATCATGAACCGGATGGGCAAGGGCCGCTTCCACGCCTTCTCCGCCGGCTCCATGCCCACCGGCGTGGTCAATCCGCACGCCCTGGACCTGCTGCGCAGCCAGGGCTACCCAACCGAAGGCTACCGCTCCAAGTCGTGGGACGAGTTCGCCGAGGCGGCCACGGGCGGGGCCGGCGCGCCCAGGTTCGACTTCGTGTTCACCGTCTGCGACAACGCCGCCGCCGAGGTCTGCCCGATCTGGCCGGGGCAGCCGATCACCGCCCACTGGGGCATACCCGACCCGGCCGCCGCCAAGGGCTCTGACGCCGAGATCGGCCTCGCCTTCGCCGAGGCGTACCGCATGCTCTCCAACCGCATCGGCCTCTTCCTGAACCTGCCGATGGCCACCCTCGACCGCCTCTCGTTGCAGCGCCGCCTGGACGAGATCGGCAAGGTCGCCGGCGAGCCGCGCCCCGCATGACGGACGCCAGCCTCGAACCGCCGCTACCGCCGCACACCCTGGCCCAGCGCCTCGCCGCCGAAGCCCTGGGGACCGCCCTGCTGCTGGCGGTGGTGATCGGCTCGGGCATCATGGGCCAGCGCCTGGCCGGCGGGAATGTCGCCATCGCCTTGCTGGGCAACACCCTTTCCACGGGCGCCGGCCTGGTCGTGCTGATCACCGTCTTCGGCCCGGTCAGCGGCGCGCACTTCAACCCGGCGGTCAGCCTGGTCTTCGCCCTGCGCCGCGAGCTGTCAGCGCCGACAGCGCTCGCCTACGTCGTCGCCCAGATCGCCGGCGCGGTGATTGGGGT
Source organism: Pseudomonadota bacterium (assembly GCA_018241335.1). Taxonomy (GTDB): domain Bacteria; phylum Pseudomonadota; class Alphaproteobacteria; order Caulobacterales; family Caulobacteraceae; genus Acaudatibacter. Next base: position 33,015 of record JAFEEA010000011.1, read on the forward strand.
GCTGACGGCTCACGCCATGTTCGGCGAAGCGCTCTGGCAGGTGTCGACGAAACTTCGCGGCGGCCCGGCCCAGGCCTTCTCCGAGGCCGTCGCCACCTTCGGCCTGGTGCTGACCATCCTCGGGACCCTGCGCGCCCGGCCCGACTTCACGCCGGCGGCGGTGGGGCTCTACATCACCTCGGCCTACTGGTTCACCGCCAGCACGTCCTTCGCCAACCCGGCCGTCACCCTGGCGCGCAGCCTCTCCGACACCTTCGCCGGCATCGCCCCCGCCTCCGCCCCGGCCTTCATCGCCGCCCAGCTGGCTGGCGCGGTGACGGCCCTGGTGGTCGCTGACCGTATCCTGCCCGCCCGCCCCCAAGCCCCTTCCGAGCCGCGCCACCGCAACTGAGGCGCCCCTCGCCACACGCCGGGCCTCAGTTGGGCGCCCGGGGTGCGGCCCGGGAACGATATCGCCTGCCCGTAGCTTTCACGCCCGCCTGTACCGCAGGAGGGCCAATGTTTCCGTGCTCTGGAAGTACATTCGTCCAAAATGCCAAGGTCTGCGGGCCGGAAAGACTTCCGCGGCGGACGGCAAGGCTGCGCTTGAAACTGGCCGGGTCCGGCGCGGTATTGGCGTTCTGCGCCATGGCGGCGCCGCAATTGGCGCGGGCGGCGAACGAATGCGGCGTCGGCGCGGTGGTCACCTGTGATCCGTCCGGCAATCCGTACACGAGCGGCATCCAGTATTCCACCACCGGCAGCCAGACGGTGAACCTCGGCAGCGGCGTCGTGGTGGACGCCGCGCGAACCGCCCCATTCTTCGACAACGCCCCTGGGCTCAGCGCAGCGAGCACGGGGACCGGTTCGGTCACCGTCAACGGCGGCCAGTCGGTCAGCATCGCCTCCGCGGACGACACCGCGGTGAGCCTCTACGCCGCCAACGGCGACATTGCCGCCGACCTCGATACGGTGATCGCCAACAACGGCCTGTCAAATGAAGAGGCGGAGGGCGTCAAGGCCTATGTGGCCACCAAGGGCGACATCAACTTGAACCTGGGCCAGGTGGTCACCCATGGCTCCGGCGCCATCGCCGTCGACGCCGGGACGGGGTCGGGGGCCGTCAACATCACGGTCGGGACGATCACCACCAGCGGCGGCGCCGACAGCGCCGCCGGCATCCTCACCGGGGGCACGACCGCGGCCATCCATGCCGGGAGCATCAGCACCGAGGGCGACTTCTCGCCCGGCATCCTGGCGCAGGCCCACCAGACGGTGACCATCTACGCCGGCCAGGTGACCACCACCGGTGACCACTCGGGCGGCGTCACCGGGTTCGCCGGCGGGATAGCCGGCACGCCCGACAACCTGGTCGACATCCATGTCACCGGGCCGGTGCGCACCTCCGGCGACTTCTCGCCCGGCGTGGAGGCGTTCAGCGGCGAGTACGTGTTGCCGGACGCGCCCTATTACCCGGTCCCCAACGGCGCCCGGGCCAATGTGGTGATCGACGGGGACGTCAGCACGACCGGCGCGGGGTCGCCGGCGGTGGCGGTGTACAGCAACTGGGGGCCGGCCAGCCTGACGGTCGAGTCCGGCCTGATCTCCACCACCCGCAGTCCGGCCATCGACATGACCGGCATCACCATCGCCGCGACCATCGGCGCGGACACCCATGTCATCGGCGGCTTCAATTTCGCGCAGAGCCAGGGCGCCGTGATCACCAACTACGGGGTGATCGAGGGCGGGGTCGGCAGCGGCTCGCTGATCCGCTCCGACGTCGTCGGCCCGATCACGCTCAACAACTACGGGACCATCGACAGCGTGAACCTGCAGAGTCAGAGCAACCTGCTCAACAATGCCGGGACCCTCACCGCCGGGGTGAAGACGGGGGCGGGCGCCACGGTGATCGACAACACCGGAACGCTGCAGGGCGCGGTGACGACCGGCGCCGGCGCGGACACGCTCAGCAACGGCGCGACCCTCGCCGCCAGCGTCGACCTGGGCGACGGCGACAACACACTCAGCAATACCGGTACCTTCACCGGCGCCCTGACGACGGGCGCGGGCGCGGACACCCTGGCCAACGGCGCGACCTTCGCCGGCGCCGCGGCGCTGGGCGGGGCCAATGACACGGTGAACAACAGCGGGACCTTCACCGGCCTGCTCGACACCGGCGCCGGCGACGACGTGGTGAACAACAGCGGCGCATTCCACGGCGCGGTTTCGATGGGCGACGGGGCCGACGTGTTCAATAACACCGGGACCTTCGTCGCCGAGACCGCGCCCGGCGTCGCCAGCGCCGACAGCGACTTCGGGGCCGGGGCCGACACCTTCAACAACGGCGGCCTGCTCTCGGTGCGCCCGAGCGACACCACGCCGGGGACGGTCACCTTCAAGGGCCTGGAAACCTTCAAAAACAAGGGGACTATCTCGCTGGTGAACGGCCATCCCGGCGACCGCCTGGTGCTGCCCGGAAGCTACGCCGGCAGCGGCGCGGCGGTGCTGGCGGTGGACGTCGCCACCAGCCCGACCCTGGCCAGGGACACCCTGGTGGTGGGCGGCGCGGCCACCGGGCATACGGCGATCGAGATCAATCCGGTCGGCGCCCACGGGCTGGTGGTCGGCAGCGCCACCATCGTCCAGGCGGGGGCCGGCTCGACGAGCGACGCCTTCAGCATCGCGGCCGGATCGCAGAACGCCGGCTTCATCGGCTACCAGCTGCTGTTCGACCCGGCCAGCGACAGCTACGCCCTGGTGGGCGCTCCCAACGCCGTGGTGTTCGAGACGGTGAAGGTCGAGGAACTGGTCAGCGACTTCGCCCGCGACAGCGCCGACGCCTGGTCCGCGCACATGGCGCAGGCGCGCGACGCCCACTGGGCCGGATCGGGCTGGCAGGGGGTGCACGGCTGGGGCCAGTTGCACGGCGCCGGGCGCGGCCGCACCGGGGTCGGGACCACCAACGACTTCAACATCAGCCGCACCTACGACCTTAGCTACGACGCCAACCTGTACGGCTTCCAGGGCGGCCTCGACGTGGCGGCCGGGCCGTGGATCGCCGGCCTCACCGCCGGCTATGGCGGCGCCGATCAGCGCTTCCGGGCCACCAGCGACCGCACGCAGATGCAGGGCTACAACGTCGGCGCCTATGCCGGCGTGCAGGTCGGCGGCGCCTTCATCCAGGTGCTGGGGCGCTACAGCGACGACCGCATCCAGATGGGCGCCGCGACGATCCCGGTGATCGATTTCGCCGCCCACACCTACGGCGGCACGGTCGAGTTCGGCTACCGCTTCGGCGGGCGCGGCTTCTTCATCGAGCCGGTGGGCTCCATCGACTACCAGAGCACCATTCCCAACGACATTGCGGCGCTGCAGTCGACCTTCGCCTTCCGCCGCTTCGTCTCGTCGGTGGGCAAGGCCGGCGTTCGCTTCGGGGGAACCGTGGCTGACTGGCGCGGCGCGCGCATCACCCCCTACGCCGAGGTCACCGCGGTGCACGAGTTCAGGGGGACCGGCGGCTTCGTCTTCTCCAGTGGCGGCTACGACTTCGGCTACGCCGACGACCGGCGCGGGACCTATGGCCATGCGTCGGCCGGCGTGGACCTGATCTCGATGCGTGGCGTGGACGGCTATGTGCAGGCCGACCTCGACTTCGCGCACGGGGCCAGCGGCGGGGGCGGCCGGGTGGGCGTCCGCTTCGCCTTCTGAAGCGGCAAGCCTGGCGGCAACTGCGGCGCCCGCGCCACAGTCCCGGCCCATTGTGGGCCAACCGCCGGGAAGGGCGGAACGATCCGACTCTGTCCGGGCTTTTCGCCTCGCCTATTCAGACAGGAGGGGCTTGTGTTCCCACGCGCCATCAACGTTTCGTTCTCGTCGTCCAACAACAAGCGTCGCCGTGGCGAAGACAAGGCGCGCTTCACACGCCGCATGCAACTGGCCGGCTCCAGCGCAATATTGGCGCTCTGCGCCGCCGGACTGCCGCAATTGGCCCAGGCCGCCAATGAATGCGGCGTGGGGACCAGCGTGACCTGCACGGCGACGGGGAACACCTATCCGACGGGCGTCACCTATGTCTCGCCGACCACACAGACGGTGGACCTGACCAGCGGGGTCGTCATCGACTCCACCCTGACGCCCGGCCTGTCGGTGACCACGGGGACCGGGGCGCTCAACGTCAACGGCCCCGGCGGAGTCTCGATCACCAGCGAGGCGACCGGCGCGGCCGGCGTGCTGCTCACCTCCGGCAGCGGCGACGTCGCGGCCAATCTCGACACCATCGTCACCAAGGGCGACCTGGCGCCAGGGGCGCGGGCGACCACGGGGACCGGCTCGGTCAGCCTCAACATCGGCCACGTCACCACCAGCGGCGCCACCGCCGAGGGGATCATCGGCCAGGCCGGGACCGGCACGGTGAACATCGTCTCCAACACCGTCGCCACCAGCGGCGTCAACGCTGCCGGCATCGACGCCACGGTCGGCTCGGGCACGGTCACCATCAATTCCAGCGTCGTCGCCACCACCGGTAACGGCGCGGTCGGCATCGTCGGCTCGGCGGGCTCGGGCGCGGCGACGATCAACGCCGGCTCGGTCTCCACCACGGGCGCCAACGCCACCGGCGTCTTCGGCCTGGTCGGGTCGGGAGCGGTGAACATCAACGCCAAGTCCGTCGCCACCACGGGCGCGGGCGCCGTCGGCATCGAGGGCGTCGCCCTCGGCCCCACCTCCACGGTCGGCATCGTCACCAGCGGCGCAGTCAGCACCGCGGGCGACAACGCCATCGGCATCGCCGCCCTCGCCGGCGGCCACGCCAGTGTGGTGACCAACGGTTCGGTGACCACCGCAGGCGTCAACGCCCCGGCCATCCAGGTGTCCAGCGGCTCCGGCGCTGCCAGCCTGAACGTCGCCTCCGGCGCGGTCACCGCCATCAAGAGCGACGCGGTGGACCTCAGCGGCGACACGGTCGACGCCACCGTCGGCTCCAAGGCCTCGGTCAGCGGCGCGACCGCCGGCTTCAACATCTCCAGCGCTAGCGGCTCCACCCTGACAAACGCCGGGACCATCGGCTCCAGCGGCGGCTATGCCGTCCTGGCCTCAGGAGGGCCGATCACCATCGGCAACAGCGGCACGATCACCGGCGCGGTCAGCCTCACCGGCGGCGATGACGTGTTCAACAATTCCGGGGCCTTCAACGCCACCAAGGACAGCGACTTCGGCGCCGGCGCCGACGTCTTCAACAACAGCGGAACCGTGGCGGTCCTCCCCGCCGCCACCAGCGCCGGCACGGTGACCTTCACGGGCCTCGAGGCCTTCAACAACAAGGGGACCGTCTCGCTGGTCAACGGCCACGCCGGCGACAGCCTGGTCCTGCCCGGGACCTACAACGGCTCGGGCGTGGGCAGCACCCTGGCGGTGGATTTCGCCGGCGGCTCCACCCCGGTGGCCGACACCCTGGTGGTCGGCGGCGCGGCGACGGGCTCGACGGCCGTGCATCTCAGCAGCACCAACGGCGCCCTGGTGGTGAACAACCTCGTCGTCGCCAGCGGCGGGGCCGGCTCGTCGCCCACCGCCTTCACCATCGACCCGGCCTCGGCCAACAACGGCTTCGTCGGCTACCAGGTGGTCTATGACGCGGGCGCCGGGACCTACGCCCTGGTCGGCACGCCCAACGCCGCGGTCAACGAGACCCTCAAGGTCCAGGAGCTGGTGTCCAACTTCTGGGGCCAGTCGGCGGACGCCTGGTCGGTGCACATGGCCCAGGCCCGCGACGCCCACTTCGCCGGCGCCGGCTGGCAGGGCATCCACGGCTGGGGCCAGTTCTATGGCGGCGGCCAGGATCGCGACGCGGTGCAGACCCGCACCACCTTCGGCGTCACCGAAACCAACGACCTCAGCTACGACAGCACCTACTACGGCTTCCAGGGCGGCATAGACGCCGTCTCCGGCATGTGGACCTTCGGCCTCACCGCCGGCTACAGCGGCGCCGACATGCGGTTCCTGGCCACCCAGGACAAGACCTTCGTCGAGGGCTACAACATCGGCGCCTACGCCGGCCTGCAGACCGGCGGCCTCTTCCTGCACGTCCTGGCCAAGTACAACGGCGACCAGATCCGCATGGGCAGCCTGCTGGTCCCTTCGGTGCTCGACTTCCACGGCCACAGCTACGGCGGCCGGGTGGAGGGCGGCTATCGCTTCGGCGGCGCCGACTGGTTCATCGAGCCGATCGCCAGCTTCGACTACACCCGCACCTTCCTCGACAACCTGTCGGCCTTCGATTCCGCGTTCAACTTCGACCGCTACGACAGCGAGCTGGGCAAGGCCGGGGTGCGCTTCGGCGGGACCCTGTTCCACTGGGGCCCGGCGGCCATCCAGCCCTACGCCTCGGTGGTGGCGGTGCATGACTGGCGCGGGACCGACGGCTTCGTCTTCTCCAACGGCGGCTTCGACTTCGGCTACAACAACGACCGTCGCGGGACCTATGGCCACGCCTCGGCGGGCGTGAACCTGATCGCCCTGCACGGCGTCGACGGCTACCTGCAGACCGATCTCGACTTCGCCAACGGGACCCACGGCGCGGGCGGGCGCATCGGCATCCGCTTCGCCTTCTAACCCGGAGGATTGTCAGGGCTATCTTGACAAGGGCGGCGCGTCAGGGAATCCTTGACGCGTCGTTCCCGCCAGGAGGTCCATCATGGGCGCCGCCGAACCGAAGTCCGAAGACCTGGTCTATTGCTCGTTCTGCCTGAAGCCCCAGACGGAGGTGGCCAAGCTGGTCGCCGGCCCGGGCCGGGTGTTCATCTGCGACGGCTGCGTCGGCATGGCGTCGGAGTACATGGCCGGCCGCACGCCCGACATGTCCGGCGTCACCCCGGCCGAGCAGCTTCCCACCGAGCGCCTTCTGGCCCAGCTCAAGCCCATCGAGGACACCCTGCAGGGCAAGGGCAACCAGCTCCAGTGGGTGGTCGACACCCTGCGCGGGCGCGAGGTCAGCTGGGCGGTGATCGGCGCGGCGCTGGGGGTCTCGCGCCAGTCGGCGTGGGAGCGTTTCTCCTGAGCCCGCCCAGGCTGGCTCCCGGCGTCCAGGTCCAGGACCAGGACCTGTCGGACGCCGACTGGGCCGACGCCGACGTCTCCGACGGCGTCTTCGTCGGCTGCCAGGTCACCGCGGCGGCCTTCGCCAACACCGTCCTGCAAGGCGCCCACTTCCAGCGCTGCCGCCTGGTCCGCTGCCGTTTTCCCCACGCCGACCTGCGCGAGGCGGTGTTCGAGGACTGCGTCTTCTCCGAGCGTCAGCA
>JAFEEA010000120.1 GCA_018241335.1 Pseudomonadota bacterium
AGCACCAGTCGGCGTACTGGGCGCCGGAGGTCCAGATCTTCTGGCCGTTGATCAGGAAGTGGTCGCCCTTGTCCTCGGCCTTGGTCTGCAGCGAGGCCAGGTCGGACCCGGCGCCCGGTTCGGAATAGCCCTGGCACCAGCGCAGCTCGCCGCGCACGATCGGCGGGATGTGGCGCTGCTTCTGTTCCTCGGTGCCGTACTCCAGCAGGGTCGGGCCGAACATCGAGGTGCCCATGCCGACGATGGGGTTGTAGGCGCCGATGCGCTCCATCTCCTGCTGCAGCACCCGGTTCTGCGCCGCGGTCAGGCCGCCGCCGCCGTATTCCTTCGGCCAGGTCGGAGTGCCCCAGCCCTTGGCGCCCATCGCCTGCTTCCAGGCGGCCATGTCGCCCTTGGGCTTGTCCGGCCCCATCGCGGCCTCGGCGGCCTCGCGGTTCTTGCGCAGCGACTGCGGGAAATTCGCCTCGAGCCAGTCGCGGGCCTCGGTGCGGAAGGCGTCCAATTCGCTTCCAAAATCAGGCATTTGAAATCGCTCCCTTGAAAATCGTCTTCAAGCGGGGCGTCCCGTTCGAAGCCGGACGGGCGCCGCTTTGTCTTGTTATTCCGGCCTATTAGCGCCGGTTACCCATTAGCGCCGCTTACTTGGGGTCCGGCAAGTGCAGCACCCGCTTGGCCACCACGTTCAGGTTCACCTCGGACGTGCCGCCTTCGATGGAGTTGGCCTTGGCCCGCAGCCACGAGCGGACGGTCGCCAACTCGTCCTTGTCGAAGCCTTCGCCCTCCCAGCCCAGGCCCTGGTGGCCCATGGCCTCGACCATCAGCTCGGTGCGGTCCTGGGCGATCTTGGCCCCCGCGTACTTCATGATCGAGGTGGCCGCGCTCGGCCCCTGGTTGGACTTGGCCTCCAGGGCCGCCCGCCGGACGGTCAGCTGGAAGGCCTGGTTCTCCATGCGGTGCTCGATCACCCGCCGGCGCAGGTCCGCGTCGTCCAGGCGGCCGTCGTCGTCCAGGCCGACATAGGCCTTGGCCACCTGTTCCACGGTCAGCGGGATCGCCGAGCCGACGCCGCCGGCGCCCAGGCTGGTGGAGATGTTGTCGCGCTCGAACTGCAGCAGGCGCTTGGCGATGGTCCAGCCGCCGTTCAGCGGGCCCATCATCTGGTCCTTGTCCGCCTTGGCGTCGGTGAAGAAGGTCTCGCAGAACGGGCTGGTGCCGTTGATCAGCAGGATCGGCCGCGTCTCGACGCCCGGCTGGTGCATGTCGATCAGCACGAAGGAAATGCCCTCGTGCTTCTTGGCCTTGGGGTCGGTGCGCACCAGGCAGAAGCACCAGTCGGCCAGGTTGGCGCCCGAGGTCCAGATCTTCTGACCGTTGATCAGCCAGTGGTCGCCCTTGTCCTCGCACTTGGTCTGCAGCGAGGCCAGGTCCGAGCCTGAGCCGGGTTCGGAATAGCCCTGGCACCAGCGGATCTCGCCGCGGCAGATCGGCGGGATGTGCTGCTGCTTCTGCTTTTCCGTGCCGACCTCCAGCAGGGTCGGGCCGAACATCATCACGCCCATGCCGCCGATCGGGTTGCGCGCGCCGATGCGGGCCATCTCCTCGGCCAGCACCCGCGCCTCGGCGCGGGAAAGCCCGCCGCCGCCGTATTCCTTCGGCCAGGTGGGGGTGCCCCAGCCCTTGGCGCCCATCCGTTCGCGCCACAGCTTGCCGTCGGCGCTCTCCTTGGCCCCCATGGCCTGCGCCATCTGGGCCATCGGGTCCTTCTTCAGGGCCTCGGGGAAGTTCTCTTCAAGCCAGGTCCGCGCCTCGGCCCGAAAGGCCTCGGCGTCGCCACCGCCAAAATCCGCCATGACAATCCGCTCCGGAAATCAAATTGGTCGACTATCGAAAAACCTTACGTCCGCGCCGAAATTGCGCGCAAGCACAACACGTTGAACCCAGCCGCCTCGGGTCCCCTACTTGGGGTCGGGCAGGCCCAGCACGCGCTTGGAGACCACGTTCAGGTTCACCTCCGAGGTGCCGCCCTCGATGGAGTTGCCCTTCGAGCGCAGCCAGCCGTGGGTGGCCGTCAGCTCGGCCGGGGTGAAGCCCTCACCCTCCCAGCCCAGGCCCTGGGCGCCCATGGATTCCACCATCAGCTCCGAACGCTCCTGCGCCAGGGTGGCGGCGGCGTACTTGATGATCGAGGTGGCGGCGCTGGGGCCGTTGCTGGCCCGCGACTCCGCGGCCACCCGCGATAGGGTCAGGTAGAAGGACTGGAAATCCATCTTGTTGCGCGTGATCCGCCCGCGCAGGTCGGCGTCGTCCAGCGCCCCCGTGGCGTCCACGCCCACATAGCCCTTGGCGATCTGGGCCAGGTCGCCTGCCGCGCCGCCGGCCCCGCCGCCGCCGCCGAAGCCGCCCGAGATATTCTGGCGCTCGTACTGCAGCAGCCGCTTGGCGATCTCCCAGCCGCCGTTCAGCTTGCCGACCATGTTCGCCTTGGGGATCTTCACGTCGGTGAAGAAGGTCTCGCAGAACGGGCTCTCGCCGCTGATCAGCTGGATCGGCCGCGTCTCCACGCCCGGCGTCTTCATGTCGATCAGCACGAAGGAGATGCCCTCGTGCTTCTTGGTGGTGTCGGTGCGCACCAGGCAGAAGCACCAGTCGGCCTTGTTGGCGTAGCTGGTCCAGATCTTCTGGCCGTTGATCAGCCAGTGGTCGCCCTTGTCCTCGCAGCGCGTCTGCAGCCCGGCCAGGTCGGAGCCCGCCCCCGGCTCCGAATAGCCCTGGCACCAGCGGATCTCGCCGCGGGTGATCCTGGGCAGGTGCTCGGCCTTCTGGGCGTCATTGCCGTATTCCAGCAGCACCGGGCCCAGCATCCAGATGCCGAACGAGGCCAGCGGCGCGCGGTAGCGCGACAGCTCCTGCTCGACGATGCGCGCCTGGTCGGCCTTCAGGCCGCCGCCGCCGTACTGGGTCGGCCAGGTGGGCGCGGTCAGGCCCTTCTCGGCCGCCTTGCGCATCCAGCGGATCTGCGGATCGTCGCTGCCGGCGAAGGCGCGACCGCCCCAGGTGGCCTCGGGGTCGGTCTTGGGCTTGGGCTCCTTCAGCTCGGCCGGATAGTTGGCCTCCAGCCAGGTGCGCAGTTCGGCCCGGAAAGCGTCCGCGTCGGCGGCGCCGAAATCGGCCATGGCGAGGTCCTCCAAACACCCGTTCGAATTTGCCGGCACCTTAGCGCCGCGCGCCGCCCGGGCAAGGGCGAAGGCGCGCCCTCGTAAGCGACCGTTACGGCGCGGGCGAAACCCGCTATAAGCTGGCGATGCATTTCCCCAAGGCGACGCCTGCCCCCGAGCTCAAGGGAGCCCCATGCGCTGGCTGAGTGAGTTGCGCCCGGCCGTCCTCGCCGTCGCCCCGAACCTTCTGGCGCTGCTCTCGGCCGTGGCCGGGGTGATGCTGCTGGCGTCGGGCGCCACGCCGTCGGACCCGATGCGGTTCCTGTGGCTGGTGCAGTGGGCGCCGCTCGGTCTCATCGAGATCAGCCACTTCCTGTCGTCCATCCTGGGCCTCGTGCTGGTGTTGCTGGCCTTCGGCCTTTCGCGGCGCCTGGACGCCGCCTGGATGGCCTCGGCCGTGGTCCTACCCCTGGCGGCGGCCCTCGCCCTGTTCAAGGGCTTCAACTGGGAAGAGTCAGTGGCGCTGCTGGCCATTCAGGCAATGCTGCTGCCCTGCCATGAGGCCTTCCCCCGGACGGCCGCCCTTAGCCGTATGGAGATCACCCCGGGGTGGCTCGCCTCCAGCCTGGCGTCGGTCATCGGCGCGGGCCTGGTCGGTTACTGGTCGTTCAAGCACGCGGACTACGCCAATGTCTCGTGGGTGCGAATGATGGCCGACGCCGACGCCGAGCGGGCCATCAGGGCCTTCGCCGGCGCCGCGATCCTGCTGCTGGCCGTCGGCATCTGGCGACTGCTGGCGACGCCCGCCACCCCGCGCGTGGTGGGCGAGGATGACCCCGACTTCTCCCGTGTACGCGCCATCCTGGCCAGCGCCGACTGCGCGGAGCCGGCCTCGAACCTGGCCCTGCTCGGCGACAAGCGCTTCATCTTTTCCGAGAGCGGCCAGAGCTTCCTGATGTTCGGCGTGCGCGGCCGCTCCTGGGTCGCCCTGGGCTCGCCGGTCGGCCGTCGCGACGAGCGGCTGGAACTCCTCTGGCGCTTCCGCGAACTGGCCGACGCCCACGCCGCGCGCCCCGGCATCTACGGCGTCGGCCCGGAGGACCTGCCCGACCTCGTCGAGCTGGGCTTCTCCATCCAGAAGACCGGCGAGAGCGCCGCCGTGCCCCTCGACAGCTTCTCCCTGGAGGGCCGTCGTCGCGAGACCCTGCGCCGCAACTGGCGCAAGACCGGCGAGGGCGGGGCCGAGTTCGAGGTCATCCCCCCTGGCGCAGATGCGGCCATGATCGCCCAGCTGCAGGCCATTTCCGACCAGTGGCTCAGCCATCACGCCGGGGGCGAGAAGGGCTTCTCCATGGGCGGCTTCGAGCCGGCCTATGTGGCCGAGTTCCCCATCGCCCTGGTCCGGGTCGGCGGCAAGATCGTCGCCTTCGCCACCCTGTGGCTCGCGCCCAAGCGCGGCAGCTTCTCCATGGACCTGATGCGCTATTCCAACGACGCGCCCAAGAACGTCATGGACTTCCTTTTCGTCGAACTCCTGCAGTGGGGCAGGGAGAACGGCTACGAGGCCTTCGAGTTCGGCATGGCGCCCCTGGCGGGCCTGGAGGACCGACCCCTGGCGCCGATCATGTCACGGGTGGGCAACCTGCTCTTCGAGCGCGGCGAGGAAATCTACAATTTCCGCGGCGTGCGCCGTTACAAGGACAAGTACGACCCCGTCTGGCAGCCGCGCTACTTGGCCGCCCCGCACAAATGGGCGATCCCGATCCTGCTGGCCGACGTGGGCCTGCTTTCGTCCGGCGGCGTCGCCGGCCTCACTCGCCGCTCGCCCAAGCCCAACGAACGTCCCGTCGAGACGCCCAAGGCCGCGGCCTGAAGCCCACATCGCCGGAATCGGTTTCCGAGGCGGCCAAGCGTGGCCCAATACAGCCTGGGCGAAGAATTCGCCGCCGCCGCCGCCCGCGAGAGCTGTGGCGCGACGCCGCAGTCCTGACGTGAGGTCTGGCCGCCAAAGTCTCGACCCATTGACGCGATGAGGACCTTCGGCGCTTCAGGACGACTTCAGCTGGGCCAGCAGATAGGCCACCATCACCACCGACAGGGCGAAGGTGAACAGCATCAGAATCCGATACGGAACAAGGCGCGGCGCGCTCATCAGCTTCACCGGACGCGCGCCCAGCCAGCCGAAGAGGGCGGTCAGGCCGATGGCCGCGACCAACACCGCGACCGCAGTCAGAACCCCCATCGCGTTAACGGCTCCCGGCCCCGCGGTAAGACATCGTTAACCCTACTGATCCGAAAAAAGCCTGTCTCCGCAAGGGACGCCGTACCTCAATCCCAGTCCGCGTAGCAACGCTATATTTAGCGTGTCGGCTGCGTTTACACACTAGGGAACGGCCGGTACCGTTTTGCGGAGGGGTATGCGGAGCGATTCGGATGAGCGCGGGGGCGCCCAGGCATCAAAAGGGGTTGGACCCGAAATCGCGGGAGGTCGCCGCCGATCTCGCGCGCCGTTCGGGCCTCTCCCTTAGCGAATGGGTGGACCGTCTGCTGGCCGATGACGGACCGGAGGACGCCATCTCTCAAGACTATTTCGCGCAGGGTTCGGGGGACACTGCCTACCTCGAAACGCCTCGCCACGATCGCGGTGCGCCATCGCGCATCGAGATCCCCGAACATCCCGCTGACGAAGTCGGCCGCGTGGCCCAGGCGCTCGACCGCCTGTCCCAGCGTATCGAGGCCGCCGAGCACCGCTCGACCCTGGCCATCAGCGGCGTCGACCAGACCGTCCGCGGCGTGCTCTCGCGCCTGGAAGCGGCCGAGCGCGAGCAGACCGCCGTCGCCGCCCGCTTCGAAGGCGCGGTCCAGGACGTCCAGGCCGAACAGGCCCGCGCCGCCGACCGCATGCGCCGCATCGAGGCGGACGCCCACGGTCCCCGTTCCGCCGAAGCCCTGCGCTCCCTCGAGGGCGCTCTCGGCAAGGTCGCCAGCCATCTCTACGACGGCGAAAGCCGCACCCGCGAGGCGCTCAGCGAGATGCGCGCCCGCGTCGACCGCTTCGAATCCGACAAGGGCGAGAACGTCGTTGACGCCGTGGTCAGCCGCCTGGGCCAGCGCCTGGAACAGGCCGAAGCCAAGACCGCCGGCGCCCTGACCGATCTGCGCGCCTCCTTCGCCGCCCTGGACAACCGCCTCAGCTCCGTCGAGGGCGGCGCCGCCCCGGGCGCGACCGGCGCCATGGAAGCGCGCTTGGAAACCCTGGCCACCAACCTCACCAGCCGCGTCGAGGCCGCCCGCGCCGAGATGGCCGAACGCCTGCGCGTCTCCGCCGACGCCCGTTTCGACCGCATGGACCGCACCCTGGCCGAGATGGCCGAGCACGTGCGCGCCGCCGAGACCCGCTCGGCCCAGGCCATCGAGAAGATGGGCCGCGAAGTGATTGACATGGCCGAGAACCTCGGCCGTCGTGTGCAGTCGGTGGAACATCGCAGCGCCGACGCCATCGAGCAGGTCGGCGGGGAGGTGGCCAGGATCGCCCAGGCCATGGAGACCAAGCTCAGCCGGGCCGACACCATCCAGGCCCAGGCCCTGGAAAAGCTGGGCGGCGAGATCGCCCGGATTTCCGAGCGGCTGGCCGAACGCATCGCCAATTCCGAGCGCCGCTCGGCCCAGGCCATCGACGACGTCGGCGAACAGGTCGCCCGCGTCACCGAACGCATCAGCCAGCGCCATGAACGCACCACCGGTGAGCTGGCCGACCGCATCCGCCAGAGCGAGGAACGCACCGCCAAGCTTCTGGAAGAGGCGCGCGAGAAGCTCGAGAAGCTGACCGTCGAGGCCCAGCGCCGCGCTCCGGACCTGCGCCGCAACGCCTTCGACGAGGACGAGGGCCTGTTTGAGGAAGAGTTCCCCTCATTCCAGCCTCCGCCCCCCGCTGAGGGGGCGCAAGCCGCCCCCGCCTTCCACCAGACGGTGGCCAGCCGCACGGTGTCCAGCCAGCTGGCCTACACCCCGGCCCCCGCGATGGCCTCGGCGACGCCATCTGTCGTGGCGGCGCCCATCGCCGCCGTCGCCAAGGCCTGGGCCCCGGAACACGAGGCCGCGCCTTTCAGCGAGGAAGACTTCGTCGCCGCCGACGCCTACGCCGAGCCAATCGTCGAGGCGCCGGCCCAGGCGCTGGCCGACGGGGAAGTGCTGGAGCTTGAGCCGGCCGCCGCGACCGCCGTTGCGGCCGAGGTCGCCGAGCCCGAGGCGTCGGCCCCGGTGGCCGAGGACGGCTGGACCGTCGTCGCCGACACGCCCGAAGCCGCCGCCGAGGCGCTTGAGGCCGAACCGGAACCCGAAGCCGAGCCGCAACTTGAACTCGCCGCCGAGCCCCTCGCGCCTTTCGACTTCGAGGAAGCGGCCCCGGACGCCACCCCGGCCGTCGCCGAGGACCTGTTCGAAGAGCCCTTGCTCGAAGCGTCCAACCCGGTCGCCGCTGCGTCGCCGGTCGCCGACGCCAAGAGCGCGCTCAGCACCCGCGAGGCCGTCGAACGCGCCCGCGCCGCCGCCCGCGCGGCGGTCCAGCCTGGCCGCGCCTCCCGCGACGCCGCCGCCCCGGCGCCGGGCCTGCCCGGTTCGGAGGACACCGTCTTCACCGGCGCCGCCTTCGGCCGCCGGCCCAAGCCCCGGTTCCGCGCCGGGCCCGTGGTCGGCCTCAGCATCGCCGCTACCTTCGTCGTCGCCGCCTTCGGGGGCTACGCCGCCCTGCAGAGCGAGCCGCACGGCGACCTCTCCAAGTCCCTGGCCGACGCGCTCGACGCCGCCAAGCGCGGCCTCGGCGGGAAATCCGACGCCGCGCCGTCCCAGGGCAATCCGCAACTGGCCGTGGCGCTTGAGCCCAAGCCCATCGACCAGCAGGGCGCCGGCATGCTTCCTGCCGCGGCCGCCCCGCCGGCCAACGACTACGCCGCCGTCTACTCCGCCGCCGTGGCCCGCATCGAGGCCAAGGACAACAGCGGCGTCGCCGAGCTGCGCCGCGTCGCCAACCTCGGCTACGCCCCGGCCCAGTTCTACCTCGGCAAGCTCTACGACGCCGGAACCGGCGGCCTGAAGAAGGACCCGGTCGAGGCCCGCCGCTGGACCGAGCGCGCCGCCGAGGGCGGCGACCGCAAGGCCATGCACAACCTGGGCCTCGCCTATTTCGAAGGCACGGCCGGCCCGCAGAACCGCGCCATCGCCGTGCAATGGTTCCAGAAGGCCGCCGAGCTTGGCGTCATCGACAGCCAGGTCAATCTGGCCCGCATCTACGAGGGCGGCTTCGGCGTGCCCCAGAACGGCGCCGAGGCCTACAAGTGGTACCTGATCGCCGCCAAGCTCGGCGACGCGGAGTCCCGCTCCAACGCCACCCGGGTGCGTGACACCCTGTCGGCCGATGCGCGCACGGCCGCCGAACGCGCCGCCGCCGCCTTCCGATCCACCGCCCCCAACGCCTCCACCCTGCCGTCGGTCCAGGCCGCGGCGGCCCCGGCGGCCGGACCGGTCTCCGCCGCGGCCAACGACATGGTCACCGCCCAGCGGGCCCTGTCGGCGCTCGGCTACTACCAGGGCCCCACCGACGGCTCCCCGTCGCCGGCCCTGCGCCTGGCCCTGTCGGCCTACCAGCACGACCAGGGCCTGCCCGCCACCGGCGCTCCCGACACCGCCACGGTGAGCCGGCTTTCAGCCTACGTGCGGTAGGACACAGGGTCTTCCCACCCCACGGCTGTCATCCCGGAAGGCCGCGCCAGCGGCCTATCCGGGACCGCGGCAAGCGCCGGCGTATCTGGCGGTCCCGGATCTCCGCTTCGCTTCGTCCGGGATGACAGGAAGAGGTGAGGGCGCCCCCTACCGTCCCGTGAACGCCGGCGCCCGCTTCTCCAGGAAGTGGTCGACCCCCTCCTTGAAGTCCTCGGACAGGAAGCTGGCGTCCATGTCCACGTTGGCCGCGTCGATGGCCTGGCCCAGGGTCTGGAACTGGGCGTTCCACATCTCGCGCTTCATCTCGCGCATCGAGCGGGGCGAGACCTCCCGCGCCAGCATACGGGCGTAGTCCATCACCTCATCCTGGAACCGGTCGAACGGGATCACCCGGTTCACCAGGCCGATCCGCGCGGCCTCCTCGCCGCTCACCTTGCGGGCCGAGAACAGCAGGTCCGCGGCGTTGGCCAGGCCCACCAGCCGCGGCAGCAGCCAGCTCGCCCCATGCTCGGCCACCAGCCCCCGCCGCGCGAAGCTGGTGGTGAACACCGCCGCGTCGGAGGCGAAGCGCAGGTCGGCATAGAGGGCGATCACGAAACCCAGCCCCGCACAGGCGCCGTTCACCGCCGCGATGATCGGCTTGGGCACGGCCGGAAAGTAGGAATAGACCTTCTGGAAGTTGGGGTCCGAGGCCGGATCGAAGGCCTCTTCCCGGGGACTGGAGCTGGCGGTCCCCTGCTGGATGTCCTGCAGGGTGTTCATGTCCGCCCCGGCGCAGAACCCTCGGCCGGCCCCGGTCAGCACGATGCAGCGCACGCCCGCGTCGTCGGTGGCCGCCTTCATCGCCGTGCGCACCTCATGGTGCATCCGCCCCGTCCAGGCGTTCAGCTTGTCCGGCCGGTTCAGCGTGATCACCGCCACGCCGTCTTCCACGCGATAGAGGATCTGCTCGTAGGCCACCGCTTCCATCCCTGACTGCTTGTCGCCGGCCAGCCTAGACCGACCCCGGACAGGCGGCCAGAGGCGACGCCGGCCAGGGTCGCGCCCGGTCGGGCGGGCCGCCGCCGCCGAGGAGGGCTTTCATTGGTCAAGGTTGTTCGCCAAAACACGGGGGTCTCGGTGATGCGGCGAGGGCCGCCGGAAGCGGGCGCCCCGGAGGGAGGGCCGGTTGACGCAGAGCTGGCGGCCCCCGTCGAGCCTCGAGGAACGGTTCCGCGCCGCCGTGATCCCCGCCCGCTGGCGGCTTGGCTACAAGGCCTGGCGCGAGGGCCGCTTCGGCGAGCGCGAGTTTCGCCTCCTGCCGCAGCTGGTGACGCCGGGCCGCGTGGCCCTGGACGTCGGCGCCAATCGCGGCGTCTGGACCTACGTCCTGCGCGGGCTGGCGCGCGAGGTCCACGCCTTCGAACCCAATCCCAAGATGTTCGCGGACCTGAGCGCGGCGCTGAAGGGCAGGGCCCATCTGCACGCGCTCGCGCTCAGCGACGGGGCCGGCGAGGCGGAGTTTCGCGTGCCTCGCGGCCGCCGGGGCTATTCCAACCAGGGCGGCTCCTTGAGCGCCATCGCGGTGCCTCGGGATTATGGCGCCCTGACGGTGCGGACGGCCCGGTTGGACGATCTGGGCATAGCCGACGTCGGCTTCATCAAGATCGATGTCGAGGGCGCCGAGCTGGCCGTCATCGCCGGCGCGCGCGAGACCCTTCGCCGGGACCGCCCCGTCATGGTGGTCGAACTGGAGGAGCGCCACACCGGCCGTCCGATCGAGGCGATGATCGGCGACATCGAAGCCCACGGCTACGCGGGCTTCGGCCTGCCGGGCGGGATGATGACGCCATGGCGCGAGATCGACATGGACCTTTGGCACCGCGGCCGCGTCGGACGGCCGGGTTATCTCTTCAACTTCATCTTCCGGCCCGTGGGCTAGACCTCCGGCCGCGCCCGGTCCCCCGAACGCCCCTCACCCCCGGTCGGCGTAGCTCACCGCCATGCCGGCGCGCACGTCCTGCTGCACCCCGTACTGCGGGAAGGGATAGCGGAAGCCGTTCTTGGCCAGGGCCCGCATCCCCTCCAGCGCCTTGACCAGGTACTCCGGCGGCGTCGCCATCAGCATCTCGTCGTCCAGCACCCCGCCGTAGCGCCGCTCGGCGAAGCAGGGGATCGACAGGCTGGGCGTGCGCGTGGTCAGGGCGCGGCCCCAGCTGTCGGCGCAGGCGCTCTCGCCCACCACGCCCCAGTCGAAGCGCATGTAGCCGGCCCATTGCAGGCCGTTGATGAAGTACATCATCGCCCCCGGCGTGGCGTAGAAGAGGGCGATGTCCGGGTCGCCCAGCTTGCCCGCCGCCAGCGGGCCTACCGCCAGGGCGTCATAGCGGCCGTCGGGCACGCAGTGCATCGCCGCCTGGTGGGCGCCGGCGTCCTCGTCGGTGGAGAACCAGACCCCGGTCATGTGCTGGCCGGACTTCCACGCGTCGGTCTTGGCGCCCCCCAGCCCCACCACGGCGCGGCACTGGGCCCCCACCAAGTCGTCGGCGGTAATCCCCACCGTCCAGCCCAGGCGCGAGGCCTGGCCCACGATCTGGTCCAGGGTGTGCACCGCCTGCGGCCGGCGGATGCGCGGGATCGCCTCCATGGCCGCGCGGTCCTCGAACATCTTCATGGCGAAGGGGATGGAACGCAGCTTCAGCCGCTGCTCCAGTTCGGCGACAACGGTGGCCCAGTCGTGGCTGGCCGCCGGCATTGCGGTGGTGTCGGTCATGGCGTTTCGTCTCCCTGCGCTAGGGTGACATAGAGTTCGGACTCGATCACCCACTGACCGGTGACCTTGCGCCAGACTGCCAGGTAGTCGCCGCTCAGCCCGGGCCTCCCGCGCCAGGTCCCCTGCCACGCCCCCCGCTCGGCCGCCCGTTCGCCGCCCTCGTCCACCGCCACGCTCTCGGTGGTGCGGACATAGGCCACGAACCCCGGCTCGGCGAACTGGCGCGCGAAGGCGTCCAGGATCGCCGCGGCGCCCGTGATCAGGCTCCCATCCCCGGCGATCACCTTGGCGTCGGCCATGAAGAAGGGCTTCAACCGCGCCGCGTCATGTCCGGCGATCAGCTTGTTGG
The DNA here is from genome assembly GCA_018241335.1 of Pseudomonadota bacterium. Lineage (GTDB taxonomy): Bacteria > Pseudomonadota > Alphaproteobacteria > Caulobacterales > Caulobacteraceae > Acaudatibacter. Next base: position 11,975 of record JAFEEA010000120.1, read on the forward strand.
TCAGACGGCGTCGCGCCCGCACCGCGGTCTCGGCTTCGATCATGCCGGCGACCATGGCAGGCCCCGCCCCGCCACGCCACCTTCGCACCCCCAAACCCCGCTCACCCCGACGAAAGTCGGGGCCCAGGCAAAAGCCCGCCAGGCGCCCAGCGTTGGGCCGCGTTGAACCGCCTCAAGGTTCAACCACAAAGCACACGAAGCACACCAAGGCGGCCTGTTCCTGACGGCCATTCGACCTGGCGCGAA
>JAFEEA010000121.1 GCA_018241335.1 Pseudomonadota bacterium
CGGCGGCGCCCCGATTGCGATTTGGCGCCCGCCTGGCCTAATCAGGCGATGGCCAGGATGCGCGGCGGCGCCGCTCAGGATTTCGTGTGGCGGCTGGAAGCGGTGGGGTTTGACCTCTTCACGGCGATCATGCGCGCCCTGCCGGTGGATGGGGCGTCGGCCCTTGGCGGCTGGCTTGGCCGCACCGTCGGCCCCCTGACGCGCCAGCATCGCGCGGCGGACCGCAATCTGCGCCTGGCGTTCCCGGAACTGGACGACGCTGCGCGCTCAAGCCTGCTGGCCGCCCAGTGGGACAACGTCGGGCGCGCCTTCGGTGAGTTCCCCATCGTCGATCGCCTCACCCCGGCCAGCGGGCGTGTGGAGGTCGTGGGGGCCGAGCGCCTGGCGGCCATCGCCGCGGCCGGCCGGCCGGTGGTGTTCGTTTCCGGCCATTTCTCGAATTGGGAGGTCATGCCGGCGACCATCGTCGCCTCGGGCGTCACCTGCGACATGACCTATCGGGCCGCCAACAACCCCTATGTCGACGCTCGCATCAAGCGCAGCCGCCGGCGCTACGGGGTGCGGCTGTTCGCGCCCAAGGGGGCCGATGGCGCGCGCGAACTGCTGGCGGCGCTGGAGCGCGGCGTGTCGGTCGCGCTGATGAACGACCAGAAGTACGAGGGCGGGCCGCCGGCTCCCTTCTTCGGCCATAGCCTGCCGACCTTGCCCGCCGCGGTCCGCCTGGCCCTTCGCTTCGGGACCGTGTTGCAGCCGATGTCGGTCCAGCGACTCAAGGGCGCGCGGTTTAGGTGCGTCGTGCATGAGCCGATCGAGGTCGCCGACACCGGCGATCGAACGGCCGATATCGCGGCGGGGGTCGCCGCCATCAACGCCTTCATCGAGGCGCGGGTGCGCGAGCGACCGCACGAATGGTTCTGGGTTCACCGGCGTTGGCCGGCGCGGGCCTACGCCGAACTGGCGGCCAAGGGCTTCTGATCGCGTCCGTAGGCCCTCAGGTCCGCGGATTCAGCTCCAGCCAACGCTCCAGCGCCTCGGCCGGGCCAGCATAGGCTTCTTGCAGCGTCGGGTTCCAATAGCGCAGAGCCTCCAGCGGGATGCGCTTGCCCGACACGGCGCAAAGAACGAAGCGGCCGGGCCGCAGGATGGCGATCTCGCCGTCGCCATAATGGACGGTGGCGAGTTCGTTGGCCTTGCCGGTGAGGTCTCGATCGTGCGCGTTCATGGTCTCAGGATACCGCGTTCGGGGGCGGCCTCCAAATAGGCGCGCGCGCCGGCGTCTAAAAGAGGTCGCCCTGGTCGGCGGCGCTGGGCCTTGGCCGGGGCGCGCGCGAGGCGGGCGCCGGCGCGGCGACCCTTGATGGCTCTGGCGGCGCGCCGTCGACGACGGCCTGCCGATCGCCGTCCGCGAACACCATCTTGACGGCCTCACCGGCCTTGAGCAGCCCCGCCCCACGGACCAGGCGACCGTCGGCGTGGTGGACGCGGGCGAAGCCGCGGCTCAAGGGGCCGTCCGGATTGAGGGCCAGACGCTGGCGCTCCAGGGCCACCAGGCGCTCGACGGACCGCTCGAGCCGCCGGTGAACCGCCGGCGCCAGGCGTTCGGCCGCGGCGCCGAGGCGTTGCTGGCGTACCTGGATCGGCCGCTCCAAGAGGCCCGGCCGCAGCCTTGCGGCGACCCGCAGGTGGTCCTGGCGGTGCGACGAGACGTTCTTCTCCAGCGCCGCGCCCAACCGGCCGGACGCCAGGTCGAGGCGCTGGGTGGCGAGGGCCAGCAGGTCCGCGGGTCGCGGCAGGCCGCGCGCCGCGGCGGCCAGGCGGCTGCGCCGATGCTCCAGCGCCCGCTCGCCGCACTGGAGCATGCGCCGGCTGTAGTCGGCCACGGCCGCGGCCAGCTCGGCGTAAACGGGGGTGGCGATCTCGGCGGCGGCGGTGGGTGTCGGGGCCCTGCGGTCGGAGACGAAGTCGATCAGGGTGGTGTCCGTCTCGTGACCCACCGCCGAGATCAGGGGAATGGCGCTGGCCGCGGCCGCGCGCGCCAGGGCTTCGTCGTTGAAGGGCCAAAGATCCTCCACCGAGCCGCCGCCGCGCGCGACGATCAGCAGGTCGGGGCGGGGCAGGGGACCTGCGCCGTCCAGGGCGTTGAACCCCTCGATGGCGGCGCGCACCTGGGCGGCGGCCTGGTCGCCCTGCACCACAACCGGCCAGACCACCACCCGGCAGGGCCAGCGGTCGCGAATGCGATGCAGGATGTCGCGGATCACCGCGCCGGTCGGGCTTGTCACCACCCCGATCACGCGCGGCATGGCCGGCAATGGACGCTTGCGCGAAGTCTCGAACAGGCCCTCGGCGGCCAGCTTGGCCTTCAGCCGCTCGAGCTGGGCCAACAGGGCCCCGACGCCCGCCGGCTCCATGGTCTCGATGATGATCTGGTACTGGCTGCGGCCCGGATAGGTGGTGACCTTGCCGGTGACGATCACCTCCAGGCCCGTCTCTGGGCGCACGTTCAGCGAGCGGACGTTGCCCTTCCAGATGACGCCCGAAATGCTGGCCCGCTCGTCCTTGATGTCGAGGTAGACGTGGCCGTTGCCATGGAAGGTGACCTTGGACAGCTCCCCGCGCAGGCGCACGAAACCGTAGGCGTCCTCGATGGTTCGCTTCAGCGCGAAGGCGAGTTCCGAAACGGAATAGGCCTGGGCGTTGCCCGCCGCGGCGTCGGACGAAGACTCGGGCGCGAGATCGGTCATGGGGCGAAACTATCCCTCCCTCCCCTCAATGGGGAGGGTCCGCCCGCAGGGCGGGGGTGGGGAACACCTTTGACGCTAGCGGCGACCATTTGATCGTCCGGGACGCCCCAGGACTTCCCCACCCCGGCCGCGGCGCGGCCGACCCTCCCCGTGAAGGGGAGGGAGGATCTCTAGATGTAGCGGCGCAGGCTGCGGGCCAGTTCGTTGGCGCCGGACTTCTTCTTGGTCTGCTGCGGCTGGTAGGCGATGCGGGCGTGTTCGGCGCAATAGGGCCCTTCGCCGCCCGAGCGGCGGCCGCAGAAGGTGAAGCTGTCGGTCGAAGGGTCGCCGATCGGCCACTTGCACATGTGCGCGCCCAGGGTCAGGACCGTGGCGGTGCCGGGTTCCTCGACATAGGTCGGCGGGCGCGGCGCGGGCGGCGGGGCGGCCTCGACCGGAGCCGTCGCCACCGGGCGGCGCGCGGCGGGCTGGGCCGCGACAACGGGACGCGCCGGACGCGCGGCCTTGAACACCGGACGCGCGGGCTGCGAGGGCGCCGCGCGGCCCGACAGGCCCAGGCGGTGCACCTTGCCGATCACGGCGTTGCGGGTGACCCCGCCAAGCTGCTTGGCGATCTGGCTGGCGGAGAGCCCGTCGAGCCAGAGTTTCTTAAGCGTTTCAACGCGTTCGTCGGTCCAACCCATGACTGAAACCCTCCAACCCCTGCTGCAAGGCGGGCGAGGCGCTCCCCATAAACGCCTGAACCCACATCTTGTGTCCCCGAGGGCCGTCGTTACCGATGGCCTACTAGATATCGTGCACAAAGTCTGAAGAGGCACAATAGGCGCCCCACGATCTGTCCACAGGATCAATATCTTGATCGAACGCCGTGCGACTTGCGCATGGCCGTGCCCGGGCGCACATCAGGGGCCATGAAGGACATGCCCGCCGCCGCCGTCGTCCCGCCGCCGCCCCGCGTCTACAACGGGGTCAACTGGGAGGGGCTCCGAACCCTCTATCTCCGTGAAGTCCGCCGATTCTGGAAGGTGGGCATGCAGACCCTGACCGCGCCGGTGGTCACGGCCCTGCTGTACATGCTGGTGTTCGTCGTCGCCGTCGGCCGGCGCCGGGTGATCGAGGGCGTGGACTTCAGCCTGTTCATCATCCCGGGCCTGGTGATGATGCAGATCCTCTCCAACGCCTTCTCGAACTCGTCCTCTTCCCTGCTGCAGGCCAAGATGAACGGGCTGATCGGCGACTTCCTGATGCCGCCGCTGTCACCGGCCGAGCAGGTGATCGGCTTCGCCGCCGGCGCCGCCACCCGGGGCATCGCGGTGGGCGCCATCGCCGCCGTCGCGGTGATCCCCTTCGCCCACGGCCTTCGGATCGCCCACCCGTGGGCGGTGATCTACTTCGGTCTGGGCGCCTCGCTGGTGATGGGGCTGCTGGGGATCGTCGCGGCGATCTGGAGCGAGAAGTTCGACCACATCGCCGCGGTGACCAACTTCGTGATCATGCCGATGACCTTCCTGTCCGGCACCTTCTATCTGGTCGAGGGCCTGCCCGAGCCGTTCCGCACGATCTCGCACTTCAACCCGTTCTTCTACCTGATCGACGGCTTCCGCTACGGCTTCATCGGCGCCGCGGACGGCTCGGTGGCGATCGGCGCGGGCCTGACCGCGGCCCTGGTGGTGATCCTGACCGGGGTCTGCTGGCGCATGTTCGCGACGGGCTACAAGCTGAAGACCTAGCGAAGGCCCCCCGCCTCCCCCTCTCTCTGTCATCCCGGAAAGTGCGCAGCGCTTATCCGGGACCGCCGGAAGCGCTAGCGTTGCAACCGCAATGCGAGAAGAGCGCACCTACGCCGTGTACATCATGACCAACGTCCAGCGCGGCGTGTTGTACGTCGGCGTGACCGGGGACCTCGTTGGCCGGGCGCGACAGCACCGCCTCGGAGAAGTGCCCGGCTTCACGCGCGACTGGGGCTGCAAGCGGCTGGCGTGGTTCGAGCTCCACGGCGAGGTTGAGCGGGCGATCGCACGGGAGAAGGCTGTCAAGCGCTGGCGCAGGGCGTGGAAGTTCCAGCTCGTCGAGGCGCTCAATCCCGGGTGGGACGATCTCTGGGAGGGGTTGGCCGGCGGCGGGCGCTATCCGTGGGAGAACGAATTGGGCCAGGATCCTGGCGGCGGCGGCGACCGGCTGTGGTTCGACGAAGATCGGCCCCGCGGCTGAGGGGGCGGCGTTTCCGGCGGTCCCGGATATCCGCTGCGCGGATTCCGGGATGACAGAGGGCAGGGGGCGGGGCGAAGAAACGCCAGCCTTCCACTGCCCGACGCTCCGCCCCTGTCACATCCCCGCGATTGACAGCGGCCGCCCATGAGACGAAAACGCCACGCTTCCCGTCCCTGCGCCTCCGGTGCGGGGATTTTCGCGCTTCTGGGAGGCAATCCAAATGGCGCAATCCACCTCGCCGACCGTTCCGAATGACCACATCCTGGGCGTCTACAACCGCGCCCCGCTGGCGTTCGAACGAGGCCGAGGCGCGCGCCTCTACACGACCGAGGGCGAGGAATACCTGGACTGCCTGGCGGGCATCGCCACGACGGGCCTGGGCCACGCCCACCCCAAAATCGTCGAGGCCCTGAAGGATCAGGCCGAGAAGCTCTGGCACGTGTCCAACATCTTCCAGATCCCGGGCCAGGAAGAACTGGCCAAGCGGCTCTGCGCGGCCACCTTCGCCGACGTGGTGTTCTTCACCAACTCCGGCACCGAGGCCATCGAGTGCGCGCTGAAGACGGCCCGCAAGTATCACTGGGCCAACGGCCAGCCTGACCGCATCGAGATCGTCGGCTTCGAGGGCGCCTTCCACGGGCGCAGCTACGCCGCCGTGTTCGCGGCCGGCAACCCGTCCTACACCGAGGGCTTCGGCCCGGCCCTGCCCGGCTACAAGACCCTGCCCTATGGCGACCTCGAGGCCTTCAAGGCGGCCGTCGGCCCGAGCACGGCCGCGGTGATCGTCGAGCCGGTCCAGGGCGAGGGCGGCGCGCGGGCGCTGGGCGAGGCCGAGCTGAAGGCCATGCGCGACCATTGCACGGCCAACGGCGTGCTGGTGATCTACGACGAGATCCAGTGCGGCCTCGGGCGCACCGGCAAGCTCTTCGCCCACGAGTGGGTGGAGGGCGCGGCGCCGGACATCATGTGCGTGGCCAAGGCGCTGGGGAACGGCTTCCCGGTGGGCGCGTGCCTGGCCACCATCGAGGCGGCCAAGGGCATGACCGTGGGCTCCCACGGCTCCACCTACGGCGGCAACCCGCTGGCCATGGCCGTGGGCCTGGCCGCCTTCGGCGAGATCAACAAGCCGGAGACCCTGGAGAACGTCCGCACGGTGGCGGGCTACTTCACCCAGGGGCTCAAGGGGCTGCAGGACCGCTATCCGGACGTCATCACCGACATCCGCGGCAAGGGCCTGCTGATCGGCGTCAAGCTCGCGCCCAACAATCGCGAGTTCATGGCCGCGGCCCGCGACGAGAAGCTGCTGATCGCCGGCGGCGGCGACAACTGCGTGCGCCTGCTGCCCTCGCTGCTCCTGACCCAGGATGAGGCCCGCGAGGCCATCGAAAAGCTGGAGCGCACCTGCGAGGTCATGCGGAAGAAGGCGGCGGCATGAGTGCGCCCCGCCACTTCCTCGACCTCTGGAGGATGGACGGCGGGACGCTGCGCGCCATCCTGGAGGACGCCAAGGCCCGCAAGGCGGCCCGCAAGGGCTGGCCCCAGGGCCGCGTCGACGCCGACGCGCCAGGCCAGGACCGCGTGCTGGCGATGATCTTCCAGAAGAACTCGACGCGCACGCGCTTCTCGTTCGACGCGGCCATCCGCCAACTGGGCGGGCAGGGGATCATCTCCTCGTCCACCGACATGCAGCTGGGCCGAGGCGAGACCATCGAGGACACCGCCAAGGTCCTGTCGCGCATGGTCGACGCGGTGATGATCCGCGCCGACCGGCACGAGGACGTCGAGCGCTTCGCCCTGGCCTCCACGGTGCCGGTGATCAACGGCCTGACCGACCGCAGCCACCCGTGCCAGATCCTGGCCGACATCATGACCCTCGAGGAGCATCGCGGGCCGGTGGCGGGCAAGACCATCGCCTGGGTCGGCGACGGCAACAACGTCTGTGCCAGCTTCATCCACGCCACCGCCAAGCTCGGCTTCAAGCTGGTGGTGGCCTGTCCGCCCCAGTACCACCCCGACCTGCGCGACCTGGCGCGGGCCGCGGAAGAGCAGGGTCGGGTGGAGGTCACCGACGATCCGCGCGCCGCGGTGGCCGGGGCCGACTGCGTGGTCGCCGACACCTGGGTCTCCATGGGCGACCTGGATCACGACGAGCGGGTCGAGGCCCTGGAGCCCTATCAGGTCGACCAGGACCTGATGAGCCTGGCCAGCCCCCGCGCGGCCTTCCTGCACTGCCTGCCGGCCCACCGCGGCGAGGAGGTGACGGACGAGGTGATGGACGGGCCCCAGTCCCTGGTCTGGGACGAGGCCGAGAACCGCATCCATATCCAGAAGTCGATCCTCGCCTGGTGCTTCGGCGGGGTCGCCTAGAGAACCGCTACGCCCCGCCCGCATCCGGGCGGGGCGTAGCGTCGCGCTGGAATTCGCGCCTGAAGGGCCTATATCCCCGCCGTGCCTGAAACCAACATTCCTCACGACGACCTGGTCGCCGCCTTCCAGATCGAGAACCAGCCCGTGCGCGGCCGCATCGTGCGGCTGGGCGCGGCGGTGGACGAGATCCTGACCCGCCACGCCTATCCGGACGCCGTCGCCAATCTGCTGGGCGAGGCGTGCGCCCTTGCCTCGGTGGTCGGCGCCTCGCTGAAGTTCGACGGCCGCCTGATCGTCCAGGCCCAGGGCGACGGGCCGGTGCGCTATGTCGTGGTCGACTACGACACCGAGGGCTCCATGCGCGGCTATTGCCGCTACGACGCCGAGAGGGTGGCCGGGGTCTCCAGCGGCTTCGCGCGTCCCGGCGCCAGGACCTTGCTGGGCCAGGGCGTGTTCATCATGACCGTCGACCAGGGTCCGGACATGGACCGCTACCAGGGCGTCACCGCCATCGAAGGCGAGACCCTGGCCCTTTGCGCCGAGCAGTACTTCGCCCAGTCCGAACAGACCCCAACCCGGGTCCGCCTGGCCGTCGGCCAGGTCGACACCGGCGAGGGCGCAACCTGGCGGGCCGGCGGCCTCTTCATCCAGAACATCGCCGAGGACGACGCCCGAGGCTCCACCGAGGAGGCCTGGATCACCGCCCAGGCCCTGTTCGAGACGGTCGGCGAGGACGAGCTGGTCGACCCGACCATCAACGGCCAGACCCTGCTGTGGCGCCTCTTCCACGAGGACGGGGTTCGGATGTTCGAGCCCAAGCCCCTCAAGGCCTTCTGCCGCTGCTCGGAAGAGCGGATCATGAGCGTGCTGAAGTCGTTCCCGGAGGAAGACCGCGCCGGGATGGTCGAGGACGACGGCCAGATCCGCGTCACCTGCGAATACTGTTCGCGGGTCTACGAACTGACGCCGGAGGCGGTGGGGTAGGGGCGGTAAGCCCCCCTTCCCATCCGTCATCCTGGGCCTTGTGCCCAGGGTCCATGATCTCAGTGAGTGAAGTCGCGAGCGGCAGCGGAGCGTCGCAGGGGCGGAGAGGTTCTGCCCTGGCGCGCCCTTCGAAGCGCGCCACGCCCCCTCACGTGTTCATGGGTCCTGGGCACAAGGCCCAGGATGACGGATGGGATGGTGGAAATGGGCCCCCCTCAATTCATCCGCTTCACGGCCTCGGGGCGGTGCAGGGAGAATTCCGGGATCTCCGCCTCGAAGATCTCGCCGCCCTCGGTGACCATCTGGTAGCTGCCGCGCATGGCCCCCGACGACGTCGTCAACGGGCAGGCCGAGGTGTAGCGATAGGCTTCGCGCGGCTTCAGGGTCGGCTGCTCGCCGACCACGCCAGGGCCCTTCACTTCCTCGACCCGGTTCTGGGCGTCGGTGATGATCCAGTGGCGCGAGACCAGCTGCACCGTCTCGGCGCCGTGGTTCTCGATCTCCATGGTGTAGGACCAGGTGAACTGGTTGCGCGACGGATCCGACTGCGCGGCCTGGTACACCGGCTGGGCGCGCACGACGATGTCGCGCGTGCGCGCCACATAGACATCCCGGGGCGGTCCCCGGCTCATCGCATGGTCCTGGCGTTCGGCACCGGCTTCGCGCCTCAGGCCGCGTCGAGGGCGCGGTCGATGTCGCGGCCCAGGTCGCCGACGCCCTCCAGCCCCACCGACAGCCGCACCCAGCCGGCGGTCAGGCCGATCTCCAGGCGCTGCTCCTCGGTCATGGCCCGGTGCGTCGTGGTGCTGGGATGCGTCGCCATGGTCTTCGCGTCGCCCAGGTTGTTGGAGATGTCCACCAGCTGCAGGCGATTGAGGAAGCGGAACGCCGCAGCCTGGGTTCCCAGGTCGAAGGCGATCAGGCTGCCGCCGCCGGTCATCTGGCGCTTGGCGAGCTCGTGTTGCGGGTGGTCGGTCCGGCCCGGGTAGCGCACCGTCTTGACCTTGGCGTGGGCGGCGATGCGGTCGGCCAGGGCCGCGGCCGTCTCGCTCTGGCGGCGCACCCGCAGGTCCAGGGTCTCCAGCCCCTTGAGCAGCACCCAGGCGTTGAATGGCGACATCGAGGGCCCGGTATGGCGGATGAAGTCCCGATAGGCCTCGTCCACCAGCGCCTGCGAACCCAGGACGGCCCCGCCCATCACCCGGCCCTGGCCGTCGATGTGCTTGGTGGCCGAATAGACCACGATGTCGGCGCCGAGCTGCAGCGGCTTCTGGTAGATCGGCGTGGCGAAGACGTTGTCCACCACCACCTTGGCGCCGATCTCGCGGGCGATGGCGCTGATGGCGGCGATGTCGCACATCTCCAGAAGCGGGTTCGCCGGCGTTTCCAGGAAGAACAGCTTGGTGTTGGGCCGCACGGCCTTGCGCCAGGCGTCCAGGTCCGGGCCGTCCACGAAGGTGGCCTCGATCCCGAAGCGCGGCGCCCAGTTGTTGAGGATCCAGCGGCACGAGCCGAACAGCGCCTTGCCCGCCACCACGTGGTCGCCGGCCCGCAGCAGGCCGGTCACGGCCAGGTGCACCGCCGCCATGCCCGAGGCCGTGCCGCGGCAGGCCTCGGCGCCTTCGAGCAGGGCCAGGCGGTTCTCGAACATCGCTACGGTCGGGTTGCCGTAGCGCGAATAGATGAAGCCCGGGTCCTGGCCGGCGAAGCGCGCGTCGGCCGCCTCGGCCGTGTCGTAGACGAAGCTCTGGGTCAGGTAGAGGGCCTCGGCCGTCTCGCCGATCTCCGAGCGCATGAGCCCGCCGCGGACCAGTCGCGTGGCGACGTCCCAGGAACGCGGATCTTCGGCGGAATCATCGGCCATGGCGGCCTCCGGGGCTTCTCTACAAAAGGGGCGGCATAGAAGGCGCCGGGGGGCGGCGGGTCAAGGTCTTGGACGCCGCGAAAGGCGCGGCCCTTGCCTTCGGCGCGATCATGGCTAAGGCTGGGTGGTCCATGAGCGACACCCCCCCGAAACGCCAAGCCCTCGGCGACCCGCCCGGCCACGCCCCCGGCATCCTGCCGTGCCAGTCCATCGAGGACCTCGTGGCCCAGGGGGCGATCCAGTCCCAGAGCCCCTGGGACACCGACCAGGTCCAGCCCGCCAGCCTCGACCTGCGCCTGGGCGCGCGCGCCTGGCGGGTGCGGGCCTCCTTCCTGCCCCGGCACGGGCGCAAGGTGGCCGAGCGGATGACCGACGTGGCCATGCACGAGCTCGACCTGACTCAAGGCGCCGTCCTGGAAAAAGGCTGCGTCTACATCGCCGAGATCCAGGAGCGGCTCGCCCTGCCGCGCGGCGTCTCGGCCCGCGGCAATCCCAAGAGCTCCACTGGCCGGGTCGACGTCTTCGTGCGCCTGCTCACCGACGGCCAGCCGGCCTTCGACAATGTGGTCGAGGGCTATGAGGGGCCGATGTACCTGGAGATCGCGCCCCAGACCTTCTCGGTCCTGGTGCGGGCCGGCACCCGGCTCAGCCAGCTTCGCCTCAAGCGCGGCGCGCCGCCCCTGCTGTCGGTCAAGAGCGTCGGCGTCGACCTGACCCAGGCCGTGGCGGGCTTCCGCGGCCGCCGCCACGCCGGCGTCGTCGACCTGGACCACGAGGACGGGCACGACCCGCGCGACTACTGGGAGCCGCTGGAGCCGCGCCGCGGCGAACTGCTGCTGGACCCGGGTGAATTCTACATCCTGGCCTCCAAGGACGCGATCGAGATCCCGGTGCTGGAGGCCGCCGAGATGACCCCCATCGACCCCTCGGTGGGTGAGTTCCGCGTCCACTACGCCGGCTTCTTCGACCCCGGCTTCGGCACGCCGGAGACCGACAGCGTCGGCGCGCGCGGGGTGCTGGAGGTGCGCAGCCACGAGACGCCCTTCCTGCTGGAAGACGGCCAGACGGTGGCCCGCCTGGTCTTCGAACCCCTGACCGCCCGCCCGACCCGCCTCTACGGCGAGGACGGCTCCCACTACCAGCGCCAGGGGCTGAAACTCTCCAAGCACTTCAAGACCTGGCGCTAGGCGGCGCTTAGCCGTCGGGCTGGTGTGTAAGGGTCCCTTGACATCGGTCAGTCGATTATGTCAATGATGCTTGACATAATGACAAGGAAGATATGCGCCATGGATCGGATGCGGATGGCCAATGTCGGCAATGCGGTGGCGGCCCTGGTGGGCGGGGCGGCGCTGATGTGGTGGCCGGGGTTCGTGTGGCATGGCGGGGGGCAGATCGGCCCCTCGCACGGCGATCGCATCCTGGCGGCGACAGTCTCGACGGCCCTGGGCATCGCCTGGATCGCGGTCTTCATGGTGCGCATCTTCCGCCGCCAGGACGAGTTCTTCCGCCAGGGGGCCAAGTTCGCCTGGTTCTGGGGCGGGCCCATGGGGCTGATGGCCACCATGCCGGCCTACATCTTCATCGCCCTGGGCGGCCTGACCTGGCTGTGGCCGCAGACCCCGTCCGGCCCGGGTCTCGCCCGCGCCTTCGTCTATGGCTACGCCTTGGCCTACATCGGACCGACCCTGGGGGTGACCACCGCCGGCCTGGTCTGGCGCCTGCGCAACCGCTAGGGGCCGCCTGTGAGGAACCGCCTCAAGGTCCTGCGCGCCGAGCGCGACTGGAGCCAGCAGGACCTGGCCGATCGGCTGGGGGTCTCGCGCCAGAGCGTCAACGCCATCGAGACCGGCAAGTACGACCCCAGCCTGCCGCTCGCCTTCCGCACCGCCCGCCTGTTCGAGACCACCATCGAGGCGATCTTCCAGGACGAAGCCTAGAGCCTTTTAGGGTCAGATGGAATCATCTGACCCGTTGAAAAAGGCTCTAAA
>JAFEEA010000122.1 GCA_018241335.1 Pseudomonadota bacterium
ACGCGCCGTTCGGCCCAGCGGCCGTCGGCGCCGCGCACGAACTGGTCGGTCGGCAGGCAGTCCAGAAGCTCGTTGGAGACCAGGATCAGGGGCGCGTCCGCCGGCAGGTCCTCGATGCGGCTGGCCCATCCCGCCACCGCCGAGCCCAGGCGCTCGGCCTGCAGCCGTCGCAGCGGCGCGCTCGTTTCCACCAGCCAGACTTCGGCGGCGTCCAGGAATCCCGGCGCGGCGCGGGCGGCGCGCAGCATGTCGGCCATCAGGGTCCCGTCCCCCGGCCCGGCCTCGGCCAGGATCACGCGGGACGGCGATCCGAGGTCCATCCAGACCCCGGCCGCCCAGAGGCCGATCAGTTCGCCGAACATCTGGGAGACCAGCGGCGCGGTGATGAAGTCGCCGCCGGCGGCCGCGTCGCCGAGGGCGGGGCGGGTGGCGTAGTAGCCGTCCGCCGGGTCGTGCAGGCAGCGGGCCATGTAGGCGCCGACGCCGATCGGCCCGTCGGCGGCGATCTCGGCGATCAGACGGCGCAGCAGGCGGCTGTCGTCGGCGTCTGGCGGGCTGGGGTCAGGCCGGCTCATGCGCCGCCGGCGGGGCCCCTTCGCCTGGTTCGGCGGGCGGCAGGGGCTGGCGCAAGGACCAGGCCAGCATCGCCAGGCCGGCCAGGACCATGGGCACGGACAGGATCTCGCCGACGGTGATCCCGAGCGGCAGGTTCTCCAGCCCGGCGTCCGGATTGCGCACGGTCTCCAGGACGATCCGGAACAGGCCGTAGAAGATCAGGAACAGGGCCGTCACCGCCCCGCGCCGGCGCAGCCACAGCCAGCGGTGCGTCGCCCAGCGCAGGATCAGGAACATGGCCACGCCCTCCAGCGCCGCCTCGTAGAGCTGGCTGGGATGCCGCGGTTCGAGGCCGGCGGGGCAGGTCCCGCCATTCTCGGCCATCAAGGTGTCGTTGCAGAAAACCATGCCCCAGGGCAGGTCCGTGTGGCGGCCCCAGAGCTCTCCATTGATGAAGTTGGCCACCCGGCCGAAGAACTGGCCGATCGGCTCGCAGGCGACCACGATGTCGGCCAGGCGGAAGACGTCGGTCTTGTTGGTCCAGGCAAAGCCCAGCATGGCGACCAGGACGCCCAGCATGCCGCCGTGGAAGCTCATGCCGCCTTCCCACACCCTGAACGCCACCAGGGGGTCGGCGAACAGGGCCTCGCGCGCCGGCGCCAGGGGCAGCATGTAGAACAGGATGTAGCCGATCCGTCCGCCCAGGATGACGCCCAAGGTCACCCACAGGATCAGGTCGTCGATCTGCAGCGGGGTCAGGGTCGCCGGCCGCCCGCCCCAGAGCCGGGGCGTCCTCACCAGCCGCACCGCATAGCGCCAGCCCAGCAGGATGCCGGCGATATAGGCCAGGGCGTACCAGCGGATGGGCAGGGGTCCGATCGCCAGCGATCCCAGGTGGATCTGGGGGATGGTGAAGATCTCGCGATGGATGTCGGGGAAGATCAGGGCCATGGGCTGGGTTTACTTGCTTCGGCGCCGGGTGGGGAAGGGGCGAATGCGGCCGCCGGTTCGGCCAGGAATGCGTCTTGTGCGCGAACCGATCGCCTGCAATCAATCGCCCAGGGTGCGATGACGGAGCGAGCGATGTCCCGGAGAGGATCAGGTCCTATGGCGGCGGCGATCGCGGCCCTTGTGCTGGCGGCGGGGTCGGCGGCCCAGGCCAAGGTGCTGGCCTTCACGGCGGCGCTCAGCGGCCACGCGGCGCCCACTGACACCGGTTCGGACGCCACCGGCCAGGCCAACATCCGCGTCGACACCGACGCCAAGACCGTCGACGTCACCCTGGACGTGCAGGGCATCGCCGAGGACGAACTGTGGAGCCAGCTCGCCAAGTCGCCCATGGGGCCGATCCACCTGCACCGCTATGGCTCTCACGACCATACCGACCCCAGCAGCGCGTCCCTGCTGTTCCCGTTGCCCATGGGCCCGGCCTACAGCCCGACGGCCAAGGGCTTCCACGTGGACCTCAAGGGATACGCCTACGCCGCCGGGGCGGCGGCGCTGCACTCCGACGCCAGCTTCGACGACTTCGTCTCGGCCATGCAGAACGGCCAGGTGGTGCTCAACATCCACACCAACGCCGAGCACGACGGCGAGATCAGCGGCGAGGTCGTTCCCGCGGCCGGGTGAACGGGTTCTCCCGCTAGGCGAAGTTGCATTCCCCACGGCGCCGCTTATCGTCGAGAACGTTGGCGTGAAAGGGCGTGGGGCTTGGTCGTGGGCAGGCTTTGGTTGACTTCGGCGGTTGCGGGCGTGATGGCCGCCGGCGTTTTCGGCGCGGCGACGGCGCGGGCCGCCGACCAGATCCAGTTCGCCCCGCCGGGCGCCTGGGTGACGCCGCTGCCCGCGCCCGTCGCGCCGGCCGCCGCCAACGACACCCTCGCCGCGCGGGTGCTGCTATCCGACGCCCAGGACTACTTCGGGCCGGACGGCGATGAATACTACCTGCACACCGTCATCCGCCTGCAGACGCCCCAGGGCCTGGGCCTGGGCGGCACGGTCAGCGTTGTCTGGGATCCCGCCAACGACGTCATGGTGGTCCACCACCTGCACATCATCCGAGGCGACAAGGTCATCGACGTCCTGGCCGCGGGCCAGACCTTCACCGTCCTGCGCCGGGAGTCGCGGCTGGAGCTGGCGATGCTGGACGGCATGCTGACCGGGGTCATCCAGCCCGAGGGCCTGCAGGTCGGCGACATCATCGACCTGGCGGTCACGCGCAAGCACCGCGACCCGGTGCTGCGGGGCTTCTCCGACCACGTCGCCGGCATCACCGGCCCCGCCGACCGCCTGCGCCTGCGCGAGGTCTGGCCCGACGCCAAGCCGATGCGCATTCGGGCCACCGAGGGCCTGGCCAAGCCCGCGGTCTCGCACGCCGGCGGGGTCACGGCGGCGGTGGTCGACATGACCGCCGTGGAGACGCCCCAGCCGCCGGCCCATGCGCCAGGGCGCTTCTCCGCCCTCGGCCAGCTGGAAGTCAGCCAGTTCCGCGCCTGGTCCGACATTTCGGCCCTGATGGCGCCGCTCTACCAGAAGGCGGCGGTGATCGCCCCCGGATCGGCGCTGCGGGCCGAGGCCGACAAGATCGCGGCCGCCTCCGCCGATCCCAAGGCGCGCGCGGAGATGGCCCTGCGGCTGGTGCAGAACCAGGTGCGCTACGTGTTCCTGGGCATCAACGACGGCGGCTACGTGCCGGCCTCGGCCGAGAGCACCTGGGGGAGGCGCTACGGCGACTGCAAGGGCAAGACCAGCCTGCTGCTGGCGCTGCTGGCCGACCTGGGGGTGCAGGCCGAGCCGGCCCTGGTGAGCACCAATCTTGGCGACGGCCTGGACGAGCGCCTGCCGCTGGTCGACGTCTTCGACCATGTGCTGGTGCGCGCCACGATCGGCGGCAAGGTCTACTGGCTGGACGGCACGCGATCGGGCGACCGCAGCCTCGATGCCGTCGCCGCGCCTGATTTCGGCTGGGCCCTGCCGGTGCGTGCGGCCGGCGCGGGGCTGGAGCGGCTGGTGGTGACGCCGGTCGCCACCCCCGGCGCGGAGACCCGGCTGCGCATCGACGCCTCCGCCGGCGTCGCCGCCCCGGCCCCCGCCCGCATCGACATGCTGTTCCGCCGCGACGAGGCCGAACAGATGCGCCTGATCCTGGACAACCTGCCGAAGGACCAGGCCGAGACGTACCTGCGCAACTACTGGAGCAAGCAATTCAGCTGGCTCACCGTGAAGTCGGTCGGCTGGCGCTATGACGAGGCCGGCGGCGAGGAACACATCACCGCCGACGGCGACGCGGTGTTGAACTGGGACGACGGTGGCGCGGGCCGGCTGCGCGTGATCGGCAGCCGCTTCATCGACACCTTCGATTCCAAGCGCGACCCCGGCCCGCACCAGGACGCGCCCTACAAGATCCCCTATCCCTACTACTCCCGCTACCTGACGACACTGACCCTCCCCGCCGGCGGGACGGGCTTCAAGCTCGACGGGAAGGACTACGCCAGGACCGTGGGCGGGGTGGAGGTGAAGCGCACGACCACGATCGCGGGCGGCGTGCTGACCATGGACTCCACGGAACGCTCCATCGTCCCGGAGATCAGCGTCACCGAGGCGATCAAGGCGGAAGCGGCGTTCAAGGCCCTGCAAGGTTCAGTCTATGTGCAGGCGCCGCCAGCCATGGCGTCCACCCCCACCACCGCCGAGGGCTTCGCGCGGCGCGGCGAGGGGTTCATGGAAGCCCGGGACTACGCCAAGGCCTTCGCCGACTTCGACCGGGCGGTGAAGATGAAGCCCGACAATGCGCATTTCCTGATGGCGCGGGGGCGGTCGCTGACCGAGAGCCGCCAGTTCGACCGGGCCCAGGCCGACTTCGACCAGGCCCTGGCGCTGGAGCCGACCCTCTCGCAGATTCACAACGCCATCGCCATCCTGCGGCTGCGCCAGGAACGGCTCGACGACGCGGTGGCGGAGTTCGCCAAGGCGATCGCGATGTCGCCCGAGGACGGGTCGGCGTACATGGGCCGGGCCGAGAGCAACTTCGCCCTGCGCAAGTTCAAGGAAGCCGCCGCCGACTACGCCCGCTCGCTGGAGCTGCGGCCCGGGGTCTATGAGGCCTGGCGCAAGCTGGCGTACGCGCACGCCTATCTGCACGACGCCGACCACGCCATGGCTGACCTTGACCAGATGGCCAAGACGGCCGACGCGGACGACGCCCCGCAGACCGAGCGCGGTTTCGTCCTGCTGACCCTGGGGCGCAAGGACGAGGCGCTGAAAGCGTTCGACGCCGCCATCAAGGACAAGCCCTCGGCGCAGGCCTATCTCGGCCGCGCCCAGGCCTACCCCGCCGGCCAGCACGCCCAGGCCCTGGCCGACCTGGCCGAGGCGCTGAAGGTCGAACCGAACAACGACGCGGTGCTCTATGTGCGCATCGACCTCAACGAGCAGGCGCGGGACTTCGCCGCCGCCATGGCGGACGCCGAGACCCTGGCGCGGCGCCATCCCGACAGCGCCTCGGCCCTCAACAACCGCTGCTGGGCGCGGGGGCTGGCCGGGCAGAAGCTGGCCGAGGCCCTGGCGGACTGCGACGCGGCCCTGAAGATCAACCCGCGCTCGGCGGCCATCCTGGACAGCCGGGGCTTCGTGCGCCTGCGCCTGGGCCAGCTCGACCAGTCGATCGCAGACTACGACGCCGCCCTGGCCATCCGGCCGGACCAGCCCGCCTCCCTGTTCGGCCGCGGCGTGGCCAAGCTGCGCAAGGGCATGGCGCCGGAGGGGCGCGCCGACCTCGCCGCCGCCGCCGCCAAGGACCCCAAGGTGGCCGAAGAGTTCGCCGGATACGGGGTGACGCCCTAAGCCGATCGGGGCGCCATGCCCTGCGCCGGGCATTGCTGACGCGGGACGCGGGCGCCTCGTGCTATGGACCTGCCGCATCCTTTCTCCGTCCCCAGAGTCCCGCCCGTGGCCGCCGCCGAAACCACCGCCTCCGAGCGCTACGACCTGCGCGATTTCGGCCCGTTGGTCGTGTGCAGCCTGATCTGGGGCAGCACCTGGTTCGCCATCACCTTCCAGCTCGGGACGGTGCCGCCGGCGGTGTCGATCGCCTATCGCTTCGGCCTGGCGGCGGCGGTGCTGTTCACCTGGCTGCTGGCGACGCGCCGGTCCCTGCGCCTGAATCGGGCCCAGCACCTGGCGACCTTCGCCCAGGGCGTGCTGACCTTCGGGATCAACTACATTTTCGTCTACGAGGCCGAGAAACGGCTGGCCTCGGCGGCGGTGGCGGTGATCTTCGCGGCCATGGCCTTCGCCAACCTGGTGCTGTTTCGCATGGCGCTGGGCGCCAAGGCGCCGCGGGCGGCCTGGCTGGCGTCGGGGCTGGGCGTGGCCGGCGTGGCGGTGCTGTTCGCCGGCGAGCTCGCCCAGGCCCGGATGGACGCGCGCGCCCTGGCGGGCCTCGGCTTCGGCGTCGCCTCCCTGGTCTCGGCCACGGCCGGCAACCTCTTCGCCCGGCGCGCCCAGTTGCTGGGGGTCGAGGTCGGCGCCAACACCGCCTGGGGGATGGCCTATGGCGCGGGCCTGATGGTGGCGATCGTCCTGGCGACCGGCCAGCCCTGGCGGTTCGAGGCGACGGCCGCTTACGTCGGCTCGCTGGTCTACCTGGCCCTGATCGGCTCGGTGACCGCCTTCCTGCTCTACTTCGGCCTGGCGCGGCGGCGGGGCTATGTGCTGGCCTCCTACATCTCCGCGGTGACCCCGGCCATCGCCATGCTGATCTCGGCGGTGTTCGAGCACGCGCACTGGGGCCTGGCCGCCCTGGCGGGCCTGGCCCTGGTCATGGCCGGCCAGGTCATGCTGGCCCGCGCCCCGCACAGCGGCTGAGGCGACCGCGTTAGAAGCGGTAGCGGTCGCCCTGCTCGGGGATGATGAAGCGCACGCCGAGGTCGTTGCCGGCTTCCAGTTCGCGGCGGATCACCGTCTGGGGCAGGGGGCCGGCCTTGAAGCTGTACTTGATGTGCTCGACCACCACCGGCAGGCCCTTCAGCGCGTCCTTGCCGCCGGCCTGGGCGGCGAGGTCGTGCAGTTCCTCCAGCAGCAGGCGGGGGGTCAGGTGGCCGAAGAGCTGGGTCTCCGGCTGGGCGTTGGGGAACGAGGCCTCGATGACGATGGCCTTCAGCTCGTGGCGACGGACCTTGTCGGCCACGGCGCCCCAGACCTGATGCAGCCTGTCGGAATGCTCGATGCGGTCGGCGCCCGTGTCGCCGAAGCAGAGCAGGGCGTCCGGCCCGTGCTGCAGCAGGAAGGCGGTGGACTCCACCGGGCCGTGGGCCAGGGGGAAGGCGGTGACCGACATGGCCGTGCCCGTGGCGGGGACGGCGCGGCCGGGGACCATGTCCTCGAAGTGGTACTTGCCCAGGCGCGGCTCGGCGCCGGTGTCGGCGAAGTTGGCCCAGGCGTCGTGGTTGAAATAGGAGCCCGCGAACTTCTCGTGGACCGAGGGCAGGGCGTAGATCGGCTTCTTGCCGTCCTCGGGCGAGGCGATGATCAGGCCGGCGACGTGATCGAGGTGGGCGTGGCTGATCAGATAGCCCTTCACCTGCTCGGTCAGGATGTAGCCGATGCGGGTCTGGCTCGATCCGGCGGGCTGGCGGATGTCGGCGAAGTCGCCGCGCCGGTCGGCCGCGATCAGCCCCGCCACCGTCGTGCCGGCGTCGCAGGAGAGGTAGCCCTCAGTCCCATGGGCGCGGATCAGGAAGCTGGACAGGTTGCCGTCCTGAATGCCGCCACGCGCGCCCAGCACCACCACGTCGAAGCCGCCGGAAGCCACGGCGCGCGGCGCGGCGACGGGGGCGGCGGCTGGCGCCAGGGCGGCGAGGATCGCCAGGAGGGCCGTGCGCGCCTTCAAGGCTTGGCCCCCGCCGCGGCCTGCGGGGGCAGGTCGATGGGGAAGGCGACGTACTGCGCGTCCAGGGCGGCCAGCAGCGGCGGCGTCAGGTCCCGTTCCGGCGGGAAGGGGCCCAGGCTCTTGAGGTCCACCAGGGGGTCGCAGTGATGGTCGGTGATCTGGCTTTGCACCGCGGCGTCGAGCTGGACCTGGAAGCGGCCGAAGGCGTCGGATTCCAGGGCGCGGATCTGGGCCTGGCGATCGCTCATCAGCGTTCGCTGGGCCTTCATGCGCTCGCGCAGGGCGGCCGTGCGCCGATCGTACTCGGCGGCGGCCATCTTGCCCTGGCCTTCGAGAAGGGCGTCGGCTTCCGCCTGGATCGGAACGCCGGCGGCCGCCACCTCCGCGGTCGCCTGGGCCTTCAGGGCCGCGATCCGCTCGTCGATATAGGCCACGGTCTTGGCGTGCTGCAGGATGGCGACGCCGTCGAGGCCGCAGGCCGTCGCCAGGGCCGCATCGCCGCCATGGACCACGTTCAGCGCCGCGAACAGGGTGCGGAAGTTAGGGGGGCCGCCGGTCGTCGGGTCGGCGGGAGGCGTCGGGTCCGGCGCGGCGTCCAGGCCCCGGCGCGCCTCGTCGGTGATGTTGAGGGTCGACACGGGCGCCAGGACCTGGGTCCCGTCCAGCAGGGCCGTGCAGGCGCGCTGGCGATAGACCGCGCTCGCCACGTCGCGCGCCTCGTCGTAGAGGCCGCGCTTGAAGCTGGCGGTCTTGGCCTCGGCGCTGCCGCCGACCAGGGCGTCCAGATAGAGCATGCAAAGGCCAGGCCTGGTCGCCGGCGGGGCGGCGGCGGGCGCGGGCTTGGCCGCCGGCGCCGAGGCCGCCAGGGCTGGAACGCCAGCCGCCAGGCTGCTCGCCAAACTGCCGGCGAGGGCGACGCGGGCCCAGGACTTCCACAAACGCACGATCGACACCCCCGAAAAGCCCGGACGCCTTGGTCCCCGTCGGCCCTGTGTCCGGCGCCCCGAGCCGCCGGTCAATGCCGCGCCCCAGGCGGGCGAAGAACATTGGATAGGTGAGATTCGCCGCCCTGGCCTTAACCAATCAGTCGCACGCCCTCGCCTATGGTTGAACTTGACTGGGGCGATGCGGGGGGCCGCGTGGGGGCCACAAGACTGTTCTCGGGCCGCAAAGGCCAGGCCATGGCCGCAGCCGGCTATGTCCTGGCCTTTGGCGTCAGCGCCCTGGTCAGCTGCGCCATGACCCGCCAAGCGCAGGGCGTCGCCGCCCTGTGGACCGCCGACGCCTTCCTGGTCGCCGCCCTGGTCACGCTGCCGCGCCGCTGGTCCCTGGCGGTGATCGCCGGCTGCGTGGCCGTCAACATGGCCGCCAACACCGCCAATGGCACGCCAGTCGGCCTCGCGGCCGGCTTCACCGCCGTCAACGTGCTGGAATCCCTGCTCTGCGCGTGGATCACCCGGCGCATCGTCGGTGCGGCGGTGCGGGTGGACGACCTGCTGCGCATCGGACGGCTGGCGGCCTTCGCCATCATCCCTTCCAGCGCCGCCGGCGCGATTCCCGCCGCCCTGCTGGTCAGCGCGCTGCAGGGACGCGCCTTCGTCGACACCTGGCGCGAGTGGTTCCTGTCGGTGTCGCTGGGCATGGGCATCGCCCTGCCGGCGACCTTGATCCTGCTGCATGGGCGCCAGTATGCGGCCTTCCGCCGGCCGCTGAGCGAGCACCTGATCCTGCTGGCCACCGTCGCGGTGGCCACGGTGGTTGTCTATGGGCAATCGAGGATCCCGCTGCCCTTCCTGGTCTATGCAGTGATGACGGCGGTCGCCTTCCGCCTGGGGCCGCGCGGGGCGGTGACGGGCGGGGTGATCTCGGCCCTGGTGGCGACGACCATCAACCTGCACGGCTCGCAGGCCCTGGCGCTGCGAGGCATGTCCACGGCCATGCGCATCCACATGACCGAGCTGTTCGCCGCCTCGGCCTTCTACGCCAGCCTGGTGACCGCCGTCGCCGTGGCGGGCCAGGCGCGCATCCAGGCCCTGTTCGACGCGCGCATGCGCATCGCGCGCGACGCCCGATTCAAGGCGCAGCAGGCCAACGAGGCCAAGTCGGAATTCCTGGCCACCATGAGCCACGAGATCCGCACGCCGATGAACAGCATCCTGGGGTTCACCCATGTGCTGCAGCAGAACGCCGAGCTGCCGGAGTCGGCCCGACGCCACCTGGACCTGATCGACAGCGCGGGCCAGAGCCTGCTGACGGTGGTCAACGACATTCTGGATTTCTCCAAGGTCGAGGCCGAGGAGGTGCAGCTGCACCTCGAACCGGTGAGCCTGGCCAAGGTCGCCGAAGACGCCGTCGCCATCGCCGGCGAACCCGCGCGCCGCAAGGGCCTGACCCTGTCGCTGCGGCTGCTGGGGCCCTGCGAGCAGTCCTACCTGGCCGACGAGATGCGCATTCGCCAGGTGATCCTGAACCTCTTGAACAACGCGGTGAAGTTCACGGAATCCGGGAGCGTGGAACTGAGCGTCGAGGTCCAGGAAGGCGATCCCATCGACACCGTCCGCTTCACGGTCACCGACACGGGCGTCGGCATTCCGCTGGATCGGCGCAATCGCCTGTTCGAACGTTTCTCGCAGGTCGACTCCTCGGTGGCGCGCACTTATGGCGGCACGGGCCTCGGCCTGGCCATCTGCAAGGGGCTGGTGGGGCTGATGGACGGGGCCATCGGCGTGCGCAGCGCGCCGGGCCGTGGCTCCAGCTTCTGGTTCGAGATCCCCCTGGCTCGCGCCGAGGCGGCGCAGGCGGCGGACGCCGCCGATCGCGGCGCGCCGGTGTCGCTGGAAGGGGCGCACATCCTGCTGGTGGACGACCACCCGATGAACCGCGAGCTCGGCTCGACGATCCTGGGCCTTCTGGGTTGCCAGGTCTCCCTGGCCGAGAACGGGGCGCAGGCGCTGGAGGCGGCCCGCGCCGGCGGCTTCGACGCCATCCTGATGGACGTGCACATGCCGGTGATGGACGGCCTGAGCGCCGCCCGGGCCATCGGCGCCCTGCCGGGCCTGGCAGGCCAGACGCCGGTGATCGCCATGACGGCCGACGTCCTGCCCGAGAACGTCGAACGCTGCCGCCAGGCCGGCATGGTCGACCACGTGGCCAAGCCCGTGCGGCCCGACGCCCTGCACGCGACCCTGCTGAGGGTGCTGTCGCAGGCCGCGGAGGCCGAGGATCCGCACCGCGCCGTCGCCTGACGCGCCGACCGGCCGTAGACAAGCGGCGCCGGCGCAAAAATGGCGTACCCTCACCGCATCGCCTCGGGGACCCAAGGGGATGGACAGCACCAGGATCGCGCGCACCGGCCCGCAGGCCGCGGGGCTGTTGGCGGCCTTCGCCGGCAGCATCGCCATGAGCATGTTCCTGAGCCGAGACGGCGACGCCGGCTCGGCCATCTGGACGGCCAACGGCTTCCTGGTGGGCGCCCTGCTGATCCTGCCCAGGCCCTGGGCGGCGGCCGTGCTGGCGGCGTCGATCGCCGTCCAGGCCGGGCTGGGCATGGTCGCCGGCCATCCGCCCGCGCGCACCATCGTCCTGACCTTGGTCAACGGCGGCCAGTGCCTCTTCGCCGCCTGGCTGACACAGCGATATTGCGGCATCCACGCCCGCCGCCTGGGCCTGGTTCGCCTGACGCGGATCCTGGTCTTCGCGGTGCTGCCCTCGGCGGTCATCGGCGGATTGGCGGCGGCCATCATCGGCCTGGCGTTTCCGCACCGGCTGTTCGTCCCGGTGTGGCGCGACTGGGCGGTGTCGGGCGGGCTGGGCATGGCCCTGGTGCTGCCCGGCCTGCTGCTGGCCGCGCGCTTTGGCCAGTACAGGGATTTTCGGCGGAGCGGCGTCGAGACGGCGGGCCTCTTCGCCGGCCTGGCGGCGCTGACCCTGGCGGTGTTCCTGCAGTCCGAGCTGCCGCTGTTCTTCGTGGTCTTTCCGGCCGTGACTCTGATCGCCTTTCGGCTGGGGCCGCCGGGCGCGGCCCTGGCCGGCCTGCTGGTGGGCGCCGTCGCCCTGCCGCTGACCTTGCTGGGCGACGGCCCCGCGGCCCTGGCGAGGGTGCTGGACTTTCCCGCCCAGGTGCGGCTGGCCGAGGCCTTCGTGGCGGCGGTGCTGATCACCGGTGTCGCCACCGCCAGCGCGCTCGCCGACCAGAACCGGCTGCGCCGGCTGCTGATCTGGCGCGACCGCTCGGCCCGGGCCAGCCGCCAGCGCGCCCAGGAGGCCGAGCGCATCGCCGCCCTGGTGGGTGTTCGGGGCGGCGGCAAAGCGCGCGGCGGCGACTTGGCTTGAGCGGCGGCGCGGCCTAACGTCCGCCCCCTTGCGCCAAGGGATTTCCGGGGGATGCCGCCAAGATGAGAGTGCTTACCGTCGCCGCCATGGCCCTGGCGGCCCTGCTGGCCGCCTGCGCGCCGGCGTCCAAGCCCGCGGCGTCGTCGGATGGCCGCACCGCGATCCGCCTGGCCACCGACTGGCGGGCCGAGGCCGAGCATGGCGGCTTCTACGAGGCCCTGGCCAACGGCGAATACGCCAAGCGCGGCCTAGACGTGACGATCGTGCCGGGCGGTCCCGGGGTGAACGTGCCCCAGCTGGTGGCGTCCGGGGCTGTGGAGCTGGGCATCGGCTCCAACAGCTTCGTGGTCATGAACCTGGCCA
>JAFEEA010000123.1 GCA_018241335.1 Pseudomonadota bacterium
AGCCACGGCTCCACCGGCAAGGGCAACGACCAGGTCCGCTACGAGGTCGCCTATTACGCGCTCGAGCCCGACATCAAGATCATCGCCCCCTGGCGGGAGAACAACTTCTTCAAGTCGCGCGAGGCGATGATCGACTACGCCGAGAAGAACCAGATCCCGATCGCCAAGGACAAGCGCGGCGAGGCGCCGTTCAGCGTCGACGCCAACCTGCTGCACTCCTCGTCGGAGGGCAAGGTGCTGGAGGACCCGGCCCTGGAGGCGCCCGAGTTCGTGCACATGCGCACGATCGCGCCCGAGGACGCGCCGGACAAGCCGCACGTCTTCACCATGGACTTCGAGCACGGCGACCCGGTGGCCATCGACGGCCAGCGCCTGTCGCCGGCCGCCCTGCTGACCCGGCTGAACGAACTCGGCCACGACAATGGCGTCGGCCGCCTGGATCTGGTGGAGAACCGCTTCGTCGGCATGAAGTCGCGCGGCGTCTACGAGACCCCCGGCGGGACCATCCTGCTGACCGCCCACCGGGGCATGGAGTCCATCACCCTCGACCGCGGGTCCATGCACCTGAAGGACGAGCTGATGCCCCGCTATGCGGAGCTGATCTACAACGGCTTCTGGTTCACCCCCGAGCGCGAGATGCTGCAGGCGGCCATCGACCACAGCCAGAAGATGGTCACCGGCCAGGTCAGGGTGAAGCTCTACAAGGGCAATGTCACCGTCATCGGCCGCACCAGCCCCTACAGCCTCTACGACCAGGACCTGGTCACCTTCGAGGAGGGCAAGGTGGCCTACGACCACCGCGACGCCACCGGCTTCATCAAGCTGAACGCCCTGCGCCTGCGCGTGCAGACCAAGCGCGACCGCCGGCCGAAGTAGGGCCGGGCCCGCCCGCCCGACCGTCCCCCGCGAGCGCGCGGGGGCGGGAAGGAAGGGAAAGGGTCCAAGAACCACACGACGCTCCGACCGGGTCGGAATGAATGCCGATCGCCCCGAGTTCACCCTGCCGAACGGGCTGAAGGCGGCCGGGCCGCGGCGGCTTCGCAAGTGGGGCAAAGGGGGCCCGGCCACCAGCGGGGCATCTTCTTCCGCCATGTCCCCACTCCGCCCGGGTGGGGAGAGGGGCGTCTGTTGCGGCCGGCCTACCCGTCCAGGCGGTTGTACGGGAAGCGGTCGCGGATGGCGCGGGCGAAGTAGCGGCCCTTGCTGGGGGCCTGGCGGAAGGCCCGGCAGATTTCCGGGGGGACGCCGACATAGAGGTACTCGCCGCCGCCGGCGAAGCGGACGAACAGCTTGCCGGCGGCCTCGTCATAGCGGATGCGGCGGATGGCGGTGGAGTCGAAGGTGTCCGGTGTCATGGCGCGTCTCCGTCTGCGGCGCGGGGCCTCGCCCGTAGCTAAATTCCCGGATCGCCGAGCGGTTCAATCGGTGATGGCGGAGGCCGGCCCGCCCGGCCGGTGACAATCGGCGGGCGAGGGCGTAGCGTTTCGGCCGACGATGACGAGTCCCGCCGACGACCTGACCCTGGAGCGCGAGGCGCCGCGCCCTGGCGAGACGCGAAAGCGCAACGCCGAGGCCACCCGCGCCGCCATCCTGGCGGCCGGCAAGACCCACTTCGCCCGCAGCGGCTACGAGGGCGCCTACCTGCGCGACATCGCCGCCCGGGCCGGGGTCGATGCGGCCCTGATCAACCGCTACTTCGGCGGCAAGGAGGGGCTGTTCAGCGCCTGCCTGCGCGACGCGGTGCGGTCCGAGCGGCTGTTCGAGGCGCCCAGGGCCGACTTCGGCCGCCAGATCGCGCGGATGTTCGCCACCCGCAGCGGCCAGGGCATGGACGGCTTCAAGATGATCCTGCGGGCCGCCACCTCGCCGGCCACCGTCCACATGCTGAGCGAGACGGTGCAGGAGCGTTTCATGGGTCCGATCCGCGACTGGCTGGGGGGCGAGGAAGCCCCGGCGCGGGCGCGGCTGATCTCGTCGCTGTTCATCGGCCTGCTGGTCGAGGCGATGATCCGCGAGGACGCCCTGACCGAGCCGGAACGCAGCGCCTATGAGCCGCGCCTGGCGGAGATGTTCCAGCGGCTGGTGGACGGCTAGGCGCGCCTCCCTCCCCCACACGGGGAGGGACAGACCGCGCAGCGGTCAGGGTGGGGAACACTGGGGGCGCACCGGCCTCTTCAGGGCGCGTTGGCGTGGCAGGGATCCCCCACCCCGGTCCTGCGGACCGACCCTCCCCGTGAAGGGGAGGGAGGGGGAAGGGATGCTGAAACCTTACCGATAGTTAAATTCGTGACGCCCCCGTCATTTTCCTTGACGGCTGAGTTATCGCCAATCATTCTCAGGCCAACAGCCCATGGAATGACAGGGAGAGCAAAGCCGTGGCCGATGGGAACATCACCAAGGACGCCGTGTACGACGCCGTTGCGCCGGACGATTTCGAGTCGATGCTGAACCTGGACCGTTATGGCCAGCGCTCCAACGCCTTCGACAAGATCATCTCGGCCACCCACGACCACTTCTGGGATCCGCTCGACAAGAAGTACATCGACTTCGACGAGCCCTTCGACATGGACACCCCCATCGTCCCCGAGACGATGATCGCGGCCCTGCACACCGACTATGTGAAGAACCACCTGTCGGATCCCAAGACCCGGGCGCACTTCATCAACCAGTCGACCCTGCGCAGCTTCTCCTCGATCCTGCACGGCGAGCAGGGGGCGCTGAACCTGTCGGCCAGCCTGTGCCACGTGCTCTATGACCAGGGCGCCCAGGAATACGCCGCCAACCAGACCCGCGAAGAAGCCCGCCACGTGACGGCCTTCGCCATGTACATCAAGTCGCGCTGGGGCCGCCCGGTGGCCTGCAGCCCGACGCTGCAGACCCTGCTGGTCGACATCATCGGCTCGCCGGAAGTCTACAAGAAGATCATCGGCATGCAGATGCTGGTGGAGGGCCTGGCCATGGGCGCCTTCGCCACCTTCTTCCAGCAGCTGAACGACCCGCTGGGCCGCAAGCTGATGCAGCTGGTGATGACCGATGAGGCCTTCCACCACAAGTTCGGGAAGATCTGGGCCGACCGGACCATCCCGAAGCTGAACGCCGAAGAGCACAACATCATCGAGGACTGGGCGGCGCACTGCTTCCAGACCCTGCTGTTCAACCTGGTGTCGCCGTCGGAACAGCGCGACCTCTACGAGGAATTCGGCCTCGACCCGGACAAGGTGCTGGAGGAGATCGCCAAGGTCGCCACCGACGAGGCGCGCCGCGAGGACATGAAGGAAGCCACCAACATCTTCCGCGTCCTGATCAAGACCCTGCTCAACGCCGGCATCATCACCGACCGCACGCGCGCCTTCTACGGCATGTACGTGGACATGGATGAGCTGAAGGCCGAGGGCGACAAGATGGTCGGCGACGACATCGCCGAGGAAGGCATCGCCTACCTGAAGACCATCAACTTCAAGGAACGCTCGGTGGGCAAGCTGCTGGCGGCCGAATAGCCCTCAGCTTTTCAACCTTGTCGTACGTTTGCAAAGCGCCCCGGCCAGGATTGGCCGGGGCGTCTTTCGTTCGCCCCAAAGGCGAGTAGATTGCGGGTCCATGAAGCGGCTCATTCTCAGTCTCACAGCCGGTTTCGCCCTGGCGGCGGCGCTCGCCCCGCCGGCCCTGGCCGGCCACGCGCCCCAGCCGGTCAAGGCGGTGGCGCCGACGCTGTTCTCAGGGCGCTGGTACGAGATCGCCCGCACCCCCAACATGGCCCAGAAGGACTGCCAGGCCTCGTCCAGCGACTTTTCCGGCTGGGCCGCGGGGGTGTTCCGGGTCACCCAGGTCTGTCACAAGGGCTCGGTCCAGGGGCCGGTGCGGACCTTCAACGCCAAGGCCCAGATCCTGCCGGCCAGCGGCAACGCCAAGATGAAGATGATGTTCTTCGGCGGGCTGGTCAGCCAGGAATACTGGATCCTGGACCACGCCGACGACAACAACTGGGCGATCATGGCCACGCCGGGCGGCAACTACGTCTGGGTGCTGTCGCGCCGGCCGGTCCTGGACCCGGCGACCAGGGCGACCGCCCTGCAGCGGGTCAAGACCCTGGGCTACGACCTGACGCGCCTGGCCTTCCCGCAGCAGGCGGCGCGGTAGGGGGCGACCTTTCCGGCCTGCGCCCCCTCCGTCGGCTCGCAACGCGAGACGTGACGGAGGGGGCGCAGGCCGCGATTGAGGAAGCCGCCACGCCGCTTGACCTCGCGAACATAAACGGAACAAGATGGCGGGCGTGGACGCTGTCATCCTGACTTTTTCCCGGCCCGAGACCACCAGCGCGGTGACGCGCGGGGCGGCGCGACTGTTCGTGGGGCTGGGCTACGCGCCGCTGCTGGAGGTCGGCCTGCCCAATGGGCGGCGGGCCGACATCATGGCCCTGGGGCCGCGCGGCCAAATCGCCATCGTGGAGGTGAAATCCTCGCTGGAGGACTTCCGGGTCGACCGCAAATGGCATGAGTACGCGCCCTATTGCGACGCCTTCTTCTTCGCCGTGGCGCCGGAATTCCCGCGCGAGATCCTGCCGGAGGAGCCCGGCCTGATCGTC
This sequence comes from Pseudomonadota bacterium, assembly GCA_018241335.1. Classification (GTDB taxonomy): domain Bacteria; phylum Pseudomonadota; class Alphaproteobacteria; order Caulobacterales; family Caulobacteraceae; genus Acaudatibacter. Next base: position 4,583 of record JAFEEA010000123.1, read on the forward strand.
GCCGACGCCTTCGACGGGGCGGTGCTGCGCGAGGCGCCGACGGCGGCCCTCAGCGGTCCCCGGCGCAAGGCGTTGACCATCGCCTTCGGCCGGCTGGCGGCGGTGCGGGCGACGGGGGTGTGAGAGCCGCCCTAGCGCGGCGCGCGCTTGGCGAGGATCCGCTGGAGGGTGCGACGGTGCATGTTGAGGCGGCGGGCGGTCTCCGAGACGTTGTGGCCGCAGAGCTCGTAGACGCGCTGGATGTGTTCCCAGCGCACCCGGTCGGCGCTCATGGGGTTTTCCGGCGGGGCGACGGGTTCGCCCGTGGCGGCGGCCAGCAGGGCCTTGACCACGTCGTCGGCGTCGGCCGGCTTGGAGAGGTAGTCCACGGCCCCCGCCTTCACGGCCGCCACGGCGGTGGCGATGTTGCCGTAGCCGGTCAGCATGACCACCCGGGCGTCGGGGCGGGTGTCGCGCAGGGCCTCGACCACCTTGAGGCCGGAGCCGTCTTCCAGGCGCATGTCCAGCACGGCGAAGGCCGGCGGGGCGGCGCGCAGGGCGGCCAGGGCGTCGGAGACGCTCTCGACCAAAGTCACCTGGAAGCCGCGAGATTCCAGCGCCCGGCCCAGTCGGTTTCGAAGCGGCGCGTCATCGTCCAGCAGAAGCAGAGTCTTCTCGGTCAGGCCCGCCACCGCGGTCTCGATGTTCGTCATGCCTCAACTCCCCAATACGCTTGATACAACCAAAACGTTAGCACGGGCGCCGCTTTTCGCGAAACGCGCGCCGGCGCGGGACGCTCGATGAAAGCACGATACCCGCGTTCGCCCAAACATCTCATAGCGCCGGCGGCGCCTCTATGCGCTCGCGCAACCACCGCGCGGTGACGATCGCCCCGCCGCGGCGGCCGTTGCGGAAGCTGACCACGGCCCCGGTCCGCTCCAGCAGGGTCTTGGCGATGAAGAACCCCAGGCCCATGCCGATGTGGCCGGTGCGCGATCCTTCCGCCCCCGGACGGCTGGTGACATAGGGCTCGCCCAGGCGCGCGAGCACCTCGGGCGAGAAGCCCGGCCCGTCGTCGCGGACCTCCACGGCGATCGAGCTGGCGTCGAAGCGGGCGCTGACCAGGATCTCGCCGCGGGCGAAGTCGAAGGCGTTCTCCACGATGGAGGTCATGGCGTGCAGGATCTCAGGCCGGCGCCAGAGGAGCGGCGCGGGCAGGCCCGGCGGCCCGGTGACCACGGCCTCGACCTGAACGGCGGCGGCGTCCGCATAGGGTTCGACGACCTCGCGCACGAACTGCAACAGGCTCATGCGCTCGTGGACCACGTCGCCGGTGTCCGGGGTCTCGGCCAGGCGGCGCAGGATGTCGCGGCAGCGCTGGGCCTGGGCGACCAGCAGCCAGGCGTCGTCGCGCATCGGCCCTTCCGGCGCCTCGCGGGCCATCTCCTTGGCGACGATGGCGATGGTGGCCAGCGGCGTGCCCAGCTCGTGCGCCGCCGCCGCGGCCAGGGCGCCCAGGGCCGACAGCCTCTGCTCGCGGGCCAGCACGGTCTCGGTGACGTTGAGCGCCAGCTCCATGCGGGCGGCCTCGTTGGCGGCCTGGAAGGCGTAGCCGCCGGTGAAGCAGATGCCCGCCATGATCGCCAGGCCGCAGGCGACGCGATAGATCGCCGGCAGCTCCAGGCTCTCGCCCGGCGCCCAGGGCATGGGCAGGGCCCAGACACCCACCCCCAGGGTGATCAGCAGCGCCAGGCCCCCGACGCCCACGGCCTGGCGCGCCGGCAGGGTCGCCGCGCCCAGGGTGACGGGCGCGATCAGCAGCAGGCTGAAGGGATTGACCACACCGCCGGTGAAGAACAGCAGGCCGCCCAGCTGGACCACGTCGAACGCCAGCTGGCCGGCCGCCTCCCACGGCTGGGCGGTGCGCCGGCCGATCGGCGACAGGGCCATGGCCAGGTTGAACCAGGCCGAGAGCGCGATCAGGGACAGGCACTCGCCCAGCGCGATCGGGTAGCGCAGGATGAAGGCGGTGGCGAGAACGGCCACGGTCTGACCGGCGATGGCCAGCCAGCGCAGGGTGATCAGGGTCCGGGTGCGCAACCGCCCCTGCGCCGGGCCGCGACCTTGCGCCACTCCGGGCAGGAGCGTATCGGAACGGCGCGCGGCGGCGTCGTCCGGCCTGTTCCCCCCCTCGGGTTCGAGCGCCGCAGTCGATGCCATGGATTCAGCTTCGCTCGGAATGCGCGCCGGCGCGAGCATTTGTTTACCGCAGGTGGACGCATGAAGACCTCCAGCCTCGTCCTGGCCGTGTTCGCGGCCGCCCTGGTGGCGGCGTTCGGCGGGGTGGCGGCGTGGAAGGCCGGCATGTTCGGCGGCGGGCAGCCGGCGGCCGCGGCCGTGGGCGGGCCGTTCCGCCTGACGGACCAGAACGGCAAGCGGGTCGACGAGAGCCTGCTGAAGGGCAAGTGGACGGCCGTGTTCTTCGGCTACACCTTCTGCCCGGAAGCCTGCCCCACCACCCTGACCGCCCTGGCCAAGGCGCAGGACCAGCTCGGCCCCAAGGCCAAGGACCTGCAGGTGGTGTTCATCTCCATCGACCCGGATCGCGACACCCCGGCCCAGCTGAAGACCTACCTGAGCAGCGCCTCGTTCCCCAAGGGGACGGTGGGCCTGACCGGCAGCGCCGCCGACGTCGCCCAGGCGGCCAAGGCCTACCGCGTGTTCTACCAGAAGTCCGGCTCCGGGCCGGACTACGCCATGGACCACTCCACGGCCCTCTATTTGATGGACCCCAAGGGGCGATTCGACCGGGTCATCGCCTATGGCCTGCCGCCGGAGGAGATCAAGCGGCAGATCGCGGACGCCATGCGCGGGTCCTGAGACCCCCCTATGACGCAAGGCGCGGCGAATTGCGCACCGCAGCAAGCGTCGCCGTTCTGGACTTTCTTAAAAACCAAGGCCTAGTCTGGGCGTTCATTTTGCGTCGCAGCATTCCGGTACGCCCATGCTCTATGCCCTGCACGAAGCCACCTATCATTCGGCCACGCCCCTGCGGCTGGCCTCGCAGATGGCTCGCGACTTCTGGAGCTCGCCGTTCAACCCGGCCGCCGCCTCGCGCCTGGGGCGGACCTTCTACGCCGCCGCCGACCTGACGACGAACATGACCCGGCGCTATGGCAAGCCGGCGTGGGGCATCGACACGGTCAAGGTGAACGGCCACGACGTGCGGGTGCACATGGAGACGGCCTGGCGCTCGCCCTGGGTGAAGATGCGCCGGTTCTGGCGCGACCCGGACGACCTGCGGGCGGCGGGGGCGGCGCTGGAGACTCCGGCGGTGCTGATCGTGGCCCCGCTGTCGGGCCACTTCGCCACCCTGCTGCGCGGCACGGTGCAAGGGTTCCTGCAGGACCACGACGTCTATGTCACGGACTGGGCCAACGCCCGCAACGTGCCGATCGTCGAGGGCCGCTTCGACTTCCACGACTACATCGACCACGTGGCGACGATGCTGCGCCAGATCGGGCGGCGCGCCCACGTGGTGGCCGTCTGCCAGCCCGGCCCGCCGAGCCTCGCCGCCGCCGCCCTGATGGCCGAGGACAAGGATCCCCTGCGCCCGGCCAGCATCACCATGATGGGCTCGCCCATCGACGCGCGCCTGTCGCCGACGGTGACCAACAAGCTGGCCGAGGAGCGGCCCTTCACCTGGTTCCAGTCGAACATGGTCTATTCGGTGCCGCCGCCCTACGCCGGCGTGCTGCGCCGGGTCTATCCGGGCTTCGTTCAGCTCTACAGCTTCATGTCGATGAACGCCGAGCGGCACCAGGAGGCGCACCAGCGCTACTTCGGCCACCTGGTGCGCGGCGACGGTGATTCCGCCGACAAGCACCGCGAGTTCTACGACGAGTACCTGTCGGTCCTGGACCTGACCGAGGAGTTCTACCTGCAGACGGTGGACGTGGTCTTCCAGCGCTACCTGCTGCCCAAGGGTGAGCTGACCCATCGCGGGCGGCCGGTGGACCTGAAGGCCATGAGCGACATCGGGGTGATGAGCGTCGAGGGCGAGAAGGACGACATCTCCGGCGTCGGCCAGACCCAGGCCGCGCATGGCCTGACCCCGAACGTGCCGGACGCCCGCCGCGAGCTCTATGTTCAGCCGGGCGTGGGCCACTACGGCGTCTTCAACGGCAAGCGCTTCGTGGAGGAGATCTATCCGCGCGTGCGCGACTTCATCGCCCGCAACGAAGCGGCGGTCTGAGATCACTTTTCGGCCCCGGGGCTTTCGGCGCGGGGCCGACCTGCCTTAAGCCAGGGCCATGGGGTGGCTCCGTTCCGACCGCTATGCCGATGGCCAGAGGCTGGACGTCTCGGGCCTGCCCGTGCGCCTGAAGGTCAATGGCCGGGCGCGGCGGGTCTCGTTGCGCGTGGACCGGGTGACCCGCGAGGTGCTGGCGGTGGCGCCGACCCCGCGCCGGCTGGACGAGGCGGTGGCCTTCGCCCGCGAGCGGCGCGACTGGATCGCCTCGCAGCTCAGCGCCCTGCCCTCGCCCCAGGCCCTGGCGGCGGGTGACCGGGTGACCGTCTTCGGCCAGGCCTGCCGGCTGGAGGCCGGGCCCGGCCGCGCCCGCTTCATCCCCGGCCCGGCGGGCGCCGAGGCGCGCATCGTCGGCTGCGGGCGCGAGAGCCTGGACCACTGGATCGCCGGCCGCGTCATCCGCCGCGAGGCCGACCGGGTGTTCCCCGAGCGGGTCAGGTTCCACGCCGAGGCCCTGGGCGCGGCCATGCCCACGGTGGCCACCGCCGACGCCAAGGGTCGGTGGGGATCGTGCACGCCCGGCAGCCTCGAGCGGCGCGCCTCCATCCGCCTGTCCTGGCGACTGGCCCTGGCCCCGTTCGAGGTCGCCGACTACGTGGTCGCGCACGAGTGCGCCCACCTGAAGGAAGCCAACCACGGACCACGCTTCTGGACCCTGGTCCGCGAGCTGGTCGGCGACCCCACCCCGCACCGCGCCTGGCTGCGCGCCGAAGGCCCGCGCCTGCACGCGTTCGGACGGGTGGTTTAGGGGCGGCGAACCCTTCCCCCGCTTGCGGCTGCGGGATTCACACATCTATGGAATTGGCGATGTGTTGTCCTTCTCCCCTTGCGGGAGAAGGAATACAGCGCCAGGCTTTCAAGCCATGGTTTGAGACCGGGTTTTGGAGATGTGTGCGTCCCGTAACCGCTTGCGAGGGAAGAGGTGAACGTCAGAACGGGGCGTCGTCGGGACGCGGGGTCCGGGCCGGAGGCGGCGTCGGGTCGGGGGACTCGGGGGCGACGGCGGCCGGGGCGGCCGTGTCGCCCGAAAGGACGTCGCCGATCGCGTCACCCGTTCCGGGAGCCGCGGCCGGGGCCTCGCCGCCGGGGATCGGCTGGGCCTGGATGCGGGGCAGGGCCTGGGCCATGAAGGCGCGCCAGATCTCGGCCGGGGCGGCGCCGCCGGTGACGCGCTTCATGGGGGTGTTGTCGTCCTTGCCGACCCACACCGCGGTCACGAAGCCGCCGGTGTAGCCGACGAACCAGGCGTCCTTGTAGTCGCTGGTGGTGCCGGTCTTGCCGGCGATGTCGTAGCCGGCGACCTTGGCCCGCCCGCCGGTCCCGCCGGGCGCCAGCACCTGGCGCAGCATCTGGTTCATGTACTGCAGCGCGGGCGAACCGATCACCGCCTGGCGCTGGGCCGGCTCGGCGCCGTGGTTGTAGAGCACCCGGCCCGCCGCCGTGCGGATGCGCTCGATGCCATAGCCATGGGCCAGGAAGCCGCCGTTGGCGAAGGCGTCGTAGGCCTGGGCCATCTCCAGCGGGCTGACCTCCACCGCCCCCAGGGCCATGGAAGGGTCGGTCTGGATCTTGGAGGTGATGCCAAGGCGATGGGCGGTGTCGGCCACCTTGGTGGTGCCGACCTCGTTGGCCAGGCGCGCCGCCACGGTGTTGATCGACTGGGCCAGGGCCGTCTGCAGGGTGATCGGACCGAGGTACTTGTTGGTGTAGTTGCGCGGCTCCCAATTGCCGATCTTGATCGGCTCGTCGACCACGGGGTCGCTGGGGGTGTGGCCCGCCTCCATGGCGGTCAGGTAGACGAAGGGCTTGAAGGCGGAGCCGGCCTGGCGGCGGGCCTGGGTGGCGCGGTCGAACTGGCTCTCGGCGTAGATGGCGCCGCCGACATAGGCGCGGATGCGACCCTCGCCATCGAGGGCGACCAGCGCCCCCTGCTGCACTCCCTGGTCGGCATGGCCGGCGATCCCGGCGCGGATGGCCTGCTCGGCGTCGGCCTGGATCGGCAGGTCGAGGGTCGTCTCCACCACCAGGTCCTCGGTCGGTTCGCCCACCTGGCTGCGCACCTGGGCGTCCAGCCAGTCGACGAAATACTGGGCCCGCTGGTTGGCGAGGGTGGCCGAGACGTGCACCGGCGTGGCGAAGGCGGCGTCGCGCTCGGCCGGGGTGATCGCGCCCATGCGGACCATCTCGTGCAGGACCACCGTGGCGCGCTTGGCGGCGCGCTCGGAATTGGCGGCGGGGTTGTAGCGGCTGGGCCCCTTCATGGTGGCCGCCAGCAGGGCCGCCTCGCCCAGGGTCAGGTCCTTGGCCGGCTTGTTGAAGTAGCGCTGGGCGGCGGCTTCGATGCCGTAGGCGCCGCCGCCGAAGTTCACCCGGTTGAGATAGAGCGCCAGGATCTGCTTCTTGGAGAAGTGCATCTCCAGCCAGACCGACAGGATCAGTTCCTGCGCCTTGCGCCGATAGGACTGGGTCGGCGTCAGGAACAGATTGCGGGCCAGCTGCTGGGTGATGGTCGAGCCGCCGCGCAGCGGGCCGCCCGGGTGGCTGAGGTTGTAGATCTCCGAGCGGACCATGCCCCACGGGTTGAAGCCGAAGTGGTGGTAGAACTGGCGGTCCTCGATGGCCACGAAGGCGGCCGGCACGTAGGGCGGCAGCTTGTCGATGTCGGCGGGCGGGGCGTACTGGCTGCCGCGCACGGCCACCACCGCGCCCGAACGGTCCAGATAGGTGATCGAGGGCTGGCGCTGGACGTCGTACAGCTTCGAGGTGTCGGGCAGGTCGGTGGCGAACACCGCCAGGAAGCCGGCGACGAAGATCAGGCCCCAGACGCCGAGGACCACGCTCCAGTAGACCAGGGCCTGCAACGGGGTGCGCCGACGGCGGGGGCCGCCGCCTTGAGCATTCGCCATCTAGTCCAATCCTCGAGCCGTGGCCCGCCCCGTGAGAGGCCTCTTAGCCGATGCCGACGAAGCGCGCGAGACGGTTGACGAAGGGTGAATCGTCGCGCCTGGCGGATCGTTGCTTCGGCGCGCGCCAGGACACCCGCACGCCGCCGAGAAAGTCCGGTGCGTCATCCTTCTCCCCTTGCGGGAGAAGGTGTCGGCGCAGCCGACGGATGAGGGGTCGCGCCGGCGACCGTCATGACGCGGCGAGGGTTTAGCCCGACAGGTCCCGACGACCCCTCATCCGACCTCCTGCGGAGGCCACCTTCTCCCGCAAGGGGAGAAGGG
>JAFEEA010000124.1 GCA_018241335.1 Pseudomonadota bacterium
ATCCTGCCCGCAGGGACCTGATCGAGCTGCTCAAGCTCGCCGGGCCCCTCGTGCCCGCGCGCCTGGGCATCATGATGATGGGCTTCACCGACGCCGTTGTGGTGGGCCGCTATTCGGCGGTGCAGCTCGGCTACCACGCCATGGGCTGGGCCTTGACCAGCGTGGTCGTCGCCAGCGCGCTCGGCCTGCTGTCGGGCGTCCAGGTAATGGCCTCCCGCGCCCTCGGCGAAGGCAAGCCGCACGAGGCGGGAGCGGCCCTGCGCCGGGGCCTGGTCTATGGCCTGTGGATCGGCGCGGCCTCCACGGCGGTGCTGGTGCTTGGCGGGCCGCCGCTGCTGCACGTCATCGGCCTGCCGCGCGACTTGGCGGACGGCGCCACGCCGCCGCTGATCGTCTTCGCCCTGTCGATGCCGGTGTTCATGCTGTCGGTGGCCGCCAGCTCCTGGCTGGAAGGGATCGGCCGGCCGGTGGTTCCCCTGGTGATCATGGGCCTCGCCAACGCCGTGAACCTGGTGGTGGACCTGCTGCTGGTGCCGGGGACCTTCGGCCTGCCGGCGCTCGGCGCGGTGGGCGGCGGCGTCGCCACACTGCTGGCGCGCGGGTCGATCGCCGCCGCCAGCCTGACCTACATCTGGCGCATGAAGGACGCCCGCGAACTGGGGGTATTCGACAAGCCCGCCCGCAACCGCCCGCGCGAGATCGAGCAGCGGCGGGTGGGCTATGGCGCCGGCGCCTCCAGCTTCTTCGAGGTGATGGCCTTTTCCGGCATGAACGTGATCGCCGGCTGGATCGGCGGCCTGGCCGTGGCTGCCTGGGCGGTGGTGCTGAACGTCGCCGCGATCGTGTTCATGATCCCGCTGGGCCTGGCCACGGCCACCGCGGTGCTGGTGGCGCGCGCCCACGGGGCCTCGGACGAGAAGGGCATCGATCGCGCCGCCCTGGTCGGCTACGGAGTCACCTCCGTATTCGCCCTGGTGGCCACCGTGATCGTCTGGGCCTTCGCCCGCCCCATCGCCATGGTCTACACCACCGACGCCACCACCATCGGCCTGGCCACCGCCGCCCTGCTTCTGACCTGCGTCTTCCTGCTGCCGGATGCGCTGCAGGTGGTCGTGGCCCAGTCCCTGCGCGCGCGCGGCGACGTGCTGGTCCCCACCATCACCCACATGATGAGCTACTTTCTGGTCATGCTGCCCCTGGCCTACGTCCTTGCGATCCCGCTGCATCTGGGCCTGCAGGGGATCGTCTGGGCCGTGATCGCCGCCAGCTTCGTGGCCGCCGGCCTGCTGCTCGGCCGGTTCTGGATCCTGGCGCGGCGAGGCGAGGGGTAGGGCGCTCGTGGTCTCGGACTGCTGACAGCCCACGGTCGGGGCAGCGTGCATGGTGGGGGCGTTGGAGGCCCCCCATGATCCCGACCGTCCTGGACCAGTTCGACACCCCCAACTGCGCAAAATTGCTGGGATTGGATATCCTCGAGGCGGATCCGCCCCGAGGGTGGGTAAGGATCGCCTTCGAGGGCAAGCCGGAGTTCTGCAATGCCTCGGGAACCATCCAGGGCGGTTTTCTGAGCGCCATGCTGGACGACACGATGGGGCCTGCGGTGCTCATCCACACGAACGCCGAGCGGTTGCCGAGCACGATCGACCTCCACGTGACCTTTCTCGCGCCAGCCCGCCCGGGCAAGCTGTTCGGCGAGGGTCTAGTGACTCAGATCGGTAAGACGATCGGGTTCGCGGAGGCGCGTCTGGTCGACGAGGACGGTCGAGTCCTCGCCCGGGCGACGTCGAGCTTTCGGGTGCGGCGGCTGGCGGACGCCCTGGCCTGACGCCGTGAAGGCTGCGTCGCGTCCAACACCCGCGCCGATCACGCCCCCAGGATCCAGCCTTCTTCCTGTTGCGCGTCGACCACGGTGTCGGCCGGGGCGGCCTTGTCGGGGGCGAAGACGGCGCCCAGCTTGCCGGCCTCGTCCAGCTTGGCGAAGTGCTCGGCCGTCAGGCGCACCTGGGTGGCGTCCTTGATCTCGCCGGGCAGGGCCGCGCCCTTGATCAGCGAGGGATAGACCTCGGCCGCCACCACGTCGACGCCGGCCAGGTCGCCATCGGCCAGGGCCTTGTAGCCGGTCTCGAACGGCCAGACCTTCATGGCCTCGCCGCGCGCGAGCTTAAGCCGCCGGACCATGGGGATGCCCAGGATCGCCTGACCGCCCACCGAGCCGTTGTAGTACAGCTTCCAGATCGAGGCCGCGCCCTTGGCGGCGACGTCGGTATGGCGGAACTCGGGCAGGTCGCCCGGGCCATGCTCGCGCGTGCGCTTGGGCTGCAGGGTGGTCAGGGTGTCGCGCGGCGGGCAGCCCCAGAACGGGAACGGCCCGCCGGTCAGGCGCCGGTTGATCTCCGAGCCGACGCCGAAGCGGTTGTTGGTGTTGTCGGCCTTGTCCTTGACCATGCGGTCCAACTGGTTCCACACCGCCAGCCACGGCTCGCCCGCCGGCAGGTTCAGCGCCGCCGAGAAGCCGCGCGGGAAGCCCAGCGGGAAGTCGACGCCCAGCAGGGTGCGCTCGTGGCGCTTGGCGCGGTCGTCCAGGATGCCGGCCAGCAGCTTCTCCGCCTCGGCCCGGGTCGCCGGATTGTGCGCCTCGTAGGTGAAGCGGAAACGCACGTCGCGCTTCAGGACGCCGATCCAGACGGAATCCGCGCCCGTGGTCGGCTTGGCCGCCGCGCTCCAGTCGACGATCACATAGGCGTTGAACAGACGGGCCACCAGAACGGGCTCCTCAACAGCGGACGCGGGCTTTTAGACCGTGCCGCGCGCGGGGCCAACGCGCGCGGCGATCAATTCTCGGCCATGGCCCGGCCGCCGTTCCGGCGCGTCTAGCTGGCGACCTGCAGCCTCTGCAGCAGGGTCAGCCGCTCATCGGCCAGGGTCTTGGCCTGGGCGGTCAGCTCCTCCAGGTTGCCTTCCGGCGTCCTTAGCACCTCGCCGTTCTTGATGATCAGCTGGTTCTGCTTGGAGAGGATGTCCCAGGCGTCCTTGGCCCAGTCGGCGGGGGTCTTGAGGCCGCGCGCGCGGGCGCCCAGGAACATCTGCTCGAACCGGCCCACCGTGACCCCGGCGCCGATCACCGGCGAGGCCAGGACGGTGATGTCGCCGCCGATGCGGGCCCGCTCGATGAAGTGCTCGTTCAGCTTCTTGCACCGCGGCGCGACCGCGGCGATCTCGGCGTCGCTCTGGGCCGGGTGCAGGTAGCCGGCGCCGGTCAGCACCGCCAGCGCCTCGATCAGCGAGCCGGCGCCGAGTTCCGCCAGCTTGGGCTTGTCGGCCAGGTCGCCGATGCGCTTGGGCGCGCCCTTGTCGGCGTTCAGAGCCTCGATGATCGGCTCATAGACCTCCTTGCGCAGGCCCATCTTGCCGAGCTGGGAGTCGACTTCGTAGTTGAACTTCGCCGTGGGCGCGCTCAGCACCACCCGCTTTTCGTTCAGCAGCTCCACACGCTCCAGCGCCGACAGCCTGCGCGCGCCGCGGGTGAAGAGGTCGCGGCGGAACTGGGTGTTCAGCATGTAGTCTCGGACGGTCTCGCGCAGCACGCCGGCGGGCAGGCTGTTCATCATCTCGCGCTGCTGGGGCGTCAGGTTGAAGGCGTCCATCTGGTCGATGGGGTTGGCGGCCGTGGCGTAGCTCAGCTTGGCCTGCGACAGCCAGTCGTTGACCTCCGAGAAGTACATCGGGGTCCAGATCTCGTTGAAATATTCGTGCGCCAGGTAGTTGCGGTCCTGGCCGGCGATGGCGTCCAGGCGGCCCTTGGCCAGCGGGTTGTGCTGGAAATAGCGCGCGTTGACCTCGGCCAGCTTGTTGCCGAAGGCGATGGCGTCGTTGATGCGGCTGACCATGCCCTGGGCGTCCGACCCCACAGACTGGGCGTGGACCGACATGATGTGGCGCAGCGGCATGGCCGTCGTCCACCCGGGGAAGGTGTTGTAGCTGAAATAGACCGCGCCCCCGACCTTCAGGCGCTTGCGGATGGTGTCGACGATGACCTGGCGGTTCTCGTCCGACACCCAGCTCCAGATGCCGTGCAGGACGATGTAGTCCATCTGGGGCAGGTCGTCGCGCGCCAGCATCTCGGCGAAGCTCTCGTCCGAGAAGTGCGTCGGCGCGCCGGAGATGCGCGCGAGCTGGCCGGCGTGGTTGGCGTGCACCGGGTTGAAGTCCGCGCCCCAGAATTCGCCGACGCAGGCCGCCGCCTGGATGTTGGCGCTGACGCCCTGGCCGTAGCCCAGCTCCAGATAGTTCATCGACGACCGCTGCGGCGGCTCGTAGCCGGCCATCAGCAGGCCGAAGTCGATCAGGCCCGGCGCCAGCTCACGGTAGTAGCCGTAGGTGTAGTCGATGTCGGCGCGATAGCCGGACGTCCAGTCCATAGGTCGCCTTCCCAGCGGTTGAGAGGCGCGGACTGGACCTTGCGTGACCTGGGATGTCAACGCCGTAACGGGCGGCCAAATCCGATGCCGTGCGGCATCGGATTCGAGCCGATCGCGTCCTAGGCCAGCTTGACCAGCATCTTGCCCAGGTTCTCGCCGGTGAACAGCTTCAGGAAGGCGGCCGGCGCGTTCTCGATGCCGTTCTCCACCGTCTCGCGCCACTGGATCTTCCCGGCCGCGACCCACTCGGCCATGTCCTTGACGAAGGCGCCCTGCATGTCGGCGTGGGTGGAGACGATGAATCCCTCCAGCTTCAACTGTTTGCCGACCGCCTGGATCAGGCCGCGCACGCCTTCGCCCATGTCGGTGGCGTTGTACTGGCTGATCATGCCGCACAGGGCGAAGCGCCCGAACGGCCGGGCCGCCATCAGCGCCGCCTCCAGGTGCTCGCCGCCGACATTGTCGAAATAGACGTCGATGCCGTCGGGCGCGGCGCGCATCAGGGCCGGGCCCACCGGCTCGGCCTTGTAGTCGATGACGTGATCGACCCCCAGGCTCTTCAGGTAGGCCGCCTTGTCGGCCCCGCCGGCCGAGCCGATCACGGTGTGGCCTTTGATCTTGGCGATCTGGCAGACCATCTGGCCGACAGCGCCGGCCGCGCCCGACACGAACACCACGTCGCCGTCCTTCAGCGCCGCGACCCGTAGCAGGCCGGCATAGGCGGTCAGCCCCGGCATGCCGACGGCGCCCAGGAACGCCTGCACGGGCAGGCCATGGGTCTCCAGCTTCTGCACCGCCGCCGCCGGGGCGTTGAACGCCTCGCGCCAGCCGAAGAAGCTCTGCACAAGGTCGCCGACCTTCAGCGACGGGTCGTTGGAGGCGATCACCTCGCCCACCGCGCCGCCCTGCATCGCCTCGCCCAGGGCGAAAGGCGGGGTGTAGCTCTTCACGTCGTTCATGCGCCCGCGCATGTAGGGGTCGACCGTCATCCAGGTGTTGCGCACCTGCACCTCGCCGGCGCCCGGGGCGGGCAGGGTGACCGTCACGGTTTCGAAGTTCGCCGCCGTGGGCGTGCCGACCGGGCGGCTCTTCAGGTGGATCTCGCGCGAGGTGGTCATGGCGTCTCTATCTCCCTCGGAGGACGCGGCGGCCTCCGTTCGACCACCCGTCTAGCCCCGGATCGCGCGCGCCTCCAGTGGGCAAGCGCCGCCGCGGCGTGCTAGGCGGCCAGGATGACCGAGGAAGCGAGATGAGCGGGCCGCTGCGCGCGGGGGTGGTCGGGGCGGGCGTCTTCGGCGGCCACCACGCCGCCCACTTTGGCGCCATGTCAGGCGTCGCCCTGGCCGGCGTCTTCGATCCGCATCCTGAACGGGCCGGGGCTCTGGCCGCGCGTCACGGCGGCCGCGCGTTCGCCAACCTGGACGACCTCCTGGCCGAGGTCGACGTGGTCTCCATCGCCTCGCCCGCCAGCGCCCACGCCAAGGGCGTCCTGGCGGCCCTCGGCGCCGGGCGTCACGTCTATGTGGAAAAGCCCCTGGCCACCGATCTCGCCGACGCCGACGCCATCCTGGGGCTGGCCGCCGGGCAGGGCAGGGTGGTCGCCTGCGGGTTCCTGGAGCGGGCGAGCTTCCGCGACATGGGCCTCTTCGCCCTCCGCGAGCGGCCCATCCGCCTGGAGGCGACCCGCGCGGGGCTCGCCTCGCCGCGCAACCTCGACGTCTCGGTGGTCCTCGACCTGATGATCCACGACCTGGACCTCGCCCTGGCGATCACCGAGGCCCAGCCCCTGGCCGTGGAGGCCGAGGGCGCCGCCGTCACCAACGCCCTGCTGGACGAGGCCGAGGCCGAGGTCACCTTTGACGACGGCTTCACTGCCGTCTTCCGCACCTCGCGGATCGCCGACGCGCGCGAAAGGACCATGCGCGTGACCTATCCCTCGGGGGAGATCACCGTGGATTTCCTGGCCCGCGCCTTCACCAACACCACCGGGCACGCCCTGGCCCCGGTGTTCGAGGGCGCCGATCCCCTGGGGGCCAGCCTGGCCGCCTTCATCGCCGCCGTGCGGGGCGAGGCGGCCTCTCCCCTCGCCAACGGCCTCGACGGCGCCCGCGCCCTCGATCTGGCCCTTGCGGTGGAACAGGCGGTGGGTCGATAGTCATTCGCAACTAGCGACAAACGCAGCGGGAGCGACCCATGTCCGACGCCTACGACTTCGACTTCACCAGCATCGACGGGACGCCCCTGCCGCTCTCCACCTTCAAGGGCAAGGCCGTGCTGGTGGTGAACACCGCCTCCAAGTGCGGCCTGACCCCCCAGTACGACGGACTGGAAAAGCTCTACACCGACTACAAGGACAAGGGCCTGGTGGTCCTGGGCGTGCCCTGCAACCAGTTCGCCGGTCAGGAGCCGGGGACCGAGGCCGAGATCAAGGAATTCTGCGACGTGCGCTTCCACGTCGACTTCCCGATGACCGCCAAGGTCGACGTCAAGGACGCCGCCCGCCATCCCTTCTACGCCTGGGCCGAGCAGCAACTGGGCGAGCCGGCTGTGCCGGTGTGGAACTTCCACAAGATCCTGATCGGCCCGCAGGGCCAGGCCCTCGCCGCCTTCGGCCCCCGCACCGACCCGCTGGACGCTTCGATCGTCGAAGCGGTCGAGAAGGCGGTCTAGCCTTCGTCCCTGGCCGCCGCCCGCGCATAGGCCGGGCGGCCGGTGATGCGGTCCACATAGGCTCTCAGCAGCGGCGTCTCGGGCATCATTGGCCCGCCCATGAAGAGGGCGAAGGTGGTCCCGAACAGGATGTCGGCGGCCGAGAAGCGGTCGCCCAGCAGATAGGGGCCAGCCTCCAGCGTCCTGGTCACATGGGCCATGGCTTCCTCGGCCGGCGGCCAGCCGGGCGCGCCGCCGGGCAGGTCGACCTGGGCGAACTTCATCATCCAGGCCGGCTCCATCACCCCGGCGTAGTAGGCCAGCCACGTCAGGTAGGCGCCGCGCGTGGCGTCGCCGATGGCGGGACCGATGCCGTTCTTGGGAAACTTGTCGGTGAGGTAGAGGGCGATGGCGGCCGACTCGAACACCATCTGGCCGTCGTCGAGGATCAGCGGCACCTTGCCGTGCGGATGCGGATTGGCCGCGTCCCTCGCGCCCGATCCGTCGCCGCGGCGGATGCCGACATAGTGGATCTCGTAGGGCGCGCCGACTTCTTCCAGCAGGAAGATGAAGCGGCTGGAGCGGGATCTCGGACTATGGAAAAGGGTGATCATGGCGGCGTCTCCTTTGCGGGAGCGTTCTAGCCGCCGTGGTCGTCAACATGGTGTCAGCAGGGCGCCGCCGGTCGCCGGATCAATCCGCCTTGGCCGCCTTCGCCCGGGCGATGCCGTCCACCACCATCTGGCGCGCCTCGGCGGCGTCGCCCCAGCGGACGATCTTGACCCACTTGCCGGGCTCCAGGTCCTTGTAGTGGCTGAAGAAGTGCTCGATCTGCTTGCGGGTGATCTCCGGCAGGTCGGTATAGTTCTCCACGTGGTCGTAGCGCTGGGTCAGCTTGTGGCCCGGCACGGCGATCAGCTTCTCGTCGCCGCCGGCCTCGTCCTCCATCACCAGCACGCCGACGATGCGGCAGCTCATCACCGCGCCGGGCGCGATGCCACGCGTATTGGCCACGATCACGTCGCAGGGATCGCCGTCGCCCGACAGGGTGTGCGGGATGAAGCCGTAGTTCCCCGGATAGCGCATGGCCGTATAGAGGAACCGGTCGACGACTAGGGCCCCGGAGGCCTTGTCCATCTCGTACTTGATCGGCTCGCCGCCGATCGGCACCTCGATGACCACGTTCACCTCGACGGGCGGGTTCGAGCCGATGGAGAGAGCGTCCAGGCGCATGGGGAGAATCCTTTGTTGGAGCGCGCCTCATAGTGACGCCGGGACAAGGGAGCAACCGGCTTCACGCGCTTGCGTCGCGGCTCTAGGCTCCGGCCATGACCGACGCCCTCGCCTCTGGCGCAAATCCTCTCACCGGCGACGCCTTCGATCGGCTCTATGAAGCCTCGATCAAGCCCGAGCTGGTGCTCCGCGAGGCCGAGCGCCAGGACGCGATGAAGAAGTTCTTCGCCATCCTGGCCATCGGCGCCCTGGTGGTGGTCATCGAGTCCGGCTTCACCCTGGCCTACAGCCATGGCGCCACCCGTATCCCCGACCCGCGCCTGGTGGTGGCGACCATGGCCGTGGCCTCGGTGCTGGCTTACCTGCCCCTGGGCGATGTCCGCACCAAGGTGAAGCTGGACGTGATCCGCGCCTTCTGCGGTCCTCTTGGCCTGCGCTATGCGCAAAGCGGTGAAATCGCCCGCTTCGACGCCTTCCACGAGCTGCGGCTGATCGAAAAGCCGGAGGACAGCGCCTTCGAGGATCACTTCGAGGGTGTGCGGACCAGTTGCGGGTTCGAGCTTTGCGAGGCGCGCCTGACCCGTGGCACGGGCAAGGAGCGCCACACCGTCTTCAGCGGCCAGCTCTTCCGCATCGCCTTTCCGCGCCGGTTCCTGGGGACGACGGTGGTGCTGCGCGATTCGGGCTGGCTGAACCGCTTCGAGTGCCCGCCCCATCTCTCCAAGGTCGGGCTGGAAGACCCGCATTTCGAGAAGATCTTCGAGGTGTTCGGCTCCGACCAGGTCGAGGCCCGCGCCATCCTCACCCCCGGCTTCATGCAGCAACTCGTCGACCTGGAGGCGTCCTTTTCGGGCAATCACATCCGCTGCGCCTTCACCGACGGCGACCTGATGATCGCCATCGAGGCGCCCGACCGGTTCGAGATCGGGGGCATGTTCTCCACCCTTGTCGACCGCAGCCGGGTGGAATCCATCGCCCACGACATCGGCGCAGTGTTCCGCCTGATCGACAGCGTCGTGCCGGCCTGATGCGCGTCCTGGGCCTGCTCGGCGGCATGAGCTGGGAGAGCACGACGCTCTACTACCAGCACCTCAACCGCATGGTCCGCGACCGCCTGGGCGGCCAGCACTCGGCGCGCCTGCTGATCTGGTCCGACGATTTCGCACCCATCGCCCAGGCCCAGGCGGCGGGCGACTGGGAGGCCCTGGGCGATCTTTTAGCCAAGGCCGCCCGCGACCTGGAAGGGGCGGGCGCCGAGGCGCTGATGATCGGCGCCAACACCATGCACAAGCTCGCGCCGCGGATCGCGGCGGCGGTCGGTGTGCCCCTGATCCACATCGCCGACGCCACCGCCGAAGCCCTGAAGGCGGCTGGCGTGGCGCGGCCGCTGCTGCTGGCGACGCGCTTCACCATGGAGGGCGACTTCTATCGCGGGCGGCTCGCCGAACTGGGGATCGAGGCCTCGATCCCGCACGCCAACGACCGCGAACGGCTGCACGCGATCATCTACGACGAACTGATCCAGGGCCGCTTCGAGGCGGCCTCGCGCGCCGCCGTGGTGGCCATGACCGAGCGCGCGGCGGCGGCCGGCGCCGACGGAGTGATTTTTGGCTGCACCGAGATCGGGCTCCTGCTGACGCCTGGGGACGTCGGCCTGCCAGTGTTCGACACCACCGAGATCCACGCCCGCGCGGGGGTCGACTTCGCCCTGGCGGACGGGGAGGCCTGAGCTAGGGCAGGGGACTGATCCCGAACGCGATCGGGTGCAGGTAAAGCGTCCCCAGCCACAGCGCGACGGCCAGGGCGATGCGCCACCAGCCGATCTCGCCCAGCTTCAGCGACTGCCGCCCCGAGGCGATGGCCCCGAAGGGAATGTTGGAGGTCTGGGCCGCGAAGCCGTCCCAGGTCGCCCCCAGCGCGCGCTTGCGCTTGGCGTCGATGCTGAAGGTCCCGCTCACCGCCAGCACCAGCAGCGAGCCGAAGAGCACGATGGCGGCCCGGTCGCCGTTGACCAGCAGGTGCCCGGCCGCCCACAGGGCCACGCCCCACAGGAAGGGATGGCGGCTGATGCGCAGCATGCCCTTGACCACGTCCGGCCGCTCCAGGGTCGCCTCCTGGCGCACGCTGGTGGGGTTGGGCGTGGTCAGCCCGGGAACCACCAGCAGGAACGACAGCAGCATCAGGCCCAGCTGGACCATCTTGGTGACCGGGGTCGAGGTCCAGTAGGCGTGGTCGATCGGGTCGGCCTTGGCCAGCGGATAGGCCATCACCAGGAAGACGATCAGGCCCAGCGAGGCCAGGGAGAACAGGCCCATGTAGGCGTTGGTCCCGATGGCCCCGGTCAGGGCGTCCCTCAGGCGGGTGCCCGAGACCAGCAGGTGCAGCAGGACGAAGGCGAGGGCCGCGACGATCAGGGTCGACATCATTCGGTTCCTTACGGCGTAAACCAGAATGGCTGCGCTTCGGCCGGATTGTCAATCGCGGTTGGGTCCAACCTTCACGGCCATACCCCCAACACCCGCTCATCCGGGCGAAAGCCGGGATGAGCGGGGAAGGAACTGGCCCTAAAGCAACCGTCCCTGATCGCCGTCGAAGTCGTCTTCACCGTCCTCGTCCTCGTCCTCGAGCTCGTCGGGATCGTCCTCCCAGGGCGGGACCTCCTCCCGGGCGGGAGGCGCGCTGGCCACGGGTTGCGGCGGCGGCGCGGCGGTTCGAACTTCCGGCTCCGGACCCGGCGGCGCCGCCACGGCGGCCGGCCGGGCGGCGGCGCGGCGCAGAACGGCCTCGACGCGGGCGATCCAGCGGTTGGCTTCCTGGATGACTTCGCCGGCGTGCTCGGGCGCGCGGCGGCCGGGGTGGGGCGGCGGCCACAGGGGCAGGTCGAAGTCGGGATGTTGGGGATCGTCGAAGACAAGCCTCAGCCCCACCGATCCGGCGTCCCGGGGACGATGGTCCAGAGGCCGGCGCGCCTCGCCGCGGAACGCGCGGGCGGCCACCTGACCGTCAATGGAAAGCTCGGCCCCCACCAGCTCGTCCAGCCGGTAGACGAGGCACCAGGCCCCGTTGTCCCAGGCCACGGCGATGACGTTGCCGGCCAGGTTGAAGGCCGCGCCGCGTCCCCGCCCATGGGCGATCAGCTCGGTGTCCGGCGCGCCGCCCAGCACCTTGCGGAAGGCCCGGCCCAATCGCCTGTGCTCCTCGGCGTACCATGCGAAGAGGGCGGCCAGGGCCGTCAGGGCCGAACCGGCCAGGACCAGCAACAGAAGGAGCCGCAGCATCTCGATCATGGGCGGATGCTAGCCTTAGTCGTTCGCCTCGTCAGGCGGCTTGAGCCAGATCCAGTTCGGCCACCACCGGCACATGGTCCGACGGTTTCTCCCAGTCGCGCACGTCGCGGTGGATGAAGACGCTTTTCAGCCGGTCGGCGGCCTGGGGCGACATCAGCAGATGGTCGATGCGGATGCCGTGGTTCCGCTGCCAGGCGCCCGCCTGGTAGTCCCAGAAGGTGTAGCCGCCTGGCGCGCCATCGGCCTCCATGTAGGCGTCGGTCAGGCCCAGCCACTTCAGAGACCGGAACGCCTCGCGCGACTGCGGCTGGAAGAGGGCGTCGCCGGCCCAGGAGGCTGGATTGTCGGCGTCGTCCGGCTCGGGGATCACATTGTAGTCGCCGGCCAGCACCAGCGGCTCCTCCAGCGCAAGAAGTTC
>JAFEEA010000125.1 GCA_018241335.1 Pseudomonadota bacterium
GCGGCGATGGAGCAGCGCATCACCCGCGCCAAGGGTCGCATCGCCAAGGCCGACGTGGCCTTCGGCGCGCCCTCGGCCGCCGAGCGGGGCGAGCGGCTCGAGGCCGTGGCGGCCATGGTCTACCTGATCTTCAACGAGGGCTATTCGGCCAGCGGCGGCGAGGCGCACGTCCGCACGCCCCTCTGCGAAGAGGCGATCCGCCTGGGCCGCCTGCTGCTGCGCCTCTTCCAGACCGAGCCGGAGGTGATGGGGCTGGTGGCCCTGATGCTGCTTCAGCACGCCCGCACCGCCGCCCGCCTCGACGCCGACGGGGCCATCGTGCTGATGGACGACCAGGATCGGAGCCTGTGGAACCGGGCCATGATCGCCGAGGGCCTGGCGCTGGTCGACAAGGCCATGCGCCATCGCCGGCCCGGCCCCTACCAGATCCAGGCCGCCATCGCCGCCACCCACGCCCGCGCGTCGCGGCCGGAAGACACCGACTGGTCCCAGATCGACGCCCTCTACGGCGCGCTTGAGCGCCAGCAGCCCTCGCCGGTGGTGACCTTGAACCGGGCCGTGGCGGTGTCCAAGGTCGCGGGCCCGGAGGCGGCCCTGGCGATGGTCGAGCCCCTGGGCGAGCGGCTCGCCGGCTATTTCCACTTCTGGGGCCTGAAGGGCGCCCTCAACCTGCAGCTCGGCCGCGACGCCCAGGCGCGCGAAGCCTTCGACCGCGCCATCGCCCTCGCCAACACCCCCGCCGAGGCGGCCCATATCCGCGGCCACCTCGACCGGCTGCAGAAGGATCACGGCCAGGGCCGGGGCGCCGCCTAGGCCGCCCCGTCGCGCCCCTGTCTGGCCCGGCTCGTCAGCCCATGGCGATCGCGCCGTCGCGTTCCGCCGGCGGGATGGCGTCGTAGATCGTCGCGGGGGTGATGTTCAGGCGGCGGCGCGCGGCCTCCAGCGGTTCGCTCATCAGCGTCTCGTAGTCCTCGCCGGACAGCCACTTGGCGGCCTTGCCCCGCTGGTAGCCCTGCCAGATGGCGGCGCGGAACGGGTGCTTGGCGCCCTTGCGCGGACGCAGCGCGGCGCCCAGGGCGATCACGGCCCAGCCCAGGCTGCCCGTCTGGGCGAAGGAGAAGGCCACCAGGCAGGCCTCGCCCAGGCCGTCGCGATGATAGCCCGACAGGATGTGCCACAGGTCGTGGGAGTCCCGGATGCGCCGGCCGAACCAGGCGTGCGGGTGGGCGACCTCGACCGGGCCGTGCTTGGCGCGGCTGATCTCGGCCAGGCCGTCGGCCGACAGGTTCTCCGAGCGGACGAAATGGCGATAGGCCGCGCCGACGGTGCCTTCGGCGAAGCTGTCCAGCCAGGCGTCGTCCATCAGCCGGGGCGCCAGTTCGACGCGCTCGTACGCCAGGCGCCCGCCGCGCGGGGTCTCCAGCAGCCGGCGATAGCCCTTCAGCGTGGAGTCGCCGTTCAGCGCGGCCATGATGTCGAACACCTGGCCGGTGTCCTCCTTGTCGCGCAGCAGGCGGCGCAGGGCCTTCAGCGCCACCCCCCACTGGCGGCGCGGGCGCTGGATCTTGGCGTCGCCGCGGCCGGTCGGGCCCGTGCGGACGTCGGCGGCGGGCGCGCCCAGGGTGTCGGTCATGGCCATGGAGAAGGCTCCTAGTCGAGAGAGGGTTCGGCGGGCGGATCGAAGGCCGGGGAGGCGGCCAGGGTGAGCTTGCCCGCGTCGGTCAGAAGGGCGCCGATCATGTCGCGCATGGTCCGCCCGCAGGCATGCAGGTCCACCGGCTCGCCCCAGGCGACCTGCAGGACCAGGCCCTGGAAGGTGGCGATCAGGGTCCTGGCGACGCCGTCGGGATCGACCTCGGGGCGAATCTGGCCGGTGCGCTGGCCGCGCTGGATCAACTGCCCGATGGCTTCGCGCACCAGCGCCATGCCGCCCACCACGCTGGCGTGGATGCGGGGGCTGCGCAGGCTTTCCGCCCAGCCCTGGACGCCCACCCGGCGCGCGTCGAGGCGGCGCGGCTCGGTGAGCCCGCGGCCGTGCAGCTCGATCAGCGTCAGCAGCCCGCGAACCGGGTCCTGCTCGCTCTGGGCCAGGGCGTTCAGGAAGGCCTCGCTCTGGTGGCGGTCGTCCGCCAGGGCGACGACCATGTCCTCCTTGGTGGTGAAATAGAGGTACAGCGTCCCCTGGCTCACCCCGGACTCCCGCACGATGTCGGCGGTGGTGGTGTTGTGGAAGCCGTCCCTCGAAAAGCAGCGCAGCGCCGCCGCCAGGATCTGCTGGCGTCGCGTCTCGCGCTGGGCGTCGGAAATCTTGGGCATGGCCACCAGAAATAAAACTGACGGGTCAGTCATTATAAAACATCGTAGCCGCCGTCAAGCCCGCTCGCCGCCACGAAATAATCGTAAGGCCGCTGTCGGATCGCCGGCGGCAGGCGCGTCCTAGACGCGACGTTTCACGATCCAGCCAGGGAGGAGCCCGTGGGCTTCGAAGTTCAATCCAATCGCGTGATGGGCGGGGTGATCCCCTACATCAACGTCGAGGGCGCCGGTGCGGCGGCCGACTTCTACGTCAAGGCCTTCGGCGCCAAGGAGACGAACCGCATCCCCGCCGAGGACGGCAAGCGGTTCGTGCATATCGCCCTGGAGATCAACGGCGGCACGCTGATGCTGGCCGACAACTTTCCGGAACAGGGCTGGAAACAGTCCGCCCCGGGCGGCCTGACCCTGCAGATGGTGGTCGAGGACATCGACGCCTGGTGGAAGCGGGCCGTGGACGCCGGCTGCACGGTCGACATGCCGGTGCAGGTCATGTTCTGGGGCGACCGCTGGGGCTCGCTGAAGGACCCGTTCGGCGTCAGCTGGGCGATGAACGCCCCGGTCGCCAAGGCCTGAAGACAATCGACTTCGGGCCGGTCTCGGCCCGTCGCCAAACCAAGGAACCAAGGATGTCGAAAACGATCCAGGGCGCGGCGGCCGCGCTCGCCCTCTTCCTCTCGGCGGCCGCGCCGGCCTTCGCCCAACTGCCGCCGGGTGTCTTCGCTGGCGAGCACGACTACAAGCTGGCCACGGCCGGAGCCTATGACGTCGACGCCGCCCACACCGCGGTGATCGCCAAGGTCTCGCACATCGGTTACGGCCTCAGCGTCTTCCGCTTCGACAAGGTCGCCGGGACCCTGACCTGGGATCCGGCCGCGCCGGGCAAGTCGACCCTGAACGTCCAGGTGGAGACCGCGTCGATCTCGACGCCGGTCCCCGGCTTCGCCGCCGAGCTGGCCGGCGACGGCTATCTGAAGTCGGCCGCCTTTCCCAAGGCGACCTTCGTCTCCACCGCCTTCCGCCAGATCGACGCCAGCCATGGCCAGGTCGAGGGCCAGTTCACCCTGATGGGCAAGACCCGCCCCCTGACCCTGGACGTGGAGCTGACCGGCGCCGGCAAGGGCTTCATGGGCAAGCCGCGCCTGGGCGTCGAGGCGGTGGGCAAGATCAATCCCCAGGACTTCGGCCTCAACCCGCTGTTCTCGATCCCCATCCAGCTCGTGATCGACGCGGAGTTCGCCCACCAGTGAGACGGGCCGCATGACCGTCGCCGCGATGGCGCGGTGGGCTCGCCGGCGGCGCCAGGGCCGCCGGCGGAGCCTCGGCTATTGCGGGATATGGGACGAAACGCGGTTTTCCTGACGGTTCATCCGCCCCTGTTCGGCCGGGGTGATGTAGCCGCCGTTGGCGCGCGCATAAGCGTGATCCTCGGCGGCGATCCTGTGGTCGGCCGCGCGCAGACGGTGGGCCTGGGCGGCGGTCAGGTCGCCTTCGCGCCGTTCCTCGGTGATCCGGCGCTCCTGGCGATGAGTGCGGTCCAGCACCTGGTCCTGGCGGGGATGGTGGCGCTCCCAGCGGGTGTCGGCGGACGCGGCGCCGGCGAGGGCGAGGCCGACAAGGGCCGCGCCGAGGGGCAGTAGCAGTTTCAACGTGAACTCTCCTGGATCGAAACGTCCCTCTTGCGTCCGCCGCCGGTCCCGCTGGCCTCGTCCGGCCGGGCGCGGGTCTGTTACGCACGGCGCGTGGGTCTCCGTCGCAGCCGAGAGATCGGCGGGCGATGCTTGATCGAGGTCAACGCCCCGCCGCCGTCCAGGTCTAGGCTCGGGCGATCCTGGAGGGATCCGGCCATGGACGACGCCATCCGACGCAACATCCTTGAGGTCATCGCCGCCGGCCACGACCTCACCCTCGCCACCCTGCGCGAGGACGGCTGGCCGCAGGCCACCACGGTCAGCTACGCCAGCGACGGCATGTCGATCTTCTTCGGCTGCGGCAGCCAGTCCCAGAAGGCCCGCAACCTCGGCCGCGACGACCGCATCTCCCTGACCATCAACCTGCCGTACGGCGCCTGGAACGAGATCCGCGGCCTCTCCCTCGGCGGCCGCGCCCGCCGCCTGACCGACCCCGCCGACCTCGCCCGCGCCGGCCAGGCGTTCATGAAGAAGTTCGCGCCGGAGATCAGCCAGTACCTCGCCGACGCCGGCGTCGAGATGGCGATGTTCGAGGTGGTCCCCCAGGCCATCTCCCTGCTCGACTACCGCCAGGGCTTCGGCCACGCGGAGCTGGTGACGGTCGCCTGATCTGGCCGCGTCACGGTCATGGGCGTGGCTGTGCTAAGACCCTGGTGGCGAGTTTCCGCCGCGCGAGGACATCCATGGCCGACCCCAACGACGCCGACGAGACGCCGATGCAGCGGGCGCTGCGCCTGAAGAAGGCGGCCCAGCAGGGGAAGGCCAAGTCGCCGGTCACCGGACGGAGCGCCGAGCGATCCGCGGCGGCCAAGTCGTCGGCGAAATCCAAGCCGTGGATGTCGCGGTAGGGCTTCTACCCCTCGCTGCGGTCGCGCATCAGGTCCGGCGCCTCGAAATCCAGGGCGTCGTCGGGGTCGGCCAGGCAGCTTTCGTTGATCGTCTGGCCGCGAACGCTGACGCCGGCCTTGTGCACGCTTTCCGGATCGCCGGTGATCAGCGGGTGCCAGACGGGCAGGGGCTTGCCCTCGTGCAGGCGGCGATAGGCGCAGCTCGGCGGCATCCACTCCAGCGCCTCGATGTTGTAGGGCGTCAGCTTGATGCAGTCGGGCACGTATTGCTTGCGGTTCTCGTAGTCCCGGCAGCGGCAGGCGCCGTCGTCGAACAGGCGGCAGGCGACACGGGTCGGGATCACCTCGCCCGTGTCCTCGTCCTCGAAGCGCACCAGGCAGCACAGGCCGCAGCCGTCGCACAGGCTCTCCCATTCGCGCACCGTCATCTGTTCGAGGCGCTTGACCTCCCAGAAGGGGCGGGTGTTGGGCTTTGCCGGCATGGCGCCCTCCTAAACCCGTTTGGCCGCTTTCCATAGCGGGGCCAGGCAAGAAGCGGACGATGCGCTTCACCCGGCGGCCCGAAACGACTACATCCGCCGCTCACCGCAACCGGACGCCCCGATCTTCCATGGCCGCTCCCCTCCTAGCCCTGCGCGGCGTGCGCCTCGCCGACGGGCCCAGGCAGATGTTCGACGGGGTCGACCTGGCGCTGGAGCCGCGCGCCCGCGCCGCGCTGGTGGGGCGCAACGGCGCCGGCAAGTCGACGATCCTGCGCATGCTGGCCGGCCTGGTCCAGCCGGACGACGGCGACCGCTTCGTCACCCCCGGCCTGCGCCTGGGCTTCGTCCTGCAGGAGCCGCCGATCGAGGGCGCCACCCTGGGCGACTACGCCTCCGCCGGCGGCGCGGCGCGCCACGAGGCGGACGCGGCGCTGATGGCCTTCGACCTCGACCCCGGCAAGGCGACCGCCGGCCTCTCGGGCGGCGAGATCCGCCGCGCCGCCCTGGCCCGCGCCTTCGCCGAGCAGCCGGACGTCCTCTTGCTGGACGAGCCCACCAACCACCTCGACATCCTGGCCATCGCCACCCTGGAGGCGCGCATCGCCGCCTGCCGCTCGGCCGTGCTGATCGTCAGCCACGACCGCGCCTTCCTGGAGCGGGTCACCCAGCAGTGCTTCTGGCTGGAAGACCGCAAGGTGCGCCGCCTGGACGCCGGCTTCGGCAAGTTCGAGGACTGGGCCGCCAAGATCCAGGCCCAGGAGGCCGAGGAGGCCCGCCGCCTGGACAAGGCCATCGAGCGGGAAGCCTACTGGATGGCCCGCGGCGTCACCGCCCGGCGCGCGCGCAACGAGGGCCGCCGGCGCAAGCTGATCGCGCTTCGCCAGGAAAAGGCCGAGCGGCTGCGCCTGACGCGGGGCGAGCTCTCGATGTCGGTCAAGGTCGCCGAGCCCTCCGGCCGGCGGGTCGTCGAGGCCGACAAGCTCTTCAAGGCCTATGGCGATCGGACTCTGCTGAAGGGGTTTTCCACGCGCATCATGGCTGGCGAGCGGGTGGCCGTGGTGGGCCCGAACGGGGCCGGCAAGACCACCCTCGTCAAGGTGCTGCTGGGCGAGGAGGCGCCCGACGCCGGTTCGGTGAAGCTGGGGGTCAACCTCCAGATCGCCTATGTCGACCAGGCCCGCGCGGACCTCAAGCCCGGCATGACCCTGGTGGAGGCCCTGGCGCCCATGGGCGGCGACCAGATCATGGCCCAGGGCCGGCCCAAGCACGTGGCCGCCTACGCCCGCGAGTTCCTGTTCCGCGACGACCAGATGCGCCAGCCGGTGTCGTCCCTCTCGGGCGGCGAGCGCAACCGCCTACTGCTGGCCCGCGCCCTGGCCATGCCCTCCAACGTCCTGGTCCTGGACGAGCCGACCAACGATCTCGACATGGAGACGCTGGATCTCCTGGAGGACATCCTGGCCGACTACGAGGGCACTCTCATCCTGGTCAGCCACGATCGCGACTTCATCGACCGCCTGGCCACCTCGACCATCGCCCTCGACGGCCACGGGCGGGTGGTGGAAACCCCGGGCGGCTGGGGCGACTTCCTCACCCAGAACCCGGGCTTCTTCGCCGCCGTCGGGGCCGCCGTCGCCCCCGCCCCGAAGAAGGCGCCGCCGCCGCCCAGGCCCGCCGCCGAGCCGGCCAAGCTGTCGTTCAAGGACCAGCACCGCCTGAAGACCCTTGACGACCTCATGCCGAAACTGGCCAAGAGCATCGCCGCGGCCGAGGCCGCCCTGGCCGACCCCGGCCTCTATGCGCGCGATCCGGCCGCCTTCGAGCGGCAGTCCGCCGCCCTCGCCAAGGCCCAGGCCGAGCTGGCCGCCGCCGAGGACGAATGGCTGGCCCTGGAAGAGCGCCGCGAGGCCCTCGAAAAGGCCCGCGGATAGGAAGCTGGGGAAAATCCCAAGCTTCTGAATCTATTCCCAAAATCATAGTTAATCCCCGCTTGTGCACCGGTTGTGCACCGATGTTCGGCGAACGCTGCACAGGGCCGGCGATTCGGCCGCTTGCCGGGGCGCCGGGGTGGTAGCAATCTGAACTCGTCAACGGAGCCGGCGGCTCGGACCTCCAGGGAAACCGGGAGATCAGGACGCCGGAAGCCTCCAAAGCCCGCAGCCTCCCGGCGCAAGCTGGGATCAGGGACCGGAGGCAGGAAACCGGAGTGCGGCGGCGGGGCGACCCGGCGCCATCAAAGCCGGGGACTGGATCCAGCGATGCAAGCCCGCGAGGGCTTGGGTGAGGGGACGGTGAGCGGGCGCAATCCCGCGCATCGCCCCCTTCGCCGTTCCGGCGCCCGCTTTCGCGACTTCGGCTCGCCTGCCGGCCCGCCGCCGCAACAAGGCTTCGACAAGCCCCGCCATTTCATCGACCATGCCTCTCCAGTGCGGGGGAGGCGTGAGCATGGCGGACGACAAGGCGCGGGCGCAGCTGGGCGTGCTGATCGCCGCCACGGCCGGGAACTTCGTCTGCGCGACGCCGGCGGTGCAGACCGTCTTCGGAATCTTCCTGGTCCCCATCTCCACCGAGTTCCACTGGCCCCGCGCCCAGGTCTCGGGCGTGCTGACGCTGATGGCGGTGGTCACGGCCCTGGCCTATCCGGTCCTGGGGCGGGCGGCGGACCGCTGGGGCGCGCGCCGGCTGATCCTGCCCGGCAACCTGGCCTTCGCCGCCAGCGTGGCCGCCCTCTCGCTCGCCGACGGCAGGCTCTGGCAGTTCTACGCCCTGTTCGCGGTGATGTCGGTCGCCAGCGCGGTTCCCTCGACGATGATGTTCACCAAGGTCGTCGCCGGCTGGTTCGAGGCCGCGCGCGGCCGGGCTCTGGGCCTCACCGCCGGCCTCGGCAACGGCGCGGGCTCCACCGTCATGCCGATCGTGGCCGGCCTCCTGATGGCGCGCTTCGGCTGGCGCGGCGCCTACCAGGGGATCGGCCTGCTGGTCGCCCTGATCGGCTTTCCCCTGCTGCTGGCCTTCCTGAAGGATCCCCCCAAGGCGGGGGCGGGGCCGGCGCAGGCCGGCCCGGAACAGGGCCTCAGCCTCGCCGAGGCGGCGCGGACCTCGACGTTCTGGATCACCCTCACGGCCATCGCCCTGGGCGCCGGGTGCGTGACGGCGGTGTTCACCCATGTCGCCCCGATCCTCGGCGACAAGCATGTCGGCGAAGGGCCGATCATCGCGGTCATCTCCACCTTCGCCCTGGTCTGCGCCGCCTGGCAGATCGCCGTCGGCTGGCTGCTGGACCGCACCCGCGCGCCCCGCATCGCGGCGCCCTTCTATCTGCTGGCCGCGGTCGGCGTGCTCCTGATGATGCGTGTCCACGACACGCCGAACCTGATCCTGGCGGGCGCCCTGATGGGGATCGGCCTCGGCACGGAGTTCGGCGCCCTGCCGTTCTTCATCGCCCGCTACTTCGGCCTGCGCGCCTATGGCGCGATCAGCGGCGTGATGTATGCCGTGGTGATGTTCATGCAGGGCCTGACGCCGGTGCTGATGGACCTGGTGTTCGACGCCCGCGGCGTCTACGACGCCGCCCTCTACGCGGTGGTCGGCGCCCTGGTCTGCGGCGCGGCCCTGCTGCTGGCGCTGAAGCCCTACGCCGCTGCAGCCGCTGCGGCGGGCGTGGTCCCCGCTGGCGCCTGACCGGGCGTCGCGACCGGCCGTTTCCGCCCAGCCTCGAATCCCGCTGAAATGGCGCCCTGCATCAGGGAGGCGATGGCGATGGGCGTGGGCGGATGGAAGTGGGGCGCGGCGACGGCGGCCCTGGCGATGGCGGCGGCGCTGGCCGGGCCGGCGGCGGCCAAGGACGTGGTGGTCCACGCCGGACACCTCATCGACGGGGTCACCAAGACCACGCGCGACAACGTCTCGATCCTGATCCACGACGAGCGCATCACGGCGGTTCAGGCCGGGTTCGTGACGCCGGCGGGCGCCGAGGTGATCGACCTCTCGCACGAGACGGTCCTGCCCGGCCTGATCGACTGCCACGACCACATCACCGGCAACTTCGACGGCGGCAATCCGGTGGCCGAGGCCGTGACCCTGACCTCCTTCGACGCCGCCTACCTTTCGGTCGGCAATGCGCGGCGCACCCTTGAGGCCGGCTTCACCACCATTCGCGATGTGGGCGGCGACGCGGCGGTGCTGATCCCCATGAAGCACGCCATCGCCAAGGGCGAGATCGAGGGGCCGCGCATGTTCGTGGCCGGCCCGCCCCTCGGCCCGACCGGCGGCCACGGCGACCCGCACAATGGCCTCGACCCCGACCTCAGCCATCCCGGCTGGGCCGACGTGGTGGTGGACAGCCCCGAGGCCGCGCGCCGCGCCGTGCGAACCCTGCGCCGCCAGGGCGTCGACCTGATCAAGATCATGCCGTCGGGCGGGGTGCTGTCGATCGGCGACGACCCCAGCCTGCAGCTCATGGCCGACGACGAGATCAAGGCGGTGGTGGACGCCGCCCACGCCCTTGGCCTCAAGGTGGCGGCCCACGTGCACGGGCGCGAGGCGATCAACCACGCCATTTCGCTGGGCGTCGATTCCATCGAGCACGGCTCCTACGCCGACGCCGAGAGCTACGCCCTCTTCAAGGCGCACGGGACCTATCTGGTGCCGACCCTGCTGGTGGCCCAGACGGTCTACGACATCGCCAAGGCCCACCCCGAGCAGCTCAACCCGTCGTCCGCCGCCAAGGCCCTCGCCGTCGCGCCGATGGTGCAGAAGAACCTGGGCGACGCCTATCGCGCGGGGGTCAAGATCGCCTTCGGCACCGACCAGTCCCTGGCTCCGCACGGGACCAACGCCCGGGAGTTCGCCCTGATGGTCAAGGCCGGCATGACGCCCATGGACGCCATCTGGGCGGCCACCGCCAATGCGGCGGACCTGATCGGCGACACCCGCGACATCGGCTCGGTCCAGGCCGGCCGCTACGCCGACATCGTGGCCGTCAGCGGCGATCCGCTGAAGGACATCACCGTGCTCGAACACGTCGCCTTCGTCATGAAGGGCGGGAGCGTGTTCAAGGCCGGTGGCGCGCCGGTGCATCCCTCGGACGCCGAAGGCCCCGGCAAGCCGGCGGTGGGGACGGGCGACTTCTGACCCGCTTCTCGGCAATCCCCGGTCGGGGGGAGTGGCCTGGCCCGCGCCTGGACGCGCGCCCGAATGTTCTTTATTTGTTCACTTTTGATGGTGTGCCGACCTGGAGCGCAAGATTGTTCCAAACGAAGATGAACCGTTCACCGTAAACTACGGTGATCTACGGGGGTCCAAACCGGATGAAACCGCTTAGGCGGGGCAGAATTCACCCTTTGAGGCCCTCTGCGCCGCCGACCCCAAGCCAAGGCCGGCGGGCGCCGGCCTTGACTGTCGGCCCGTTCGAGGCCGACCGGGCGCCGCGTCGAGCCCGCCTAGGGTTGCAAGTTCTTGGGCAGGGCCGCGGCCTCGGCCGGCGACAGCTCGCTGAGTTGGCGCACGATGCAGGCGGTGGCGATGTGTCCGTCGGACACCTTCAGGTCGATGTCCAGGGCCGTGCAGACGCTGCCGCTGCCGTGGAACTTGGTGATCAGGTGGGAGCCTGGATCATGAAGACTCGGGCAGGGGCTGGACAGGTCGAGGCGATAGACCTTGGTCCGCCCGACGCGGATGTAGATCGCCTTGTCGTCCGGCGTCGCCTTCCAGCCCTGCCAGTCGCGCGAGAAGAAGCAACTGGCCGCCGGGGGCTTGGAGCCTTCCGGATTGGCGGCTTCGGGCAGGGCGGTGGGCGCCGTGGCCAGGACCAGGGCGCCGGCCGCGCCGAGCATGGAGACGATGTGGGATGTGCGCATGGCGCCGCTCCTTCTTCCTTATCCCCCGCAGCGCCAGCATAGCGCGATTTGGCCGCCAAGGGCAGCGCCGCGCGACCTCAGGCGTTGGCCAGGGCTTGCGTGGGGGCGGCCGCGCGGCGCGCCTCCACCGCCCGCGCCAGGCGTTCCAGCACCCACACCGACGTCTCCCAGTCGATGCAGCCGTCGGTGATCGAGCGGCCGTAGACCAGCGGCGACCCGGGAACCAGGTCCTGGCGGCCGGCCAGCAGGTTGCTCTCCACCATCAGGCCGAACACCCGCCGGTCGCCGGCCTCGATCTGGCGGGCCAGTTCGTCGGCGACGCCGGGCTGGCGCTCGGGTTGCTTGCCGCTGTTGGCGTGCGAGATGTCGACCATCAGGCGCTGGGGCAGGCCGGCCGCGGCCATCTGGCCGGACACGGTCGCCAGGCTGGCGAGGTCGTAGTTGGGTTCGCGCCCGCCGCGCAGCACCACGTGGGCGTCGGGGTTGCCGGTCGTGGCGGCGATGGCCGCGCGCCCGTCCTTGGCCACGGCCAGGAAATGGTGTGGCTGGCTGGCCGCCTTGACCGCGTCGATGGCGATCTGCACGTCGCCGCCGGTGCCGTTCTTGAAGCCCACCGGGCAGGAAAGGCCGGACGTCATCTCGCGGTGGATCTGGCTCTCGGTGGTGCGCGCGCCGATGGCGCCCCAGGTGACCAGGTCGGCGATGTACTGGGGTGTCGTCACGTCCAGGAACTCACAGGCCGCCGGCAGACCCAGGTCGTTGATGTGGCACAGCAGCTGGCGCGCCGTGCGCAGGCC
>JAFEEA010000126.1 GCA_018241335.1 Pseudomonadota bacterium
CACCGCTCCGCGGCGGGCCCCACCCTCTCCCTATGGGAGAGGTGTTCCCAGCCCGCGCCGGCAAGAGCCCGCTACCTTCTCCCATGGGGAGAAGGAGGGGCCCGCGCCGGAGGCGTGGGAGGATGAGGGGTTACGGCCTCTTCCGCTTCAGGTCTCGGCCGTCGCGCGGACCGGGGCCTGGATGAGCTCGATGACGTAGCCGTCGGGGTCCTTGGCGAGGCCGACCACGGCGCCGCCGAGAGTATCGATGGGCGCGGCTTCGCGCGTGACCTCCAGGCCTTCGGCGCGGATCTTGTCGATCAGGCCCTTGGGGTCGGTGACGTAGAACACCAGCTTGACCGGGTTGTCGCGGTAGTTGCGGGCCGAGCCGTCGGTGTAGTGCATCAGCACCACCGCGCTGCGCCCCTCATGGGCCAGCATCACCTCGTCCATATAGTCCAGCTTGAAGACGCCGGTGCGCTTCATGCCCAGCACCCGGGCGTAGAAGTCCTCGGACCGCTTGAGGTCGGACACGCCGATACCCACGGCGGTGAGGAAATCGGGTGATCGCATGATGGGCTCCCTGGCGTTGTCGTTTTCGCGACGCTAGCCCAGCCCTTGGCCGGGGCATAGACTTCAAGGCCCAGCCGGCCGCGCCGCGAACCCCGACTTCGTCGAACATCCGCGCGGGCTGGATAGGGCCCGAGTCGATCCGTATACGGTCAAAGGCGACGGGCCTGGGCGGCCCGAAGGGGGAACGGCGATGCTGCGATGGTTCAAGGCCCTGATGCCGCGGGAGGACCGGTTCTTCGGCCTCTTCGACGCCCATGCGGCGACCATCGTGCACGGGGCTGGAGCCCTGCGCGAACTGCTGGACGGCGGGCCGGGCGTCGCCGACGCCTGCGCGCGCATCTTCGCCGAGGAGAACCGGGCCGACCAGTTCGCCCGCGAGGTGATGCTGGCGGTGCGGCGCACCTTCATCACGCCCTTCGACCGGGGCGACATCCTGGACCTGATCGGGCTGATGGACGATTCCATCGACCAGATGCAGAAGACCGCCAAGGCGATCAACCTGTACGAAGTCGAGACCTTCGAGCCGCAGATGCGGGCCATGGGCGACGTCATCGTCCAGGCCGCCAAGCTGACCCAGGAGGCCGTCGGCCTGCTGCCGGCCATGCAGCAGAACGCCGGGCGCCTGAACGGAATCGCCGAGGAGATCACCCGCATCGAGGACCACGCCGACACCATGTACGACGAGGGCCTGAAGGCGCTGTACCTGGCCCACCGCGGCGGCAACGCCATGGGCTATATCGTCGGCGCCGAGATCTACGACCACCTGGAAAAGGTGGTGGACCGCTTCGAGGATGTGGCCAATCGCATCAGCGGCATTCTGATCGAGCACCTGTGAGCGAGGTTCTCAATCTCCTGGCGTCCGCGCCCGTCCTGGTCGGCCTGATCGCCGTCGCCCTGGCGTTCGACTTCCTGAACGGCCTGCACGACGCCGCCAATTCGATCGCCACCATCGTCTCGACCCGGGTGCTGCCGGCCCGCTATGCCGTGTTCTGGGCGGCCTTCTTCAACTTCATCGCCTTCCTGGTGTTCGGCCTGCACGTGGCCAACACGGTGGGCTCGGGCATCGTCGCCAAGTCGGTCATCGACGACCATGTGATCTTCGGCGCCCTGATGGGGGCGATCAGCTGGAACATCATCACCTGGCTGGGGGGCATCCCCTCGTCGAGCTCGCACGCCCTGGTGGGCGGGCTGCTGGGGGCGGGCCTCAGCAAGGCGGGCCTGCACGCCGTGGTGCTGGACGGGGTGCTGAAGACCACCTTCGCCATCGTGCTGTCGCCGGCGCTGGGTTTCCTCTTGGCCCTGCTGCTGGTGCTGGTGGTTTCGTGGCTGTTCCTGCGCGCCACGCCGGGCGGGGTCGACCGGGTGTTCCGCATCGCCCAGTTCTTCTCCGCCTCGCTCTATTCCCTGGGACACGGCGGCAACGACGCCCAGAAGACCATGGGGGTGATCGCCGTGCTGCTTTATTCGCACGGCGCGCTGAAAGGCGACTTCCACGTGCCGTTCTGGGTGGTCATCGCCTGCCAGGGCGCCATGGCTCTAGGCACCCTTTCGGGCGGATGGCGCATTGTTCACACCATGGGCTCAAAGATCACCCGGCTTTCGCCCATGCAGGGCTTTTGCGCCGAGACGGGCGGCGCCATCACCCTGTTCATGGCCACCTACCTGGGCATACCGGTCTCGACCACCCACACCATCACCGGCGCCATCGTCGGGGTCGGCGCGGCGCGCCAGACCTCGGCCGTCCGCTGGGGCGTGGCCAAGGACATCGTCATCGCCTGGGTGATCACCATGCCCATGGCCGGCGCCATCGCGGCGGCGTTCTACTTCGTGTCGAAGCTGGTCGGCTGACATGGACGCGGTGCTGGAATCCGACGCCATCCATGGCATCGAGCCCGGCCTGCAATACGCCGCCCTGCCCTATCGCCTGTCCGGGCCGGGCGAGGTTGAGATCCTGCTGATCACCTCGCGCGAGACGCGGCGCTGGGTGATCCCCAAGGGCTGGCCCATGAAGGGCAAGAAGCCCCACGCCGCCGCCGCCAAGGAGGCGCTGCAGGAGGCCGGGGTGGTGGGCAAGATCGAGAAGCGGGCCATCGGCGGCTACGACTACATCAAGCGGCTGAAGAACGGCGCGCCGCTGGCCTGCACGGTCGAGGTCTTCCCGATGAAGGTGGAGCACCAGCGCAAGCGCTGGCGGGAACGGGGACAGCGGGTCATCCACTGGTTCTCGGCCACCGAGGCGGCGGGGCTGGTGGACGAGGAGGGCCTGGGCGCGCTGATCCTGTCGCTGGCCGTGATCCTGGCCAATCGCGCCATGCTGAAGGACGGCGCGCCGGACTGAGGGCGGGGCCTTCGGGCCGCGGCTTCGCCCCCCAAATCCGCTCATCCCGACGCAAGTCGGGACCCAGGCAAGAGCCCGCCAAGCCTCCGATGGAAAGCGATCCTGGCGCGGACCAGGGACTCAACCACGGAGCACACAGAGACCACAGAGGTGGAGTCGAATGACAGGCGCGGCCTCTCTGTGACCTCTGTGTTCTCTGTGGTTCAATTTCCGGCGCGCCAGCCCGCTCAGACTCTTGCCTGGGCCCCGGCTTTCGCCGGGGTGAGCGGGTGGAGGGGGGACGCGTCCGGATCGGCGCGGCGCGCGGGGGTACGGAGAACCCCTAAGGCTCCAGCACCCAGCCGGTGATGGTGGCGAGGGGGTGGAAGCCCAGGCGCTGGAGGATCGGGCGGCTGGTCTCGCGCGCGTCGACGGTGAGGTAGCGGACGCCCAGACGGCGCGCCTCGGCGGCGCGGGCCGCCACCAGGGCGCGGTAGACGCCCCGTCCGCGCCAGGCCGGATCGGTGCCGCCGCCATAGAGGCCGGCGAAATCACGCTCCGGAGCAAGCTCCAGCCGGCCGGAGGAGATCGGCCGACCGTCGCCGTAGGCCACGTAGAGCGCCAGCGAGCCATCGTTCAGGCGCGGCGTCAGGGCGTCGACGCGCCAGGGTTCCTCGCGCTCGAAGGCGGCGGCGTTGGCGGCGACGAGGTCCTCGACCCCGGCCCGATCGGTGACACGGCGGACCTCCACGCCCGGCGGCGGCGCCAGCGGCAGGTCGCCCGTGTCGAGGTCGAAAACCAGGAAAGTCTCGGGCGCGTCGGCGACGAAGCCCGCCCCGGCCAGGGCCGCCTCCAGGCCATCAGGACGATCGTGGCTGAACACCTTCCACTCGACCTCCTGGCCGAGGGCGCGGAAGTACGCCGCCTCGCGCGCCGCGGCCGCCGGGGTCTGCTCAGGCGTCAGCGCCCACCAGCCGATGAAGTTGTAGGCCCCGGTCGTCCGCAGGACCGCGCCCGCGTCGTCGCGGGCCCAGACCCGCTCGACCCCGGTCTCCGGCGGCGGGTCGGCGCGAAGCTGGGCGTCGAAGAGGGCCAGGACGGCCCGGGCGTCCATCGCCGCGGCCATCAGTCCATCAGCTTGCGGATCAGGTAGGTGAACTCCAGCGCGGTCCGCTCGGCCCGCTCCTGCAGGTTGGCCGAGGCGGCGTGGCCGCCGTTGGTGTTCTCGAAGAAGAAGAACGGCAGGCGCATCTGCTCCATCAGGGCCGCCATCTTGCGCGCGTGGACCGGCGTCACCCGGTCGTCCTTGGTGGAGGTGACGAAGAACGGCTCCGGATAGGCCACGCCGGCCTTGAGGTTGTGATAGGGCGAGATGGTCTTCAGGAACGCCAGCTCGTCGGGCTTGGTCACCGAGCCGTATTCCCCCACCCAGGAGGCGCCGGCGCCGATCTGCTCGAAGCGCAGCATGTCCAGCAAAGGCACCTGGATGACCACGGCATGCCAAAGGTCCGGGTGCTGGTTGAACTCGACGCCCATCAGCAGGCCGCCGTTGGAGCCGCCCTCGATGCCCAGGCGGCGGGGCGAGGTGATCTTGCGGGCGATGAGGTCGCGGCCGACGGCGGCGAAGTCGTCGTAGATCAGCTGACGATGGGTCTTGAGGCCCGCCTCGTGCCAGGCGGGGCCAAACTCGCCGCCGCCGCGGATGTTGGCCAGCACATAGACCCCGCCGCGCTCCAGCCAGAGCTTGCCGACCGCCGCCGAATAGGACGGCAGCATGGAAGCCTGGAAGCCGCCGTAGGCGTAGAGCATCGTCGGGTTCGAGCCGTCGAGCTTCATGTCCTTCGGATGGACCACGAAGTAGGGGATCATGGTCCCGTCGCTGGAGGCGGTCTCGAACTGCTCGACCACGTCGCGCGAGGCGTCGAAGCGGGCCGGCAGGGTCTTGACCACCGAGGACTGGCCGGTGGCGGCGTCCGCCTGGGACAGGCGCGACGGCTCCAGGAACCCCTCGACGCTGTAGTACAGGCTGTTGTCGAGGTCGCTGGCGGTGACGACGCCGACCGAGGAGTTGGGCGCCACGGGCAGGCCGCCACGGGTCCACTGGTCGCCGGCATGGGCGAAGGTCAGCAGGCCGCCGCGGACGTTGTCGTAGAGGGCCGCCACGACCCGGTCGCGGGTGGTCGCCACCTGCTCGATGGACTGGCGGGCGGTGGGCTGCAGCAGGAGGTCCGTGCGCGGCGGCTGGCCGGCCTCGAGGTCCTTGAGGTTCAGCGCGATCAGCGAGCCCTGGGCCAGGGTCGGCTCGCCGGGCGCCACGGCCCAGTCCTGGTTCAGAGTCACCAGCAGCTGGCCGTCGAAGAGGCCCTGGATCTGGGATTTCAGGGGCAGAGGCAGCTTGACCAGGCCGTGGGGCGTGACCAGCCGGTACTCGGTCTCGAAGAAGCTGACGGCGCGGACGATGATCGTCGCCTTGTTGCCTTTAGCGTCGTGCAGCACCGTGGGATCGACGGCGACGTCGGAGGCCTGACCCCGGAAGACTTCCGTCGCCTGGTCGAGGCTCTGGCCACGCTTGAGGGTCTTGACCACGAAGCCGTAGCCGGAGGCGGTCATGGTGCCCGGACCCCAGTCGCGGGTCAGGATCAGGGTGTCGTCGTCCAGCCAGTCGGCCGACTGCTTGGAGTGCGGCAGGTGGAAGCCGCCAGGCACGAAGGCCTTGGTCTTGAGGTCGAACTCGCGCTCGTCCGTGGCGTCCTCGCCGCCGTCGGAGAGGCTGACCAGGCAGCGGTCGTAGTTCGGCGGCGGGCAGTTTGCGCCCTTCCAGACCCAGTTAGCCTTCTCCGTCTTGGACAGGGCGTCGATGTCGAGCACCGTCTCCCAGTTCGGCGCCGCGCCGGCGTAGTCGGCCTGGGTGGTGCGCCGCCAGAGGCCGCGCACGTTCACCGGGTCCTGCCAGAAGTTGAACACCGCCCGCCCGATCAGCGACGGATAGGCGATGCGGTCGGTGGCGTTGACGATCCTGAGCGCGTCCTGGTGCAGGGGTTCGTAGCGCGGGTCACCCTTGAGCACGGCCAGGGAGCGCGCGTTCTCGCGGTTCACCCAGGCCAGGGCCCGCTTACCCTGCATCTCCTCGAGCCAGGTGTAGGGGTCGGCCGGCAGGGGGGCGGCCGGGGTCGGGGCTGGGGTCACGGGTTTGGTCTCTGCGAAGGCGGGAAGGGTGAAGGCCGCGCCGAGGATGGCGGCGGCGGCGAGGGCGGCAAGGCGCATGAGACCTCGGGTAAGCTGGACGGGACGGGCGCAACCATAGGCGGCTGGGGACCGGCGGCAAGTCGCCAGGGTGCGCCGCAGCCCGTTTGGCCCTATATGGCCGCCATGAGCCGTCCGTTCCTGAAGATGAACGGGCTCGGCAACGACTTCGTCGTGGTCGAGGCCCGGACCGCCCCGTTCCATCCGGGCGAGGCGGAGGCGCGCGCCATCGCCGACCGGGCCAGCGGGATCGGCTGCGACCAGATCATCGGCATCGAGCCCTCGCAGAAGGCCGACGCCTTCATGCGCATCTGGAACGCCGACGGCGGCGAGGTGTCGGCCTGCGGCAACGCCACCCGCTGCGTGGGCTGGCTCTTGATGGAGGCCAGCGGCCGGCCTTCGGCCACCATCGAGACCGAGGCGGGGCTGCTGAAGGTGGCGCGCGCCGAGGGCGGTCAGGTCACGGTGGACATGGGCGAGCCGGGCCTGGACTGGCGCGACATCCCCCTGGCCGAGGAGATGGACACGCGCGGCGTCGAGCTGCAGGTGGGGCCCATCGACGATCCGATCCTGCACACGCCGGGCTGCGTCTCCATGGGCAATCCGCACGTGGTGTTCTTCGTCCCCGACGCCGAGACGGCGCCGGTGAAGGAGGTGGGCCCGATGATCGAACACCACCTGCTGTTCCCCGAGCGGGCCAATGTGGGGTTCGCCGAGATCAAGGGCCGCGACCGCATCCGGCTGAAGGTGTGGGAGCGCGGGGCCGGCCAGACCAAGGCCTGCGGCACCGGCGCCTGCGCGGCCCTGGTGGCGGCGGCCCGGCGGGGCCTCACCGACCGCAAGGCGACGGTCGAGCTGGACGGCGGCGACCTGGTCATCGAATGGCGCGAGAGCGACGGCCACGTGCTGATGACCGGCCCCGTGGCCGTGGAGTTCACCGGCGTGTTGAAGGACCAGGCGGCATGAGCGCGCAGCATCCCGCCATCGCCGCCGGCCGCACGGCCGTGATCACCGGCGGCGCCAGCGGCATCGGCCTGGCGGCCGGCGAGCGCTTCGCCAGCCTGGGGATGAACGTGGTGCTGGCCGACCTGGCCTCGACCCCGCTGAACTACGCCGCCGCGGCGGTGCAGAAGGCGGCGACGGGCGGGGCGCAGGTGGAGGCGATCGCCGCCGACGTGTCGGACTACGGCCAGGTGGAGGCGCTGCGCGACGCGGCGTTCAAGCGCTTCGGCGACGTGGCGGTGCTGATGAACAACGCCGGCGTCGGGCGCGGCGGCTCGGCCTATGAGAACCTGGACGGTTGGCGGCGCATCCTGGCCGTCAACCTGATGGGGGTGCTGCACGGGACCCAGGCGTTCGCGCAGGCCATGCTGGACCAGGGCCGGCCCGCCGCGATCGTCAACACCGGCTCCAAGCAGGGCATCACCATGCCGCCGGGCGACACTGCCTACAACGTCTCCAAGGCCGGGATCAAAGCCCTGACCGAGGGGCTGCAGCACAGCCTGCGCAACGCCCCGGGCGGCCAGGTGAGCGCCCACCTGCTGGTCCCCGGCTTCACATTCACCGGCATGACGCGGCCCGGCGGCGGCGACAAGCCGGCCGGCGCCTGGACGCCGATGCAGGTGGTCGACTTCATGCTGGAGCGGATGGGCGCGGGCGACTTCTACATCATCTGCCCGGACAACGACGTCAGCCGCGAGGTCGACAACGCCCGCATGACCTGGACCATGCAGGACATCACGCAGAACCGCCCGCCGCTGAGCCGCTGGCATCCGGATTACGCGGACGCCTTCGCCGCCTTTCTGAAGGAAGAGACGGGTGGGTGAGCGGGCGCAGCGCGCCACCTCCCCCGCTGCGCGAGGGAGGAGCGAGAGCGTCGACGTCGTCACCTTCGGCTGCCGGCTGAACGCCTATGAGTCCGAGGCCATCCGCCAGCAGGCGGCGGCGGATGGGATCAGCGACGCAGTGGTGTTCAACACCTGCGCGGTGACCGGCGAGGCGGTGCGCCAGGCGCGCCAGGCGATCCGCAAGGCGCGCCGCGAGCGGCCCGGCGCGCGCCTGATCGTCACCGGCTGCGCGGCCCAGATCGACCCCGCCGCCTTCGCCGCCATGCCCGAGGTGGACCTGGTGCTGGGCAACGCCGAGAAGGCGGCCCCAGGCGCCCTGCTGGAGACCGAGGCCCGGGTGCGGGTCAACGACATCATGAGCGTGCGCGAGACCGCCGGGCACTTGATCGGGGGCCTGAAGGAACGCGCGCGGGCCTATGTGGAGATCCAGAACGGCTGCGACCACCGCTGCACCTTCTGCATCATCCCCTATGGCCGGGGGAACTCGCGCTCGGTCCCGGCCGGGACGGTGGTGGAGCAGGTGCGCGCCCTGGCCGCCGCCGGCTACGCCGAGGTGGTGCTGACGGGGGTCGACCTGACCAGCTGGGGCGCCGACTTGCCGGCCGCCCCCACCCTGGGCCAGCTGGTGGCGCGGATCCTGAAGCTGGTTCCCGAGCTTAAGCGCCTTCGCCTGTCGTCCATCGACGCGGCCGAGATCGACGCCGACCTGATGCGGTGCCTGGCCGAGGAGCCGCGGCTGGCGCCCTATCTGCACCTGTCGCTGCAGGCGGGCGACGACCTGGTGCTGAAGCGCATGAAGCGCCGCCACCTGCGCGCCGACGCCCTGACGCTGGTGGCGGCGGTGCGCGCCGCCCGGCCGGATGTCGCCTTCGGCGCCGACCTGATCGCCGGCTTTCCCACCGAGAGCGACGAAGCGTTCGAGAACACCCTGCGCCTGGTGGAGGAAGCGGGCCTCAGCTTCCTGCACGTCTTTCCCTACAGCCCGCGCCCCGGCACGCCCGCCGCGCGCATGCCCCCCGTGCCCGGCAAGACCATCAAGGCCCGCGCCGCGCGCCTGCGCGCCGCCGGCGAGGCGGCCCTGGCGCGGCACCTGGACCGCCAAGTCGGCCGCCGGGTGTCGGCCCTGGTGGAACGCGAGGGCCTGGCCCGGGCCGAGGACTTCACCGAGGTCGCCTTCACCGGCGACGCGCGGCCGGGATCGCTGATCGCGGGCGTGGTCGCCGGCCACGACGGCAAGCGCGCGCGACTGGACGCCTGGGAGACCCTGTGATGACCGAACGCTGGACCGGCGGGTGCCAATGCGGCGCCGTGCGTTTCGCTGTCGAGGGGCCGCTGGGCCGCGCCTCGATCTGCCACTGCCGCATGTGCCAGAAGGCGTTCGGATCGCCGTTCGGCGCCCTGGTCTCGGTCCCTGTCGCTGAGCTGATCTGGACTGGTGAGCGTGGCCGCTTCCAGAGCTCGAACAAGGTGACGCGCGGCTTTTGCGCCGGTTGCGGCACGCCGCTGACATTCGAATGGGGCGAGACATACATCGACCTGGCCATCGCCGCCTTCGACCGGGCGGGCGAGATCACGCCGGCGATCCAGTTGGACCGTGAAAGCCGGCTGCTGTGGATCGATCACGTCGCCGCCCTGCCCGGCCGCCCGCCGCAGGAAGCCGAGGCCGCCGCCGCCCGCATGGCGAAGATCGTGAGCTATCAGCACCCCGACCATGACTGACGGGCCTCTCGCCGGTGACAGGCCCCTCACCCAACCCTCTCCCCGCAGGCGGGGCGAGGGCTATTTGGCGCGAACCTCGCCGCTTCCGAGCCCTCGCCCCCTTGGGGGAGAGGGTTGGGTGAGGGGTCTCGCCGCCGCCCCGATCCTGAACTAGAAGCCCTGCATGACCGAACCCAAGAAAGGCTGGTTCCAGCGCCTCACCCAGGGCCTCTCCCGCTCGTCCAAGCAGATGACCGAGCAGGTGACGAGCGTCTTCGTGAAGAAGCCGCTGGACCAGGAGCAGCTCGATCAGCTCGAGGAGATGCTGATCGAGGCCGACCTCGGCCCGCAGGCGGCAGCCCGCATCACCGCCGCCTTCGCCGAGCAGCGGTTCGGCCGCGAGTCGAGCGAGGAGGAGGTCAAGGAGGCCCTGGCCGACGCCGTCGCCAGGGAGCTGATCCCGCGCCAGGGAACGTTCGATCCCTTAAGCGGCCCCCGGCCCTATGTGGTGCTGTTCATCGGGGTCAACGGCTCGGGCAAGACCACCACCCTTGGCAAGATCGCCGCCGACCTGACGGCCCGGGGCGCCAAGGTGCTGATCGCCGCCGGCGACACCTTCCGCGCCGCGGCGGTGGAGCAGCTGAAGGTCTGGGCCGACCGCGCGAAGGCCGACTTCCTGAGCGCCCCCAACGGCGCCGACGCCGCGGGCCTGGCCTATGACGCGGTCGAGAAGGCCAAGGCCGAACACTACGACGTGGTGCTGATCGACACCGCCGGGCGGCTGCAGAACAAGCAGGGCCTGATGGACGAGCTGACCAAGATGATCCGCGTCATCCGCAAGCTCGACTACGACGCCCCCCACGAGGTGCTGCTGGTGCTGGACGCCACCGTCGGGCGCAACGCGCTCAACCAGGAAAACATCTTCGGCAACGCCATCGGCGTCACCGGCATCGTCATGACCAAGCTGGACGGCACGGCGCGGGGTGGGGTGCTGGTGCCCGTGGCCCAGGCCTCCGACAGCCCGATCAAGCTGATCGGCGTCGGCGAGGGGATCGACGACCTGCAGCCCTTCGATGCGCGGGCCTTCTCGCGCTCGCTGGTCGGGCTGGACGCCGCCTGATGGCCGCCTCCGCCACCACCCGCTACGTGCGCATGGGCGTCGACTACGCCGCGCCCGTCGCCTTCCTCGCCACCCTGCTGATCACCCACGACTTCCAGAAGGCCACCTGGGTGCTGGTGGCCGCCTCGTTCGTCGCCCTGGCGGTTGGGTTCGCGGCGGAGCGGCGCCTGGCGCCCATCCCGCTGTTCTCCGGCCTGTCGGCGCTCGTCTTCGGTGGGCTGACGCTCTATTTCCACGACCCGAAGTTCGTGAAGATGAAGCTGACCTTCGTGGACAGCGCCCTGGCCGTGGGCCTGGTGGGCGGCATGCTGAGCGGGCGCAATCCGCTCAAGTCCCTGCTGGGAGACGCCTTCCGCATGGAGGACAGGGCCTGGAAGGTCCTGACCGTCCGCTACGCCGCCTTCTTCGCCGCCTGCGCCGCGGCCAACGAGGCGGTGTGGCGCACCCAGAGCAACGAGACCTGGGGGACCTTCCGCCTGGTGGTGCTGGGGGCGGCGGTGGTGTTCTCCCTGGCCCAGACGCCGTTCCTGATGAAGCACGCGGACTTCAACGCCGAGGAGAAGGCGCCGGAGCCCCCGGACGCGGGCTTCTGAGGCCGCCGGCCTGACCTTCGACGCCGCCCGGCCGTCCGCCAACGGAGGTGTCGTCAAAACATAAAGAAACGCGGATACTCCTTGGGCCGACGTCAACGGTCGGCAAAGGGGGTCGCCATGGCGAAGGCCAAGGGCAAGGCTTCAACGGATGTCCTGAACGGGTCGGCGACCCATCTGCTGCATCGCGCCCTGCAGCTCGCCCTGGACTATCACGCCGAAGCCACCGGGGCCGACGGCCTGACCCAGCGCCAGTTCGCC
Source organism: Pseudomonadota bacterium (assembly GCA_018241335.1). Classification (GTDB taxonomy): domain Bacteria; phylum Pseudomonadota; class Alphaproteobacteria; order Caulobacterales; family Caulobacteraceae; genus Acaudatibacter. Next base: position 11,629 of record JAFEEA010000126.1, read on the forward strand.
GTGCTGGCGGCGGCGGGGGCGTCCGAGGGCCTGACCCAGAGCGACCTGGTGCGCGCCACGGGCATCGACCGCTCGACCCTGGCCGACCTGGTGGCCCGGATGATCAAGAAGGGGCTTCTGGAGCGCGAGCGTTCGGCCACCGACGCGCGGGCCAATTCCGTGCGCCTCTCCGAGGCGGGGCGGATGGCCCTGGCCGAGGGCGCGGGGCCGGCGGCGGAGGCGGACGCCCGCTTCCTCAGCCTGCTGTCGCCCAAGAAGCGCGAGACCTTCGTCAAGATGCTGGCCAGCCTGTCGGACGGCGAGGCCGCGCCCA
>JAFEEA010000127.1 GCA_018241335.1 Pseudomonadota bacterium
GTCGGCGGCGCGCGCCTGGCCCGCGTCGAAACCAGCCGGGCAGGGGCGGTGGCGGATCTGCAGGGGTCGGTGTTCCTGATCACGGGCGAAAAGCACGGTGGCGCGCGCTGAGCCCCCGCGGCGCCTATCGGGCCGACCGGACCCAGCCTAGGCTGCCCGCGATCAAGGGGGGGCGATGCTGTCGGCGCTGACAAGCCAGGGAGGGCGAGCTTCGAACGGGCCCGCGCCGCCGTCATGCGCCTGACCCCGCGCCAACGCGCCTCGTGGCTGGCGCACCTGTTCAAGGCCGTGACCCAGCAGCACCATCGCGAACTGGTCCCGGTCCTGGCGCCGTTCATCGCCGCCGACGCGGTGGTCCTCGACGTGGGCGCCCACGCCGGCCAGTTCGCCAAGCTGTTCGCCGCCATGGCGCCCCGGGGGCGGGTCTACGCCTTCGAGCCCTCGCCCTACGCCCGCTCGATCCTGGAGCCGGCCCTGGCGGTGGGTGGGCGCGGGCGGGCGGAGATCGTGCCCGCGGGGCTGTCGGACCGTCCGGGCGAGCTCGTCCTGCACACCCCGATCAAGCGGCGCGGCGGCCTCGGCTTCGGCACGGCGCATCTCGGGGGCGCGGACGCGGCGCCCGGGGTCGACCAGATGGTTCCCCTGACCACCCTCGACGCCTTCGCCGAGGCGCGCGGCCTCAGCCGCCTGGATTTCATCAAGATGGACATCGAGGGCTGGGAAGCGCGCGCCCTGGCCGGCGGGCGACAGACCCTGGCGCGGTTCCTGCCGTTCCTCTTCCTGGAGGTGGACGCGGCCATGCTCGCCCGCGCGGGCGACGATCCGGACAGCCTGTTCCGGTGGCTGGGTGAGCTGGGCTACCGCGCTTTTCGCTCGCCCATGATGAGGCCCGTCGACGCCTATGAGGGGGCCGGCGACTACCTGTTCCGCGCGCCGGGCGCGGCGGGGCTTGTCCAGAACCGCCGCGTTTGACGAAAGCCGCCGCGGGCGGGCCGAAAAACCCTCACCATGCGCGGCGTCAGCGCCTATATGACGGGGTCGATTTCCACCGCATCAGAGAGAACCATGGCGCAGTACGACGTCGTCATCATCGGGGGCGGCCCCGCCGGCTACAACGGCGGCATCCGCGCCGGCCAGCTCGGCCTCAAGGTCGCCGTGGTGGAAAAGCGCGCCACCCTTGGCGGCACCTGCCTCAACGTCGGCTGCATGCCGTCCAAGGCCCTGCTGCACGCCTCGGAATTCTTCGAGATGGCGGCCAAGGATTTCGCCGGCCTGGGCATCGACGTGCCGGCGCCCAAGCTGAACCTGCCCGTGATGATGGCCCAGAAGCAGGCCTCGGTGGACCAGCTGACCAAGGGCATCGAGTTCCTGTTCAAGAAGAACAAGGTCGACTGGGTGAAAGGCGCCGGCAAGATCGCCGGTCAGGGCAAGGTCGAGGTCACCGCCGAGGACGGGACGGTCACCACCCTGGAGGCCGCCAACATCGTCATCGCCACCGGCTCCGAGCCGGCCGGCCTGCCGGGCGTCACCGTCGACCAGGCGCGTATCGTCGACTCGACCGGCGCCCTGTCCCTGCCCGAGGTTCCCAAGACCCTGATCGTCATCGGCGCCGGCATCATCGGCCTGGAATTGGGCTCTGTCTGGCGGCGCCTGGGCGCCAAGGTGACGGTGGTGGAGTTCCTGGACCGCATCTGCCCGGGCATGGACGCCGAGACCGCCAAGACCCTGCAACGGTCGCTGACCAAGCAGGGCATGACCTTCAAGCTGGCTTCCAAGGTCACCGGCGCCACGGCGCGGGCGGATGGGGTCGACCTGACCGTCGAGCCTGTGGCCGGCGGCGCGGCGGAGACGCTCAGCGCCGACTATGTGCTGCTGGCTATCGGCCGCCGTCCGTATACGGAGGGTCTGGGCCTGGAGAGTGTCGGCATCACGCCCGACAAGCGCGGCATGATCGCCAACGACCATTACCGCACCGGCGTCCCCGGCGTCTGGGTGATCGGCGACGTGACCAGCGGCCCGATGCTGGCTCACAAGGCCGAGGACGAGTCGGTGGCCTGCATCGAACTGATCGCCGGCAAGGCCGGGCACGTGAACTACGACATCATCCCCTCGGTGACCTACACCTTCCCGGAGGTGGCGTCGGTGGGCAAGACCGAGGAGGACCTCAAGGCCGCCGGGGTCGAGTACAAGGTCGGCAAGTTCCCGTTCACCGCCAACTCCCGCGCCAAGATCAACCACGAGGCCGAGGGCTTCGTGAAGGTGCTGGCGGACGCCAAGACCGACCGGGTGCTGGGCGTGCACATGATCGGCCCGGACGTCGGCGAGATGATCGGCGAATACTGCGTGGCCATGGAGTTCGCCGCCGCGTCCGAGGACGTGGCGCGGACCTGCCACCCGCACCCAACCCGTTCCGAGGCCCTTCGCCAGGCGGCGATGGGCGTCGAGGGCTGGACCATGCAGGCTTGATCGGTCACGGTTCCCGGCCAATGCGATGAGCCGGGAGAACAACGTGGCCGACTACAAGGATCCGCAGATCGCCGCCGTGCGCCAGCTGCTGGCCGCGATGGCGACGCCGCTCGACGCGCCGGAACTCAGCTTCGCCGAGCGGCGGCCGGGCATGGACGCTTTCGGCGCCGCCTCGCCCCTGCCGGACGGCTGCAAGGTCGAGACCCTGACCCTGGGGGGCGTGCCCGCCGAGAAGCTGACGCCCAAAGGCGCCGATGCGGGGCGGATCCTCTTCTACGTCCACGGCGGCGGCTATTGCCTCGGCAGCCCGACCAGCCACCGGGCCCTGGTGGCGCGCATCGCCGAGGCGGCCGGCGCCGTGGCCTATGTGGTCGACTATCGCCTGGCGCCCGAGCATCCGTTCCCCGCGGCGGTGGACGACGCCGTGGCGGCCTATCGGGCCGTGCTGAATGACGGCGCCCAGCCTGGCCGCATCGTCATCGGAGGCGACAGCGCCGGCGGCGGCCTGACCTTCGCCACGGCCCTGGCCCTGCGCGCCGCCGGCCTTCCGGCGCCGGGCGGGCTCTACGCCATCAGCCCCTGGGCGGACCTGACCCAGTCGGGCGGCGCCTATGTCGCCAAGGCGGCCGGCGACCCGATGCTCGACAAGGCGGGGCTGGACAATTTCGCCGCCGGATACCTGAACGGCCAGGACGCCCGCGCGCCGCTGGCCTCGCCGGTGTTCGGCGACCTGTCGGGCCTGCCGCCGGTGCTGATCCAGGTGGGCGGCGAAGAGGTGCTGCTGACCGATTCCACCACCCTGGCCGAGAAGATCGCCCTCGGCGGCGGCGACGTCACCCTGCGCGTCTGGCCCGAGATGATCCACGTCTGGCACTTCTTCGCCGCCCAACTCGACGCCGGCATGCGCGCCAGCCAGGAAGCCGGCGCCTGGATCAAGGCGAGGACAGCCTGATCCTAGGTCAGGCGTGCGGGTGGGCCTTGGCGTAGGCGCCGAGCAGTCCGGCCGCGTCCACCGCCGTATAGCGCTGGGTGGTGGAGAGGCTGGCGTGGCCCAGCAGCTCCTGGATCGAACGCAGGTCCGCGCCCGCGCCCAGCAGGTGGGTGGCGAAGGAATGGCGCAGGGCGTGCGGGGTGGCGCGGTCCGACAGGCCCAGGCGCCCGCGCAGGCGCTGCACCGTGGCCTGGACGTGGCGGGGGCTGAGCGGCCCGCCCCGGGCGGCGCGAAACAGGGGCTCGTCCGGCGCAAGGACGAAAGGCTGATGGGCCAGGTAGTCGTCCACCGCCTCGCGCACCGCGGGCAACAGGGGGACGATGCGGGTCTTTCCGCCCTTGCCGGTGATCCTCAGCGCCTCGCCCAGCGGCGCGTCGGACCGTCTGAGCGACAGGGCTTCGGAAATCCGCAGGCCGCAGCCGTAGAGGAGGGTCAGCACGGCGGCGTCGCGGGCGGCCGCCCATTCCGGCAGGTCCAGGTCGTCGGCGGCCTCGCCGATCAGCCCCAGGGCCTGATCCTCGGTGACCGGCCGCGGCGCGCCCGGCTTGACGCGGGGGCCCCGCACCAGGGAGAGCGCCGGATTGGGCGCGCCAAGGCGGCGGTCCAGGAACCGGTGAAAGGCGCGGATGGCCGACAGGGCCTGCGACAGCGAGCGCGGAGACAGGGGGCGGTCGCCCGCGCGGCGCGAGGCGAGATAGGCGCGTAGGTCGGCGGCGGTGACGTCCGCCAGGTCGCGGACCGTTGGCGCGCCGCCGCGATGGCGGGTCAGGAAGGCGAGATAGGCCAGCACGCAGGCCTGGTAGGCCTCGACCGTGCGGGGGCTGGCGCGGCGCTCCTTGGCGAGGTGCTCCAGCCAGGCGACGAGGGCCGCGTGGCCGGCAGCGTCGGCTCCGGTCAGATCACCGGCCATCGCTCGGCGGTCCGTTCCACCACCCGGGCCAGGAAGGCGACCAGGTCCGAGCCCATGTCGGCGGTGAAGGCCTTGGCGTCGGCCGAGCCGAAGGCGATGACGCCTTCGCGGGCAGGCTCCCAGATGGCCAGGCGCACCAGGGCGCAGCTGTTCACCTCGGCGGCGGCGTCGCCGAACAGGCCGAGCGCGGTCGGCGTATGGCCCATCAGCGCCAGCTTGCGCGGCCCCAGGATCAGGTCGACCTGTCCCTCGACGAGTGGCCGCCAGCCGGCGGGCACGCGTCCCGGCCCCTCCAGGGCCAACACCCCGGCGGCGAGGCCGAAGCGAAGGCGCGCCACCTCGTCGACACGGCGGGCGAGGTCCGAATGGTTGCGCGCCTCCAGGAGGTCGACCACGGCGGCGTGGGTCTGGGCCTGGGCGGCGAAGTTGGCGCGGGCCACGGCCTCGAGCTTGCGTCGCTCGCTGGTTTCCTTGCGGTGCGCGGCGCTGACGCGGGAGAGGGCGACGGGCCCGAATTCCACGACGTTCGGCGGGACGGCCTTGAGGCCGAGCGCGGCCAGGAGGTCAGGGTCGGACGTCAGGATCTCGGGATTGGCCTTTAGGTAGTCCTTGAGCTCCTCGTGCAGAGGCTCCGCCTCCGCCATCGCCGTTCCGTCCATCGCCCCCCGCCCCTCGGCCTCGCGGCCGACGCATCAATCCCTAGAGGATCGACTGGCCGGTCTTCGCCCAGTCGCTGAGGAATTGATCAAGCCCCTTGTCGGTTAACGGGTGCTTGAAGAGGGTGCTGAAAACCTCGGGCGGAATGGTCGCGCAGTCGGCGCCCGCCAGGGCCGAACCCTTGACGTGTTCGGCGTTTCGGATCGAGGCGGCGAGGATTTCGGTGTCGTAGCCATAGTTATCGTAAATCGCGCGGATGTCGGCGATCAGGCCCACGCCGTCGGCGCCGTGGTCGTCCAGGCGGCCGATGAAAGGCGAGATGTAGGCCGCGCCGGCCTTGGCCGCGAGCAGGGCCTGGACGGCCGAAAAGCAAAGGGTGACGTTGACGTTGATCCCTTCGCGCGCCAGTTCGGCGCAGGCGGTCAAGCCATCGCGGGTCAGCGGCAGCTTGACGACGACGTTCGGCGCGATGCCGGCCAGCTTGCGGCCCTCGGCCAGCATGGTCTTGGCGTCCTTGGCGACGACTTCCGCGCTGATCGGCCCCTCGACGATCCCGCAAATCTCGGCGATGACCTCCAGCATGGGACGACCGGCTTTGGCGATCAGCGATGGATTGGTGGTGATCCCGTCCACCAGGCCGGTGGCGGCGAGGTCGCGGATCTGGGTCGTGTCGGAGGAATCGAGGAAAATCTGCATCACACGGGTCTCGGCTGTTGAGGCGGCGACTTCTAAGCGTTTCGCGCGCCAGCGTCGACGCCGTTCGCCCCGTTGGATGGAACGGCCATGCCGCGAATAGTTTCCGTCCTGCTGCCCATGCCCCTGCCGGAAGCCTTCGACTATGCCGAGCCGGAGGGCATGGACCTGGCGCTGGGCGACATCGTCGCCGCGCCGCTGGGCCCGCGGATGCTCCGAGGCGTCGTCACGGGGCTGCGCGACGGCGCGGGCGGCAACCGGCCGCTGAAGCCGGTGGCCGAACGCCTGGATGAACCGCCCTTGCCGCCGCGCACTCTGGAATTCGTCGAATGGGCGGCCCGCTACGCGGTCGACGCTCCCGGCCAGCCCCTGGCCATGGCCTTGCGGGGGCTGCGCGCGTCCAGGCCCAAGCCCGAGCGAAGGGTCCGCGCGACCGGGGCTGTACCGGGCCGCATGACGCCGGCGCGGTCGCGGGTGCTGGAGGCGGCCCAGGGCCTCATGGCGCCCGCCGATCTGGCGCGCGCGGCGGCGGTGTCTTCCGGCGTCGTCAAGGGACTGCTCGACGAGGGCGCGCTTGAAGTCGTCATGGTCGAGCCGGCCTCGCCATTTACGCCGCCCGACCTGTCGCGGCCCCGTCCCGCCCTCAATCCCAGCCAGGCCGCCGCCGCTGAGGCGTTGAAGTCCATGGTCGACGACGATCGCTTCGGGGTCGCCTTGCTGGATGGGGTGACGGGCTCCGGCAAGACCGAGGTCTATCTGGAAGCCGCGGCGCGCGCGCTGAGCCGCGACCCGGACGCACAGGTCCTGGTCCTGTTGCCCGAGATCGCCCTGACCCAGGCGGTGATCGACCGCTTCGAGCGTCGCTTCGGCGCGGCGCCCGCCGAGTGGCACTCCGGCGTCGCCCCGCCCCGCCGCCGGGTGACCTGGGAGGCCGTGGCTTCCGGCGAAGCGCGGATCGTGGTCGGCGCCCGCTCGGCCCTGTTCCTGCCCTACAAGGCCCTGAAGCTGATCATCGTCGATGAGGAGCACGACAGCTCCTACAAGCAGGAGGACGGATTCATCTACCAGGCCCGGGACCTCGCGGTGGCCAGGGCCAAGATCGAGGGCGCCACGGTCGTCCTGGCGTCCGCCACGCCTTCGCTGGAGAGCCTGTGGAACGCCGAGGCCGGGCGCTATCGCTGGCTGCGCCTGTCGGACCGTCATGGCGCCGCGGAACTGCCCGAGGTGGAGCTGGTGGACCTGCGCGAGCATCCGCCTCAGGCCGGCGAATGGCTCTCGCCCAGGCTCACCGCGGCCATGGCCGAGACATTGGCGCGCGGAGACCAGTCCCTGCTGTTCCTCAATCGCCGTGGCTATGCCCCGCTGGTGCTGTGCAGGGCCTGTGGCGAGCGGCTGAAGGCGCCGGACACGGATTCCTGGCTGGTGGAGCATCGCTATAGCGGCCGCCTGGTCTGCCACCTGACCGGCTTTTCCATGCCAAAGCCGGACCGCTGCCCACACTGCGGCGCCAAGGAGAGTTTCGTCTCCATCGGACCGGGCGTGGAGCGGGTGGAGGAGGAGGCGCGGCGCAAGTTCCCGGAGGCGCGACTGGCTGTGTTCTCGTCCGACACCGTGCCGGACGCAGGCTCGGCGCGGGCGCTGATCGAGGCCATGGAGGCCGGCGAGATCGATATCCTCGTCGCCACCCAGGCCGCCGCCAAGGGCCACAACTTCCCCAACCTGACCCTGGTGGGCGTGGTCGACGCCGACCTCGGCCTGCGGGGAGGGGACCTTCGTGCGGCCGAGCGCACCTACCAGCTGCTGGCCCAGGTGTCGGGCCGCGCCGGACGCCATGAGCGGCCGGGCAAGGCCCTGCTTCAGACCTGGATGCCCGATCACCCGGTGATGCAGGCGTTGCAGGCGGGTGATCGGGACGGCTTCGTGGCCATCGAGATGGCCGAGCGCGAGGCGGCCGGACTGCCGCCGTTCGGGCGGCTGGCGGCGGTGATCGCCTCGGGGCCGGACCCGACGGCGCTGGAGCGCTTCGTCACCGACCTGGCTGCGGCCGCCCCCAACGCCGCCGGCGTCGACGTCTTCGGCCCCGCCGATCCGCCGTTCAGCCTGGTCCGGGGCCTGCGCAGGAAACGCTTCCTGATCCGGGCCGACCGGACCGTCGACCTGCAGGCCTATCTCGGCGCGTGGAAAGCCCGGGTAAGGGTTCCGTCGTCCGTCCGGATGACCATAGACGTGGACCCCTACAGCTTCCTCTAGGCTTGGATCCTACTCCTGGCTGTCCTGCTCGACCGGCGCGTCGGCCGGCCTGCTGCGACGCCGCGCCAGGCCGTTGAGGGCCTCGATGCCCCCGGCGAAGGCCATGGCGGCATAGATGTAGCCCTTGGGCACGTGCACCCCGAAGCCGTCCGCGATCAGGGTCGCGCCGATCATCAGCAGGAAGCCGAGGGCCAGCATCACCACCGTGGGATTGCGGCGGATGAACTCGGCAAGGGGGTCCGACGCCAGCAGCATCAGCCCGACGGCGATCACCACGGCGATCATCATGATCGGCAGGTGCTCGGTCATGCCGACCGCGGTCAGGATCGAGTCGATCGAGAAGATGATGTCCAGCAGCAGGATCTGGACGATCGCCGTGCCCAGTCCCTCCACCGTCCGGCGGCCGACGTGCAGGGCTTCGTCATGGGCAGGGTCGACATTCTCGTGAATCTCGCGCGTCGCTTTCCAGATCAGGAACAGGCCGCCCGCGATCAGGATCAGGTCGCGCCAGGAGAAATTGAGATCGAACGGCGGATGGCCGTCTGGCCCCGGCGGCGGGGTCCAGGGGATGGAGACGATCGGAGCGGTCAGGCTGACGATGAAGGCGATCACCGACAGGAGGCCCAGCCGCATCACCAGCGCCAAGCCGAGGCCGATCCGCCGCGCCCGCGAGCGATACTCCGGCGCCAGCTTGTTGGAGATGATCGAGACGAAGACCAGATTGTCGACGCCGAGAACCACCTCCATGACCACCAGGGTCACCAGCGCGGCCCAGGCCGTCGGATCGGCGGCAAGCGCCAGAAGGCTATCCATAAGCGCCCGGTTCCCAATAGATCACGAGCGCACTCATAGCGCGCGCGCCTCCCAAACTAGAAGAGGCTTCATGGCGTCGGGCCCAGCTGGCGCCGCGTTTGCACTCCGTTCAGGGCGGCCGGCGTAACGTGGCCGGATCGGAACGGAATCCAGCCCATGCAGGACGGCGCCAACATCAAACCCCTGACCAGCCTGCGGTTCTTCGCGGCGTTGTGGGTGGTGCTGTTCCATTATTGGCACAATCTGGCCGTTCCCGGCACGCCGGCCTTCGTCGAGAAGGGCTATCTGGGGGTCGAGCTGTTCTTCACCCTGTCCGGCTTCATCCTCTGCCACGTCTATTTGACCGGCCTGGGCGAAGGGCGATTCAAATACGGCTCCTTCCTGTGGGCGCGGCTGGCGCGGGTCTATCCCTTGCACATCGCCACCCTTTCCGGCGTCGGCCTCATGGCTCTCGCGGCCCTGAGCATCGGCTTGCCGGTGGACGGCAACATCCTCTCCTGGCGCAGCCTGCCGGCCAATCTGCTGATGATCCACGCCTGGGGGTTCGCGCCGCAGGCGGCCTGGAACCATCCGTCCTGGTCGATCTCGGCCGAGTGGTTCGCCTATCTGATGTTCCCTGCGTTCGGTTGGCTCGCCTGGCGCCTGCGCCACCGGCCCTATGTCGCCGCCGCCGCCGCGGTGGCCTTCCTGGCCGCGATCTATGTCGTATTCGAGCGGCTGGCGGGCTTTCCGCTGACCCGCGCCACCATCGCCTGGGGCGCGCTCAGAATCGTTCCGTGCTTCGCCCTGGGCTGCGCGACCTACCTGGTCTGGCGCCGCGGCGGGGAACTGGGCGTGGCGGATCGCCGCGATCAGGCGGCAATCGGCGCCGCTTTTTTCGGCGCCGGCATCCTTCTGGCGGCCCAGTTTGGCGCCCCTGACGCCCTCATCGTGGCGGGCTTCGCGGGACTGATCTTGTCGCTGGCGAAACTTGCGCGGTCCGGCTCTTCATTCGGATCGAGCCCGGCCTTCGTGTATCTCGGAGAAATCAGCTACTCTGTCTATATGATTTGCATCCCTTGGCAGCTTGTGTTCGTAAACGTTGCCACAAAGGTGATGCATTTGAGCGACAAGAAGCTGCCCTGGTATGCTTGGCTTGTATTCATTGGTGCTGTGGTCCCGCTGTCCGCGGCGTCGTACCATCTGATCGAGAAGCCGGCTCGTGAACGCATGAAACTCATCGCCCAACGGCGAGTCGCTCACGGACTTGCGACCGCCCAGGTGGGGTAAACGCTCTTTTCATTCGTGCCATGCGAGGTTATCCCAGGTCCCAGTGAACCGGGGGAGTACCTTCGTAATGCGTCAACGGATGAGAACCCTGATGGGTTCACTCACCGCCGCCTTAGTCGTGACCCTCGCGCCTGGGGGCGCTTTCGCCGATCCCTACTGGCAGTGCGTGCCCTTCGCCCGCCTGGTTTCCGGGATCCAGATTTTCGGTGACGCCTACACCTGGTGGCAGCAGGCCGCCGGGAAGTACGAGACGGGCTTCACCCCGCGCGCGGGCGCGGTGCTCTGCTTCAAGCCGAATGGCCGCATGCGCCTGGGCCACGTGGCCGTGGTCAGCCAGGTGCTGACGGACCGCGTCATCCAGATCACCCACGCCAACTGGTCGCTGATCGACGGCTCGCGCGGCCAGGTCGAGAAGAACGTCACCGTGGTCGACGTCTCGCCGCAGGGCGACTGGAGCCAGGTCAAGGTCTGGTACGACCCCAACGGCAACCTGGGCACCACGGTCTATCCGACCTACGGCTTCATCTATCAGGACGCCTCCGCCAAGGCCGCGTCCAAGTTCGCCCAGGCCCAGACGGCCGCCCTGGCCATGGCCCAGAACGCCGCCAACCAGGTCGCCGCCGCTGTCCGTCCCGGCGCTTCGCCCATGGGCGTGCTGGGTCAGGCCGCCGACTCCACCGACCGGATCGCCGCCCTGATCGCGGCCGCCACCGGCCAGGCCCCGGCCAAGGAAAACAAGTAGCCGCCGCCCCGCGGGGCCGCGTCCACGAAAAAACTGCACCCCGCCGCTTGCGCTGCGGCGGGGGCGCAGGCCTAGATTGCCCGCCGGTCCAGGGACCTAGGGAGTCGGGCGAGCCATGCTGAAAATCCTGAGTCATGGCGCCGGCGGCTTGAAGACCGTCTCCGCGCCGCAGGATCTGCAGCTTGCCCCGGACGATGTCTGGATCGACCTCATCGAGCCTTCCCGCGAGGAAGAGCTGGCCGTGGAGCGCGCCCTGGGCGTGGAGCTGCCGACCCGCGAGGAAATGGCCGAGATCGAGCCCTCCAGCCGGCTCTACCAGAAGGGCGGCGCCACGGTCCTGATCGCCACGGTGCTGACAGCGTCGGACACGCCGCGTCCGATCAACTCGCCGGTGACCTTTGTCCTCGTGGGCGCCCGCCTGGTGACGATCCGCTATGTGCGGCCCCGGGCGTTCGACGCCTTCGCCACCCAGGCCGACCGGCTGCCCGAGGCCACCGTCAGCGGCGCCCAGGTCTTCATCGGCCTGCTCGACGCCATCGTGGACCGGCTGGCCGACGTGCTGGAACGGACTTCGGCCCAGGTGGAGCGGACGTCCCTCGACGTCTTCTCACGGCCGCGCACCGCCGCCTTCGAGGACATCATCGACAGCCTGGGCCGCGCCCAGGTGGTGGATTCCAAGGTGCGCGACAGCCTTGTCTCGCTGCACCGCATGATCAGCTTCGCGGGCCTGGCCGACCAGATCGAGACCAGCCAGGAGTGCCGCGACCACCTGACCAGCCTGCACCGTGACGTCCAGTCCCTGACCGATCACTGCAGCTACCAGTCCGGCAACATCACCTTCCTGCTGGATGCGGCCATGGGCCTGATCAACATCGAGCAGAACTCGATCCTGAAGCGGTTCTCGATCTTCTCGATCATGTTCATCCCGCCGACCCTGATCGCCGGCATCTACGGGATGAACTTCCACCACATGCCCGAGCTGGAGTGGCAGTGGGGCTATTTCGGCGCGGTGGCGCTGATGCTGGCCGCGTCCATCGGCCCGATCCTCTATTTCCGCCGCAAGGGTTGGGTCTGACACCCGTGCCGTGGGTCGCCCTGCTGCGCGGCGTCAATGTCGGCGGCAGG
>JAFEEA010000128.1 GCA_018241335.1 Pseudomonadota bacterium
CCTCGATGCGGATCCGGACTGTGGGGTAGCGTACAAGCCAGGCGGCCTGGGCAGCGAGGATCGGCTGGGCGTCGGTGCGCACGGAGTACTGGTCCAGATCGAAGTAGACCCTGTCGCCGACGTTGACGACGAAATCCTGCGCCGACCCTGGTAGCGGCCGGCTGCTGACCGGCGCGGGCGGAGGCGTCTGAGCTGGCGGGGGCGCCGCCCGCGTCATGGGCGGCGGCGACCGCGGCGGCGGCGGCGGCAGAGGCGCTTTGGGGTGCGTGGCGCACGCGGCCAGGGCGGCAAGGCTCGCCAGAGCCACGGGCGATAGAACGCTTCGGGCATTGCCAGCGGAAAGTGTTGGCATGGTCTTGAACAACTCCGGATCAGCTCCCCAGCAAGCGCGACTATATATATCCTGGCCGGATATTTGGAAGGGGAATGTACGGCCGCCGGAGCCCTTCACCGACGGTAGGCGGCGCGCCTCTTGTATATCATGCCGCGATATATATGTGGGATTCGGGGGCGTCCGGAGATCATTTGATGTCGGCGTCCGAAGCGGCTCTGCCGGGCGAAGCGAGTCGGCGAGACTTCATTCACGTCCTGGCCGCCACGACGGCCATCGGCGCCACCGGCGCCGCAGCCTGGCCGCTGATCGACCAGCTCAATCCCGCCGCCGACACGCTCGCCTACTCGAGCGTCGAGTTCGACATCTCGAAGGTGGCACCCGGGCAGGAGGTCACGATCCTTTGGCGCAAGCAGCCGGTGTTCATTCGCCACCGCACGCCCGCCGAAATCACCGCCGCCGTCGCCGATGACAATGCGCCGATGCGCGATCCGGCGACGGACGCGTCGCGTCACCAGCCCGGCCACGCCGAGTGGCTGATCCTCATTGGCGTCTGCACCCATCTGGGCTGTGTGCCGCTGTTCAAACAGGGCGCATATCAGGGCTGGTTCTGCCCCTGCCACGGGTCTGTCTATGACACCGCCGGTCGGATCAGGAGCGGGCCTGCGCCGAAGAATCTGTACCTGCCGGACTACCTGTTCGAGACCCCCGCCAAGGTCAAGATCGGCTAGGTCGAGGACCAGACTTAGCGAGGATAGATCTTGACGCTCTCGGCCACCGAGTCGGCGACGTGTTCCTTGGTGATCACGCCTGCCACGTCCTCTGAGCCGGGAACGCCCTTGCCGCGCACCACGACCGCCATGATGGCGTTCTTCCGCCACATGCGGCGGATGACGTCGAAGGCGACGTCGGTCTCACGCACCACGACAAAGTTACGGCTGACGACATCGCCCAATGTGACGCCGGTCTGGGTCGCCTCCAGTCCCCGGCGAAGTCCGGTGTTGACGCGGATGACCCCGATGATGCGACTCTTGTGGGTAACCACGACATGGCGCAACCGTCCTTCGTGGTCCGGTTGCCGCAAGTAGTCGTCGAAGCTGAGATCCGACGGCAGGACCTGGACGTCGGGGTCCATGACGGACTTGGCCGCGAGCACGAGGAACATATTGGCGTGGCGGGCCTTGGGGATGGCGCGACCTCGGCGTACCAGCTTGAGCGTGTAGATGTTCTCCCGCGACAACACGCGGCGAACGCCGATGCTGGTGGCGACCGCCACGATCATCGGCATGACGATGCTGTAGTCGAGGGTCATCTCGAAGATCATGGTGACCGCGGTCATCACCGCGCCGGTGCCTCCTCCGACCATCGCCCCCATGCCGACCATGGCGAACGCCTGCGCGTTCAGGGGAGCGGGAAACCCCAATGCATTCAGCGTTTCGGCGAAGGCCGCGCCCAAAGTGGCCCCGATGAACAGCGACGGGGAGAAGATGCCGCCCGATGATCCTGAGCCCAGGCTGAGCGAGGTCGCCAACATCTTGGCCACGCACAGAAGTCCCAGCAGCCAGAAGGCCAGACCCGGTCCAGACAGGATGGCCTGGATCGTCCCATAGCCGACGCCATCGACGAAATACTGGCCGAACCCGCGGTAGAGACCATACATGAGCACGCCCAGACCCAGCATGCCCAGCATGTGCCGCAGGTAGCGGGAGGGAAGGCGGTCAAAGGCGTCCTCCGCAATGTGCAGGCCTCGGATGAACCCCGCCGCGGCGATCCCAGCCAATGCGCCGAGAACGGCGAACAAGGCCAGTTGAAGGACCGCCATGGGATCGGTTGAAAGGGCCTGCAGGGGCGGCACCTGAAAGGCGGGGGCGTCGCCGAAGAACCAGTGTCCGACAAAGGTGGCTGCCCCCGTGGCGATGGCGACCGGCAGGAATGTTTCGACGCTGACCTCCGGCAGCATCAGCTCGATCGCGAACATCACGCCGCCGATCGGCGTATTGAACGTCGCCGCGATGCCGGCGCCCGCCCCGGCCGCCACCAGGGCGATGCGCTGGCCAGGCGGCATTCGGATCAACTGTCCGAGCGTCGAGCCCAGCGCAGATCCGATCTGAATGATCGGCCCCTCGCGGCCGACGGACGCGCCGCTGCCAATGGCCAGGGCCGAAGCCAGCGACTTGACGAGGGCGACCACCGGCCGAATAGCTCCCCCCTTGTAGTAGATCGCGTCCATCACCTCGGGCACGCCATGGCCCTTGGCTTCCGGCGCGAAGGTGGACACCAGGAAGGTGACGCCGGCCGCACCGATCACAGGGGCCAGGATGATCCAGGCGCCCCACGGCGCCGGCGGCGTAAACTGGTTGGAGTCGTATCGTATCGCCCATCGGCCGGCGAAGAACAGGTTGTGGAGCAGGCCGATGAGGTCTCGAAACAGCCATGCGCCGACGCCGGTGATGACGCCAAGGCCAAGCGCCAATAGGGACAGGCGCAAAAGAGAGAGACTGCGAGGCTGGTCGTCGACCGGCGCGGCGTCGGCGAGGGTGGTGATGGCGAATCTCCCGGGAAGACTTGGAGCGCTCTGGGATATGTCGATCTTGGAGAGCGATTGCGCTTCCGACCCGCGATTTATATCACTGAGTGATATCTGCAAACCCAGACATCCGCTCCGTGGCGTTGATACGCGGGCGGTGCGCCGAGATCGGCCGCAAGGTGCGCCTGTTCAAGAAGCCGTTCAGCCTCGATGCCCTGGACCGCGAGCTGAAGAGCGCACCCGCGCGAGTTTGAAAAAGGACGGTCACCGGCCCACGGCAGCCACGTATATCATGACAGGATATTAATGGGCGCCTGGAGAGGTGGGTGTGATATCGCGATGTTGCCTGCGTAGCGGCGACTTCGAAGTGGCCCGAGGAGGCCGTCGCCCTGGCGCGGCCAGGCCAACCGATCGGCCTTGGCGGCCGGGCGGCGAGGCAGGCGGCGCAACGTCACTGCAATTCGTGAGGTGAGTTTCTCCATGAACCCAAAGGACTTTCTAAGAACGACAGCCATTGGGGCGACAGCCATCGCCCTGGCCACCGCCGGTGGCTTTCTGGCCCGCGCCGCCGAAGCCGGAGCAGTGAACAAAGCGATCGCCGCTAGTGGCCCGCCGGGCCGGCGGTCGTTCGCTGACATCGTTCAGGCTGTCGCGCCGGCCGTCGTCTCTATTGATGTGGAGAGCCGGACCGACCCTAGCGAAGTGGCCTTCCAGGGCGAAGGGCCGTTCACGTTCCAATTCCACGCACGTCCCGGCGCCCGCACGCCCGACAATCCTTTCGGCTTCGACTTTCGGCGGACGTTTCCGCAGGCGCCAGATGGCGCGCTGCAGAAGGCTTCCGGTTCGGGATTCTTCATTTCCGCCGACGGCTACATCGTGACCAACAACCACGTCATCAGGGGCGCCCGCAAGATCACGGTGCGCACCAAGGACGGCAGGCCGCTGAAGGCGACCCTTGTGGGCCATGACCCAGCCACCGACCTCGCCGTGATCAAAGTTGAGGGCCACGACTTCCCGTTCGTCAGTTTCGAAGACCGCGCCAAGCCGCGGGTTGGAGACTGGATCGTGGCCGTGGGCAACCCTTTCGGCCTGGGCGGGACCGCGACGGCCGGCATCGTGTCGGCCCTGGATCGGCCAAACGTCAGCGGCTCGAACTACGTCGACTTCATGCAGATTGACGCGCCGATCAACCGAGGCAATTCCGGTGGCCCGACGTTTGATGTCAACGGCCGCGTTGTCGGGGTGAACACCGCGATCTTCTCCCCTTCCGGCGGGTCGGTGGGAATCGGCTTCGACATTCCAGCCGACGTTGCGGCCAGGGTGTCCCGTCAGCTGATCGCCGATGGCAAGGTCATGCGCGGATATATCGGCGCCACGGTGCAGGCCGTTACTCCCGACATCGCCGACAGCCTGGGACTGGCGAATACGAAGGGAGCGTTGATTGCAGAGGTCGCGCCCGGCGGGCCTTCCGACAAGGCCGGCCTGAAGTCTGGCGACCTCGTGACCGGCATAGACGGCCGGCCGGTGGCTTCAGCCACGGACCTGACGCGCCAAGTGGCCATGATCCATCCCGGTGATGTGGCCCAGCTGCAGCTAAGGCGCGACGGCCGTACGCGCGTGGTGTCGCTGCGTTCCGGCGCGCGTCCCTCCGAAGCGGTCTTGGCGAGCGAGGAGAATGGCGCTGGAGACGAAGGAGCCGTCAATGACGCTTCCGCGCTAGGCCTGCGTGTGTCGCCCAATCCCGGGGGCGGCTTGACGATCGAGGCGGTGAAGGCCGGCTCCGACGCGCAGGAAAAGGGATTGAAGCGAGGAGATGTCATTCTGCGCGCTGGCGATGGTCCAGCTTCGTCGCCCACCGACCTGGCTGCGGCGGCTCGAAAGGCCAAGTCGCTGGGCCGCGCGGAAGTGCTTCTGCTGGTATCGCACGGCGATCAAAGGGTTTTCGTTCCGATCCAGGTGGCCAAGGGACAGGGCTAAGGCTGAGCTGCGGTGACGGGGTGAGGATGATGGGGTGGCGCGGGGCGTCGGCGTCGCGACGACGCGAAGGCGGCGATATGCGGGCGCCGGCGTTCGCGCCGTATGCGCCGTTGAATGTTCCCAAGCGGGTCGCACGGGGTGTCTGGATCGTCGACGGTCCTGAAATCCACTTCGACTATCTGGGGCTGCATCTGCCGTTTCCGACGCGCATGACCATCATCGCCCTGGCGGATGGCGGCCTTTGGCTTCACTCGCCAATCCAACCGACCGCTGCTCTCGTTCGGGCCGTCCGCCAGCTGGGGGATGTTCGCTTCCTGATCGCACCGAACTCGTTGCACTACTGGTGGATCGCAGACTGGAAGGTGCTGTTTCCTCGGGCGCACGTCCATGCCGTGCCCGGGCTCTCCCGGCACGCCAAGCGACCTTTGCCGCCCGGCGCCGACCTGTCCAACACGGCGCCAGAGGCTTGGCGAGGCGAGATCGACCAGACCTTGGTCCGCGGCGCCGTCCTGACGGAGGCCGTGTTCTTCCACCTGGCCTCGCGGACGCTGATCCTCACGGATTTGATCGAAAACTTCGAGGTGGACCGTGTTCGCTCGCCCGCTCTGCGTGCGTTGCTTCGGCTCAGCGGCTCCACCGACCCCCACGGCAAGGCTCCAATCGACATGCAGCTAAGCTTCTGGTGGGGAAGACGAAACGTCCGCGTCGCCGCGGAGCGCATGATCGCCTGGTCGCCCAAGCGCGTGATCTTGGCGCACGGCCGATGGTATCGGACCAATGCCGTTTACGAGCTGTTGCGTGCGTTCCGATGGACCGGTCTGGCCTGAAGTGGCTCTCGACAGGAGGCGCTGCGAACGGTCAAAAGTGGACGATGAACTTGGATCGGGAACATCTGGAGGGGTTGGCCGGCTTTCGCTTTGCGCTGCGGCGCTTTCTGGCGGCCAGCGAGGCCATCAGCCGCAATGCCGGTGTGACCCCACAACAGTATCAGGCGATGCTGGCGATCAGGGCCAAGCCCGGAGAACCAATGTCGGTCAAGGAACTGGCCGAGCAGTTGATGCTAACGCATCATGCGGCGGTCCAGTTGGTGGACCGCTTGGCCAAGGCGGGACTAGCTGAGCGCGGCCGTTCGCTGACAGATCGGCGAACGGTAGAACTGCGCCTGACGCCGGCTGGCGGCGAGGTCCTGGAGGGTCTGGCTGCGCTGCACCTTGAGGAAATGCTTCGCCAGGAGCCGCTGCTGGCGCGGTCCCTCAGGCGCCTAAAGGGCATGGGTGCGTAGTCCGGCCCTGGCCCGGACGGATTCCCGTTATCACGGAGCGGTCCAGTCTGCGCCGGCGGCACACGACCCCGTGAATACGGCCTCCCTTCTATCATAGGGGTCACGATATCATATCCAGTAGTGATATAGTTTCCCGCGAAGGGTGTATTGACCATGGGGATCGTTGCCACCGTCCATCACAAGTCCTATCTCGACCATCTGGGCGACGGACCGTCTCGACGTCCGTCAAAGGCGCTGGTGGCCGCCATAGCCCTGTCGCTCGCGACCCACGGCGTGATCGGCGTCTATCTGTGGAAGACGAAATTCGAACATCGGACGCCGCTCATTGGCGAGCCTGCGACAGACGCCATCCTGCTGCGGCCCGCGCCGCCGACGGTGGCGCAGAAGCCTCCGCCACCGAAACCGATCGTCCGGAAAGCCCGGCGGCGGCTTAGGAGCCCCCCGGCCCGTCGGACCCCGCCGCTTCAGCCCCATCCACCCGTCGCGGCCCCGACTTCGGTCGCCACCCTTCCTGTCGCGCCAGTGGTCGTGGCTTTGCCGCCCGCAGCGCCCCCGGAGATCGCGCGGCCTCGGATGATTGGGCCGCCACGGCCCTCCATGCCGAAGCCGCCAGTGCTGCGCCGGCCTGATTGGGCGCGCCGTCCCTCAGCGGCGGACATGTCGCGATTCTATCCCGAGCACGCCCAGCGCATCGGCTTGAGCGGCAGCGCGACAATCCGGTGTGAGGTGGCGGCCTCAGGCGGCCTGCAGGGCTGTGAGGTCGTCTCCGAAGCACCGGCCAACGAAGGGTTCGGCAAGGCGGCCCTTAAGCTCAGCCGCGAATTTCGCATGAAGCCTATGACCCGGGACGGCGAGCCGGTTGGCGGCGCGCAGATCCGCATCCCCCTGCGCTTCGCCCTGCCCGACGCTTGATCGGCCGTTGCGCCAGAATGCCTCACTTGGGAGCTGCACGTGACCCCTGGACCGCACCGTCGCCAATCCTGGTTTCTGATATTGGGCGCAAGCCTGACGACAATACCCGCAGCGGCGCTCGCCGAACCCAAGGCCGAGCTCGCTCCGTTCGCGGCGGTCGGGGCCTTCGCCGGCGCGCGCATCGGCATGAGCCTTGAGGCTTGGCGGGCCCTGCCCCTGCCTGGCTCACGCCAACTCAAGCGACGGTGCGAGACGCCGGCTGGCGCGCCGGCGGGAGTGCTGATCTGTCGCTATGCGGACATCTACGGCGCCTTCGAGCTACCGCCGTCCGTACCGCTCGACACGCACCTTTCGGCGTCGCGCGTGCGGTATCGGTTCGTCGACAACCGACTGACCGCGATCAGCCTGCGCGTCTCCGTGGACGCCTACAACGACCTGTTGGCCGACCTCGCGCCGACGTACGGCGCGCCGACGCGAACCGTCGTCGACCGGGTGAGCTTCGGAGCGGGCCGGATGCGCGCCAGGGTCCGATTGACCTGGACGCGGCCCGCGGGAGCGCTTGAGCTGATTGATCCTTCACCCGATCCGCTGCGGCTTGAACTTCGGTTGACCAGCTGAGCGAACGCGCCTTTCTGTGCAGCAAACGGCGCAATGCAGGACAAGGCCCGTCGAGCGACTGAGATGATCAGCACACCAGGACAGGCGTGCGCCAGCCCCACAATCCACGCGCCTCGATCGCCTGCAGCCGCACCTCTGGCGAAGGCGACAACACGGCTCGGGCGATGGTGATCAGGTCCGCCGCGTGCGTCTCGAGCCGCATCGCGACGGCTTCATCAATCCCTGCCGCCTCCACCGCGGCAATATCGACGCCCTGGGGGTCAAGCACGGCCCTGGCGATATCCATCTTTGGCTGAGGATCTTGCCCTGGCGCGAACATCACCAGAAGGCTGGTGTCGCGGACAAGGAGCCGCCGATGCGCCCGTAGATAGTCGAGAGCGCTTCGGTGCTCGGGATCGGCGTCCAGCAAGACGAGACCTCTGGAGATCGGCAGGAAGACCTTCGGCGCCAGGCATACGGGCGTCGTTGAGCCCCGGATGACGGCGTCGATGGAGTGACCAAGGGCGTCGCGGATGTCCTGAGTGGCCTCGCCGTGCTTTCCCATGACGATCAGGTCGGCTTCGGCGTTGATTGCCGCCTCCGGGAAGCCGGAGGGGGAGGCCCTTCCGGTAACCTGCGTCGCGCCAAGATCGCGCAGGCGCCATTTCGCCGCTTCCAGGGGATCGTGCGACCTTAGAGACCAAATGGCCTTGTCAGGCTCTGACGTGGGAATCTCGCCGTCCTGCGCATGCAGTACGGCGACGCGCCCGTCTAGGCGCTCGGCGAGCCAGGCGGCATGTTCGCACACACTGGCCGCGTAGGCGGAGCCATCCACACAGGCGAGGATGTCCATCGCTCGTTCTGGCTCCTCGTCCGTGACCGACATCGCCTAGCCGACGTCTACTGTCGCCACTCGGCCACTCTGTGACCCGCTGCATCTTCGAAAGCCACCCGCGACAGGGACACGGCGAAGATGCAGATCGGGCGATGGTCTACGGATTCGCTCCAGCAGCGCACTGCCCGTCCGTCCGCGTAGCCGGTGATCTGACCTTCCAGAACCAGATCGAAGCTCTGCGCCGCGGACTCGGCCTTGGCGTTCGCCTTAGGCGTCCAGACCGCCTGATAGGGCGCGCCGGCGTGCCGCGCCGCCCGGGCCGAACCCTTGGTGAAGAACTGCGCGAGCCCGAGCGTTTGGCTTGCCGGTGGGGTCGGAGTCGCCGGCAGCGGGTTATCGCGGCGAGGCGGACAAGTGTCCAGGTAGGTCCAGGGCCTCGGTATCCAGAATCCTTCGACAGACTCGGCCCGCGCGGCGTCGGCTGTCCCCTGCAGCACTGGCAGGCTGCTCCACTCGCTTGGCTGGGCGATCAGCCTGTCAGACAAGCCCGCCTCGCCCACTTCATAGTGCGCCTGCGCGGGGCCGGGCCCGATCTGGGGGCCATCGCAACCAAAGGGAATCCTGACTTTGAAGTTTCGGCCGACAAGGGCCTCATTGACGGACGGCGAGGGCAGGTTCGCGGCATAGGCGACGGCAGCGGCATCTGCAGCCGTGATCAGGTCCTGGCGACCCAATGTGCTCGAACCAGCCGCGCGGGTGGGCTGAGAGGCAACGGTAGCTGTCGCGGCGGGCGTCGCGACGGGCGGCGCCGGACGGCGGGTCAGAACCGAGGCCGCAACCATGGCGGCGACGACGAGGGCGATGGATATTGGCGCGATGAACGCGAGCCAGGCGCGCTGTGGCGTAGTCCTCGTGTCGGGCATGGGCTT
This sequence comes from Pseudomonadota bacterium, assembly GCA_018241335.1. GTDB lineage: Bacteria > Pseudomonadota > Alphaproteobacteria > Caulobacterales > Caulobacteraceae > Acaudatibacter. Next base: position 9,391 of record JAFEEA010000128.1, read on the forward strand.
AGGATAGCAGTCCGAAGCTGAATGGTGGAGGTCCAGAGTCGGATGGCCAAGCGACGTGCCCGCGTTCGATCGGCGCGCGTGGATTCGGGCCCGTCGTGACACTGGCGCAGCTGATAGCTCTCGGCGTCCTGTTGTCGGTGATCGCCGCGTTGGTCTGGGGCAAAACGCGCTCCGACGTTGTCGCCTTGGCCGGCGCTGCCGTGTTGCTGGGCACGCGAACTGTAAGACCAGTCGAGGTGCAGGGCGCATTCGGAAGTCCGGCGATCGTGGCGCTGGCGGCCCTTTTCGTCATCGCATACGCCATGGAGTTGTCCGGCCTGATGGGCGTGTTGGTTCGATGGGCCACGCGCATATGCGGCCAGATGGGCGTGCTCGGCCTTTGGATTGTCGTCGGACTCGCCGGCGCGGCCTCGGCGTTCCTGAACAATACGCCGATCGTGGTCCTGGCGGCGCCGGTGATACGCGACGTGTCCCGGTCGATGGGGCTTTCCCCGAGGCGCTTTCTCATACCCCTGTCCTACGCGACCATCCTGGGCGGCGCCTGCACCCTGATCGGGACGTCGACAAACCTGTTGGTCAACGACATGGCCCAGAATGCGGGCCAGCCAACCTTCGGGATGTTCGAGGCCACCCCGGTGGCTCTCATCGTGGCCGCGGCCGGCGGCCTGTACCTGTACGCCTTCGGCGCCCGGATGCTCGACCGGTCCGAAGCGCTTGAAGCACCTGACGTCGCTTCGCCCACCGCCATGGTGCCGGCCGGTGACGATCCGGCGATTTTTCCAACCGACCGGCCATTTCGCGCCTTCGCCGCATGGACCTCTCTGGCGACATTTGTCGCTGTCGTCCTGGTCGCTGCACTGGGCTGGGCGCCGATTGCCGCCTCGGCCCTGGCGGGCGCCGTGCTCCTGGTGCTGCTGAGGATGATCAGCGCCGAGGAGGCCTACCGAGGCCTGCGCCCTGAAATTCTCCTTCTGGTGGCCGGAATGGTCGTCATTGGGCTGTCGCTGGAAGTCACGGGGCTCGCGGCGCGGGCGACGGACGGCCTGGCCGCCTTCGTCAGGCCGCTCGGTCCTCGGGTGGCGCTCGCCCTGTTCTACGGGGCCACATTGTTCCTCACCGAGATCCTGTCCAACGCGGCGGTGGCGGTTCTGCTGACTCCGGTGGCTGTGGCCCTGGCCAGCACCCTGGGGGTCAATCCCCGACCCTTTCTGGTTGGGGTGATGTTGGCCGCGAGCGCGGCCTTCGCGACCCCCTTCGGGTATCAGACCAATGTCTTAGTCTATCAACTGGGTGGATATCGCTACCTGGATTTTGTGAGGGTGGGCCTCCCTCTGAATCTGATCACCTGGGCTGTGGGAGTAGCGACGATCCCGCTGATATTTCCCTTCTGACGGCCTGCAGGCAGCCGTCGGCGCCCGTGACGGGGCTTTCGGGCATCCTCGCCGCTGTCCAATTGGAGCCTAGCGTGCACGACATTACATCATATTGTGATGCGTTTTCGGCGGGAGACCGCCTGCGATCGCCGCTCGGCGGAACCCGGGACAGCCGTCTTCCGCCTGTAGTTATACCAACAAAGGCAGAAGCTTAGACGCCTTGGACGCGGCCTGGGCCCGTCAAGCCGGCCCCAACACGCGTCCTTTGGCCCCCGCCTTTCGCCCGGCGACGATCAATCCTTCCTCACGGCGTTGTCAGCCCGCTTGAATTGAGACAAGGCGTCATATCGTCCATACCATAGTCGTGAAAGGGAATGCGCTGGGGAAATACAAATATGATTCAATATACTACAGAATCTGCATTGCTTGTGTGTAGTGACGCTTTGAGAGCTGATTTTCTGCGAAATAGACTTCTTGAAGAGGGGTTTCAGGTTATAGGTCCGGCCTCGACGGCGGGTATGGCCATGGCTTTGGCGGCGCAGATCTTGCCCACCGTGGCGATTGTCGCCGACCCTCCCACCGGACAACGCAATGCCGCCGAATTTGCGCGCGACCTGATGCGGACGTGGGGGGTCGGTTCCGTGGTGCTGAAGGAAGCCGCCGATCGCGACAGCCGACAGCCTCCGGAGTCGCGCTGGGTCGCCGGGCCTTCGCAAGTCGCACGGCTACGACGCGCGTTGAACGACGGCGAAGAGCGACTCCCGCCCGCCGGCTGACTCACTGCGGCTGCGACGCGCTGAAGGCGCGCGCCTCGTGGGATCGGCTGCGCCCTTTCGCGTCGTCGGTCCACCGGGGATTTGCAAACCCGCCAACGGAGATATCCACCTCATGACCGCCAGTGAGCGGATGTGGCTCGCGGCCGTTCAGGCCGCGGCGCACCTCCGCAACCTCAGCCCCACCGAGCTGTTGCTCAACATCGGACTGACCGTTCTGCTCATGCTGACGTGCGCCGTCGCAGCCTATGCGCTGGGACGACTGAAGGCGATCGGTTGGCGCAGGGCGTTCGGCGAGCGCGCCGGCGCGGGCCAAGGCAGGCTTTCCCGGCTTGCCAACCTTTCTGTCATGCT
>JAFEEA010000129.1 GCA_018241335.1 Pseudomonadota bacterium
CCTTCTCCCCTTGCGGGAGAAGGTGGCCCGCGCAGCGGGTCGGATGAGGGGTCGAGCGCAGCTTCCGAATCCAGGACCACCCAAGGTCCGCCGAGAGGTCTCGTCGACCCCTCATCCGGCTGCTGCGCAGCCACCTTCTCCCGCAAGGGGAGAAGATTGACCGCGGCGGCTCCCGCCCTACGCCGTCTCCAGCGTCTTGGCGCGGTTGGCGACGCTTTCGACATAGGCCCGCCGGGCGTCGAAGTCCTTGGCGATGGTCTCGTCCGAATCCTGCAGGGCCTGCACATCGGTCTGGGCATAGCCCAGGATTCCCATCTTCTCATAGCCGCCCGTGATGGTCGGCCCCCAAAGGCCGATGTCCTTCACGATCGGCACGATGCGGGTGAAGAGGGACGAGCGGAACATCTCCATGAAGCCCGAGTCGTACATGTGCTCGGCGCACTTGGCCGGGTCGAGGCCCAGGGTCTTCCAGACCTCCACCGCGTCGAAGCGGTCGCGCATCAGGTAGCAGGCCTCCAGCAGGAACTCCTCGCGCTCGTCGCGCTCCTTCTGGGTCAGCTGCGGATAGTAGTCGCGCAGGGCCAGGCGCCCGAAGGCCACGTGCCGGCTCTCATCCTGCATGACGTAGGCGTTGACCGCCGCCGCCAGCGGGTTCTGGGCGTGGTCGCGGATCTGCTGGAAGGCGGCCAGGGCCAGGCCCTCGATCACCACCTGCATGCCCAGGTAGGTCATGTCCCAGCGGCTGTCGCGCAGCACCTGGTCGATCAGCTCCTGCAGGGGCGGGGTCATGGGATAGGCGACGCCGAACTTCTCCAGCAGGCGCTTGTAGCTCTCGACGTGGCGCGCCTCGTCGATCACCTGGGTCGAGGCGTAGAACTTGGAATCCAGGTCCGGCACCTGGGTGACGATCTTGGCGGTGCAGATCAGGGCGCCCTGCTCGCCCTGCATGAACTGGCTGATCTGCCAGCCCTGGAAGTGGCGGCGCACCTTGGCCTTCTCGGCGCGGGACATGCTCTCGTACTGGGCCATGCCGGCGATGGGCAGCATCTCTTCGGGCAGCTGCTCGGGATTGTCCTCGTCCAGCTCCTGCGACCAGTCGATCCGCGTCTCGGCGTTCCACTGCATCTCGACGCCCTTGCGGTAGAGGCCGATCATCGTCGCGCGGCCGTCGTCGTAGTCCCAGTTGAAGTCGACGTTGAAATCCTGCGGCACCTGCCAGTTCGAGCCCTCGGGGGCGGGGAACGGATACCGGTCGCTGAGCTTGGCCATCGTGGTTTCATCTCCCAGGTCACCCCGTCAAAGTGCGGAGTGTTGGTACGCATAATGCGCCGATGGAAGAGGATAGCAAGCCGTTCCTCCCTCCCCTTCACGGGGAGGGACAGATCGCGCAGCGATCAGGGTGGGAAGGTCCGACGCCGCCCCAGATCGACCTCAGGAATGGCGTTCGTGGGGTGGCCCACCTCCCCACCCCCGCCCTGCGGGCGGACCCTCCCCTCGAAGGGGAGGGAGGGCTATTTCACCCGCTCGATCAGCGCCATCGCCCCGGCCGGGGCGCGCACCTTGCCCTCGTGGATGATGAAGGCGAAGACGTCGCGGGGGGTCTTGGCCGGCGCGTGGGCCGGGTCGACCAGGGGCAGGTCCTCGGGCGCTTCGCCGGCGGCCCAGGCCTTGAGCCGCCCGGCCCAGTCGTCCAGCTCGGCGGCGGGATAGGCGGTCTCGACGTCGTCGCTGCCGGTCTGCAGGCGGGCGTAGACGAAGTCGGCCGTCAGGTCGGCGATCTCCGGATAGACCCCGTGCCTGGCGTAGACCACCGCGATCCCGTGCTTGCGCAAGAGGGCCGGAAACGCGGGCGTACAGAAGCTGTCGTGGCGCACCTCGACGGCGTGGCGCAGGGGCCGGCCGTCCAGGGTGCGGGGCAGGAGGCTCAGGAAGGCCTCGAAGTCCTCGGGATCGAACTTCTTGGTGTTGGCGAACTGCCAGAAGAACGGCCCCAGCCGGTCACCCAGATGCTCGATCCCCTGGCCGAAGAACTTCTCCAGCGACTCTCCGGCCGTTCCCAGCACCTTGCGGTTGGTGGTGAAGCGCGAGCCCTTGATGGTGAAGACGAAACCGTCCGGCGTCTCGTCGCGCCACTTCTTCCAGCTGTCGGGCTTGAAGGTGGAATAGTAGGTGCCGTTGATCTCGATCGCGGTCAGGCGGCGCGAGGCGTAGTTCAGCTCGTCCTTCTGCTTGACGCTCTTGGGATAGAAGACCCCGCGCCAGGGCTCGAACGTCCAGCCGCCGACCCCGACGCGGATGTCTCCCGACATGTCACAGCTCCCTATTTCCGCTGGGCCGCCGTGGCGTCGCGGATGGCCTTGAACTCCGACCCGGGCTTCCAGTCCGGCCAGCGGCGGGAATTGGCCAGGTCGCGGCCGACGTTATAGAGCAGGGTCACGTCAAGAACCTGTCCGGAGAGATCCCAGTCGGCGCTCCATTCGTCGGCCGGCTGGTGATAGCGGTGGGCGGTGTATTCGGCGGCCCAGGCCTTGCCGGCCGCCACCCCGCCGTTCACCAGATCCTCGCCCGCGTGGAACGAGATCGCCGGGATGCCGACCTTGGCGAACGAGAAGTGGTCCGAGCGGAAGAAGTGCCCGGCCTCGGGCGTCGGATCGGGCTTGAACACCCGTCCCTGGGCCTTGCCCGCGGCGATCAGGTCGTCCAGCAGCGTCACCTTGCCGTCGCCGGACACGGAGAAGTCGCGCGCCGCGCCGTCCGTGGGCAGGGCGTCCATGTTGAGGTCGGCCACCGTCTTGGCGGCCGGGTAGAGCGGGTGGGTCGCGTAGTAGTCGCTGCCCAGGAGGCCCTTCTCCTCGGCCGTCACCACCAGGAACACCGCCGTCCTGCGCGTGCGGGGGGCGGCCGCCCAGAGCCGGCCGAGCTCAAGCACCGCGGCCACGCCGGTGCCGTTGTCCACCGCGCCGTTGTAGATGGTGTCGCCCCTGGCGTCGGGCTGGCCGACACCCAGGTGGTCCCAGTGGGCGGTGTAGATCACCGTCTCGTCCGGGGCGCGGGTCCCCGGAACGACGCCGACGATATTGTGGCTGACGATGCGGCTGGAATCGACCGCATAGTCGGCCGAGAAGGTCGCGCCCTTCAGTTCGACGGGATGGAAGTCCTCGCGCTGGGCCGCCTTCTTCTCGGCCTCGAAGTCCAGCCCCGACTTGGCGAACAGGTCCACCGCCAGGTCGCGCTGGATCCAGCCCTGCAGCAGGGGGTGCGCCGCCGACGGGTTGTCGCGGACGATGTCGAACTGGGCGTTGGCGTTGGAATTCTTGACCGTCGCCCAGCCATAGGCCGCCGGCGCCGTCTCGTGCACGATCAGCATGCCCACGGCGCCCTGGCGCGCGGCCTCCTCGTACTTGTAGGTCCAGCGGCCGTAGTAGGTCATCGACTTGCCGTCGAAGCGCCCGCCGAGGTCGGCCTCGAAGTCCGGGTCGTTGATCAGCACCACGGCGATCTTGCCGTGCAGGTCGACGCCCTTGAAGTCGTCCCAGTGACGCTCCGGCGCCTTGACCCCGTAGCCGACGAAGACCAGGGGCGCGTCCTTGATGCTGACGTGGGCGGTGGGGACCAGGGTCTGGACCACGATCTCCTTGCTCTGGGTCAGGGCCTGGGCCTGGCCGCCGGCCGTCAGGCTGAGCCCGATCGGGCCGGTGACCTCGAAGCGCGCCAGCGGCACGTCCTGGGTCCAGCGCCGGCCGCCGGGGGCGGACTTGTCGGGATCGCCACCCGGCTTCAGCCCCTCGGCCTTCATCTGGCCGACCACGTAGTCGATGGTCTTGGTCTCGCCGGGGGTGGCCGGGCCGCGCCCCTCGAAGGCGTCGGAACTGAGCACCTTCACATGGGCCGAAAGGCGGGAGGCCTCGATCCTGGCGGGGGCCGCCTGGCAAATCGACGCGGGAATCAAAACCGCCGCCAGGGCGACGGCGGCGAAACGCTTATTCATGGTGGCGAGCCTGCACGCAATGGATGACCGGGCGGCCAGCCTAGAGCGCGTCAGGCTTAAGTGGAAACCGGTTAAGCCGCCCGACGCGCTCTAAATGTTAGAAAATCGAGCCTTTCTAACGGGTCAGATGAGTCCATCAGACCCTGAAAGGCTCGGGCGTGGGAATATCCGTGCGCAAGCTCGCCAAGCGCTCCGGAATCAGCCAAGAGGTCAGTAGCGTAAAGCGACGAAAGATCGCGGCGCGCGGCGTGCTGCAATCGCGGCGCAATACGGCTATGAGGAGAGGGCGTCGTTCAACGGGAAACAACCGTGGGCGCAATGGGGATAGGGCTTTGAGGTCGCAGCCGGGATGAGCAGGTTCAGCCATCTCACCGCGCCGGCGCCGTCGCGCGCCAGGCGGGCCGCGGCGCTGTGCCTGCTTGCGGCCATGGGACTTTCGGCCTGCGCCATGGGCGGCGCGCGCACCGCCGACACCCGCCTGCCGCCGGCCTATGACGCCCCTAGGGGACAGGCCGCCCTCGCCACCGAGGACCTCGACAAGTGGTGGCTCCTCTTCAACGACCCGCAACTGAACGCCCTCGAGGATGAGGCCTTCCGCCTCAGCCCCGACGCCCGCACCGCCGCCGCGCGGCTGCTGGAGGCGCAGGCCACGCGGGCCAGCCAGACGGCACAGACCTTTCCCCAGACCGAGCTGCAGGGGAACGCCAACCACAAGAACACCCAGAACCTGGATGCCGGCTCCAACAACCTGATCCCGGTCGGCGGCACGACCATCAGCGAGACGCTGAACTTCAACGTGTCGTGGGAGATCGACCTGTTCGGCCGCCTGGCCATCGCCCGCAAGGTCGCCAACGCCGATCTCGCCGCCACCCGCTTCAATGTCGAGGGCTCGCGCGCCGCCCTGGCCGCCAATGTCGCCGACGGCTATTTCCAGGTCCGGGGCCTGGCCATCCAGCTGGCCGACGCGCGCGAGACCGTGCGCATCCAGACCCAGCTGCAGGAGATCGCCGCCCGCAAGGCCCAGCTCGGCCTGGGCGCCGCCTCCGACGCCGACCGCGTGGCCGGCGACCTGGCCCAGGCGAAGTCCAACGCCGAGAGCCTCGAGGCCGAGCTGCACGCCAACCAGCGCACCCTGCTGGTGCTGGTCGGGCGCGGGATCGACCCGGTGAGCGCCGTCACCCCCACCACCGTGGCCGGCGACGTGCCCGCCACGCCCGACAGCATACCGGGCGACCTCCTGCAGCGCCGGCCCGACATCCGCGAGGCGGAGGCGCGCGTCCGCTCCGCCGCCGGGCGGGACAAGATCGCCCACCGCGCCCTCTTCCCCACCTTCACCTTCCAGCCGTCGGCGGGGCTGTCGCACCTAGTCTCGCCCGGCGTCACCTTCATCCCGCCGGCGACGCTGCAGCCCGCCCAGCAGACCACCAACACCAGTTTCTGGGCCTATGGCGTCGGCGTCTCCCAGCCGGTCCTCGACGTACCGCGCCTTCTGGCCGACATGAAGACCCAGGACGCGCGCACCGAACAGGCGGTGATCGCCTACGAAAAGACCGTCCAGACCGCCTTCGGCGAGGCCGAGAACGCCCTGGTGCGCCTGTCGGCCGACCAGCGCCGCGTGGCCCTGCTGAAAGACGGCGAGGCGCGCGCCCACCGCGCCTACGACGCCGCCCGCACCCGTTACGCCCAGGGCCTCGACGACCTGCAGACCGCGCTCGGCGCCGAGCAGTCCTGGCGCTCCACCCGCTCGGCCCTGACGGCCGAGCAGGTGCAGGCGTTGCGACGCGCGGTGCAGACCTATAAGGCCTTGGGCGGCGGATGGGCCTACGCCGCGCGCGCCGGGGGGGCGCCTTGAACACCGCCATGACGTCCTTGAAGTCCAGCCTTCTCCTGGCCGCGGCCCTCGGCCTGGCGCTCGGCCTCGCCGGTTGCGGCAAGAAGGCCAAGCCGGCCCCCGCGCCCACCGCCAACGCCCGCGCCGTAACCCTGGCCGTGGTCGAGAGCCGCGCCATCGAGGGCGGGCTGATCGCCTCCGGCGTGCTGGTCCCGCGCGAGGATACGGCGATCCTGCCGGACGTCACCGGCTACCGCGTCGCCCGCGTGCTCACCGACGAGGGCCAGTGGGTCAAGGCCGGCCAGCCCCTGGCGACCATGGACGACAGCCTGCTGAGGGCCCAGGTCGAACAGCAGGTCGCCCTCGCCGCCCAGCAGCGTGTCGCCGCCGACCGCGCCGAGGCCGAGGCCGCGCGGGTCAAGGGCCTGGACGGCGACGGCCTGTTGTCCCAGGAGCAGATCGACGCCCGCCGCTTCTCGGCCAAGAGCGCCAGGGCCGCCGCCGTGGCCCAGGACGCCGCCGCCGCCTCCATGCGCGAGCGCGAGGCGCACATGGTGGTGCGCGCGCCCTACGCCGGCCTGGTGATCGAGCGCAACGTGCGCCAGGGCGATCTCTCCGGTGTCGGGACCACCGCCTGGTTCCGCATCGCCAAGGACGGCCAGGTGGAGCTGGCCGCCGACGTCGCCGAGTCCGCCCTCTCCAAGCTGCAGCCCGGCGTGCCGGCCGAGGTGACCCTCGCCGACGGCGCCGTGGTCCACGGCCAGGTTCGCCTGGTCAGCCCCCGGGTCGACACCTCCACCAAGCTCGGCCGGGTGCGCATCGCCCTGCCGGTGGATCCCCGCGTGCGGACCGGCGGCTTCGCCCGCGCCGCCTTCTCGGGCGTCAGCCACCCCAGCCTCGCCGTGCCGGAGACGGCCGTGCGCTATGACGCCGATGGCGCGGCGGTGATGGTCGTCGACGCCCATAACCGCACCGCCCGCGTGCCCGTCACCACCGGCCAGCACGGCGGCGGCTACGTCGAGCTGCTCACCGGCCCGCCGGCCGGATCGCGCGTGGTGGCCAAGGCCTCCGCCCAGCTGACCCCCGGCGACTACGTCAAGCCGGCCAACGATCCGGGCGCGCCGGCGCCCGCCAGCGCCCCGGCGCCCCGATGAACGGTGGCGGCGGGACCGAACTGCGGATCTCCGCCTGGGCGATCCGCAACCCCATCCCCATCGCGGTGCTGTTCATCGCCCTGGTGATCGCGGGCCTGTTTTCCTACACCCAGCTGCCGATCAAGAACTTTCCGAACGTGGAGTTCCCGGCGGTCTCGGTCACCGTCACCCGCTCGGGCGCCGCCCCGGCCGAAATGGAGACCCAGGTCGCCCGGCCGATCGAGAACGCCCTGTCGGGCCTCTCCAACGTGGTCACGATCGCCTCCTCGGTGAACCAGGGCGAGAGCACCACCGTCGTCCAGTTCGAGCTCGGCCAGGACCTGCAAAAGGCCACCGACGACGTCCGCTCCAAGGTGGACCAGACCAGGGCGGAACTGCCCCGCGACGTCGACCCGCCCATCGTCCAGCGCCTGGAGATCGACGAACAGCCGATCATCTCCTACGCCGTCGTCGCGCCCGGCATGAGCGAGCGGGACCTGTCGTGGTTCATCGACAACGACCTGACCCGCATCCTGCAGGCGCGCCCGGGCGTGGCCTCGGTCAGCCGGGTCGGCGGCGTCGACCGCGAAATCAACGTCATCGTCGACCCGGACCGCATGGCGGCCCTGGGCGTCACCGCCAACCAGATCAACGACGCCATCAACCAGATGAGCGTCGACGCCCCCGGCGGGCGCGTCACCGTCGGCGACCGTGAACAGACCCTGCGCGTGCTGGGCGGCGCGCCCAACGCCGACGCCATCCGCAACCTGACCATCCCCGCCTCTGGCGGCCGCTTCGTGCGCCTGTCCGACGTCGCCGACGTGGGCGACGGCTCGGCCGAGGTGCGCAGCTACGCCCTGCTCAACGGCCGCCCCGTGGTCGGCTTCCAGGTCTCCAAGACCAAGGACGCCAGCGACATCGCCGTTGAGAACGAGGTGGACAAGGCCCTGCACGACCTTCAGTTCGGCTCCCCCGCCGGCTTCGGCCACAAGGCCACCAAGCCCCAGCACCCGGACGTGCACATCACCAAGATCCTGTCGCGCGTGGATTCCACCCGCGCCGGATTCTCGGCCACGGTGGAGACCCTGCTGGAAGGCATGCTGCTGGCCGCCGGGGTGGTGTTCCTGTTCCTGCGCGACTGGCGCGCCACGGCGGTCACCGCGGTGGCCATGCCCGTGTCGCTGATCCCCACCTTCGCCTTCATGCACATGTTCGGCTTCTCGCTGAACATGGTCACCCTGCTGGGCCTGACCCTGGTGATCGGCATCCTGGTCGACGACGCCATCGTCGAGATCGAGAACATCGAGAAGCGCACCCACCTCGGCCTTCGCCCCTACCAGGCGGCCATCGAGGGCGCCGACCAGATCGGCCTGGCCGTGGTGGCCACCACCTTCGCCCTGGCGGCGGTGTTCTTCCCGGTGTCCTTCATGCCGGGCATCCCCGGCCAGTTCTTCCGCGAGTTCGGCCTGACGGTCTCGGTGGCGGTGCTGTTCTCGCTGGTGGTCGCCCGCCTTCTGACGCCCCTGATGGCCGCCTATTTCCTGAAGCCCAAGGAGGCTCACCCCAGGAAGCCGCTGCCGGACTTCTACACCAGGACCCTGACCTGGGCCCTGGACCACCGGGTCGTCACCCTGGTCATCGCCACGGTGCTGTTCTTCCTGTCGATGGCGCTGTTCGTGCCCCTGCCCAAGGGCGTGCAGCCGGAGGGCAACCCCAACTACTACACCGTGGTCGTGGACGCCCCGCCCGGCTCGACCCTGGCCGACATGCGCCAGGCGATCGACGCCGTCGACCGCCTGATCGCCGCCCAGCCGGAAACGGCCGCCGTCTATTCCACCGTCGGGGCCGGCGGCGGGGGCGGGGGGCCTGGCGGGGGCTTCGGCGGCGGCGCGGCGGGCATCACCAAGGGCTCGGTCACCGCCATCCTCAAGCCCGACCGGACCGCCAGGGTCGGACAGATCCGCGACCGCATCCGCCCGGAGCTGCGCAAGATCCCCGACGCGCGCCTCAGCTTCGACAACTCCGGCTTCGGCTCGGCCGGGGTCTCCATCATCCTGACGTCGGAGACCGGCGAGAACCTCGAGGCCACGGCGCTGGAACTGCAGCGCGAGATGCGCGACATCCCCGGCGTCGCCGAGCCGCGCTTCACCACCCCGCCGACCGGGCCGGAAGTGGTCATCAAGCCCAAGCCCGACGAGGCCGCCCGTCTGGGCGTCAATGTCGCCACCATCGCCGCGGCCGCCCGCGTGGCCACCGTCGGCGACGCCGACTCCAACGTGCCCAAGATGAACGACGGCGAGCGGCGCATCCCGATCCGCGTGCGCCTGCCCGCACAGGACCGCCAGGACCTGGCGGTGATCAAGGGCCTGCGCCTGCCCACAGCCTCGGGCGGCTGGACCACCCTGGACACCGTCGCCGACGTCTATTTCGAGGCCGGCGCCGCCCAGATCAGCCGCTTCGACCGCAAGCGCAACATCACCACCACCGCCGACCTTTCCGGCGGCGCCCAGCTGGGCGACGTGCTGCAGAAGGTCCAGAAGCTGCCGGTCCTGCAGCACCTGCCGGCGGGCGTGAGCCCCGCCTCCCAGGGCCAGGAGCAGGCGATCGGCCAGCTGTTCGGCGGCTTCATCGTGGCCATGGCCTCGGCCGTGGGCCTGGTCTACGGCGTGATGGTCCTGCTGTTCCGCAGCTTCTTCAAACCGGTGGTGATCCTGGCCGCCCTGCCCACCGCCATCGGCGGGGCGTTCCTCGCCCTCCTGCTGTGGAACTCGATGCTGGCGATCCCGTCCCTGATCGGCTTCCTGATGCTGATGGGCCTGGCCGCCAAGAACTCGATCCTGCTGGTGGAATACGCCATCGAGCGCGAGCGCGAGGGCCACTCCCAGCGCGACGCCCTGATGGAGGCGTGCCGCGAGCGGGCGCGCCCGATCATCATGACCACCATGGCCATGGCCGCCGGCATGCTGCCCACGGCCCTGAGCCTGGGCGAAGGCTCGGAATTCCGCCAGCCCATGGCCGTGGCCGTGATCGGCGGCCTGCTCACCTCCACCGCCCTGTCGCTGGTCCTGGTGCCGGTGGTCTATGAATTCATCGACGACTTCGAGCGCTGGCTGTCGCCCAAGCTCGCCCGCCTCGTCACACCCCGCGACGCCCCCTTGGAGCCCGCGCCGCAGGATCGGCTGTAGGCGGAAGGGCCTGAGCCCCTCACCCTCCCACGGCCGTCGCGTGCGCGCCGGACGCGGGCCCCTCCCTCTCCCTAAGGGAGAGGTGTTCCCAGACTGGCGCGGCGAGATGCATTGCCCTTCTCCCAGAGGGAGAAGGAGGGGCCCGTTGCGCAGCAATGGGAGGATGAGGGGTTTCGCCCTCACCTCCGCGCATTCCCCTCCCCCGCCGTCACCCCGGATTGACGGGCGCCGCCGCAGCGCCTAACCCCCCGGTTGCGACAGGTTCCCCGAGAGGGGATCAAAAGGGAACTCGGGTGTGATCCCCGAGGCTGCCCCCGCAACTGTGAGCGGCGAGCCGCGCGTCACGAAGCCACTGGGCCATCAGGCCTGGGAAGGCGACGCGCCGGCGCTGACCCGCGAGCCAGGAGACCTGCCCGTCGCGGTCGTCCTTCGTCCGGCCGGGGTGCGCCGAGCGAACGGGTCTTCCCGAGAGGCGACGTCTGAGCCGGCCGCGCATGCGGGGCCCGACGCGTCGCCCCGCCCGGGGACCGCCCGGCCCCGCGTGACGGTCTTTCGATCGTTGCGACAAGGGGATGAACCCGATGACCAGACTGACTTTCCTCGCCGGCGCGGCCCTCGCCGCCTTCGCCGGACTTCCCGCCCTAGCCTGGGCCGCGGACCCGGCGCCAGACGGCGACAACCCCAATACCGGCGCCACGGCCGTCGACACCCTGGTGGTGGTGGCCAACCGCAACCCCGAGCCGCTCTACAAGATCGGGCAGTCGGTGACGGTCCTGGACGCCCAGGCGATCCGGCAGAGCCAGGCCGTGTCCGTGGACGGGCTGCTCGACCAGACGCCGGGCGTCGCCGTCGTGCGCAACGGCGGCCAGGGCCAGACCGCCACCGTCGGCATCCGCGGCGCGCAGTCCGAACAGACCCTGGTGCTGATCGACGGCGTCCAGATCAACGACCCGTCGTCGCCCGCCGCCGGCTTCGACTTCTCCAACCTGATGGTCGGCGACATCAGCCGCGTCGAGGTGCTGCGCGGCTCGCAGTCGGTGCTGTGGGGCAGCCAGGCCATCGGCGGCGTGGTCAACATCGTCACCACACCGCCGCCCGCCGGAACCATCGGCGCCGAATTGAACGCCGAGGGCGGCTCGCGCCACACCCAGTACTGGCGCGGCGCCGTGGGCGGGACCTTCGACCGCCTGAGCCTGCGCCTGGCGGGCGGCTACTATTCCACCGCCGGCATCTCGGTCTTCGACGGCGGCCAGGAGCCGGACGGCTTCCACGCGGGGACCTTCTCCGGCCGGCTGCTGTTCGACCTGAGCGACGCCCTGCAGCTCGACCAGCGCGTCTTCTACAACCAGTCGAAGGCGGCGTTCGACGGCTTCTCCACCCCGACCTTCAGCTTTGGCGACGACACCGAGTACGGAACGGAGTCCGAGGTGGTTAGCTATAGCGGCGTCAACCTGACGGCTTTCGGCGGCAAGCTGAAGAACCGCTTCGCCTTCGAATACGCGCGCACCAACCGCCGCTCGTTCGACCCCTTAAGCTTCAGCGCCCCGATCACCGAGACCTTCTATGGCGACGGCGCCTCCAAGCGGTTCGAATACCAGGGCACGGCCCAGATCGCGCCCGGCTATACGGCGGTGTTCGGCGCCCAGCACGAGCGGACCAGCATCGTCACCGGGGCGCCGGCCTTCTTCTCGCCGGA
>JAFEEA010000012.1 GCA_018241335.1 Pseudomonadota bacterium
CCGGCGGGGTGATGGTGCAGGTCGCGCCCGCGGGCGAAGGCCGGCTGCGCCTGTCGGTGCACGACACCGGCATCGGCATTCCCGCCGACAAGATCGACGGCCTGTTCGGCGCCTTCACCCAGGCCGACCAGTCCACCACGCGCCGGTTCGGCGGAACGGGCCTGGGCCTGGCCATATGCAAGCGCCTGGTCGAGGCCATGGGCGGCGCCTTCAAGGTGACGAGCAAGGTCGGCCGAGGCTCGGTGTTCGCCTTCGAGATTCCTGTCGAGACCCTGGAAGAGGCGCACGCCTGGCCGCTGTTCGACGGCGACGAGGCGGCGGTGGCGGTGGCCGGGACCTCGACCCCCGCCGTGCTGAACCGCTATCTGAAGGCCGCCGGCCTGACCCTGGCGGATGTCGCCGCCCCGGCGGCGCGCCTGGTGATCGGCGACGCCCAGGCGCTGAAGGGCGCGCCGCGTTCGGGGGCCCCGACGATCTGCGTCGGCGAGTACGGCGACCCGGCGCCTGGCCTGCTGCAGCGGGAGGGCCGCGCCGACCTGGTGCTGGTCCAGCCCCTGCGCCGCCGCGAACTGGTCGCGGCCCTGACGCGCGCCCATGCGGGCCAGTCCATCGCCGAGGCCCTGGCGGACGAGGAGCGGGCCGCCGCGGGCGCCCTGCCCAGCTTCGCCGGGCGGCGGGTGCTGGTGGCCGACGACAGCGCCGTCAACCGCGAAGTGGCCATGGAGGCCCTGTCGCGGCTGGGGATCGAGGTCGCCGCCTGCGCCGATGGCCGCGAAGCCGTGGAGGCCGTGTTCGGCGAAGGCCGCTTCGACGCGGTGCTGATGGACGGCTCCATGCCGGTGCTGGACGGCTATGACGCCACCCGCGAGATCCGCCGCCGCGAGGCCGAGGGCGCGCTGGCCGCCACCCCCGTCATCGCCCTGACCGCCCACGTGGTCGGCGCCGCCGCCGAGGCGTGGCGCGAGGCCGGCATGGACGCGGTGCTGCACAAGCCCTTCACCCTGGCCGCCCTGGCCGAGACCCTGGGCCGCTTCATGACGCCGTCCGAGGCGACGGCCCCGGCGCAGACGGCGGCCGCCGCGATGGCCGCGCCGGAGAAGGCTCCGACCGGCCCCGCGCCCACCGGCCCGCTGGTCACCTCCGATCTGCTGGACCCCCAGGTGGCCGGCGAGCTGGCCCGCATGGCGGCCATGGGCAAGGCCGACTTCGTGGACCGCGTGCGCCGGCTCTATCGCGAGAACGCGCCGGAAGCCGTGCGCGCCGTGATCGAGGGCTCGGTGGCCGGCGACGCCGAGGCCACGGCCAAGGCCGCCCACGCCCTGAAGTCCATGAGCCTGAACATGGGCGCCCGGGTGGTGGCCGAGAGCGCCGCCCGCATCGAGGCCCAGGCGCGCGAGCTGGCCATCGTCAACGTCGACCAGGCCCAGATCCTGCACCGCCAGCTGCTGGCGACCCTGGACGTGCTGGACGGCTATCCGCCCACCCAGGGCGCCCCGCCCCCGCCGACCAGCGCCGACACCGAGGAGCGGGCGTTGCTGGCCGACCTCGGCCAGGCCATCGCCAACAACGAGCTGAGCCTCGTCTACCAGCCGCAGTTCGACCGCGACGGCGAGAAGATCACCGGGGTCGAGACCCTGCTGCGCTGGAACCATCCCGTGCGCGGCTTCGTCAGCCCGGCGATGTTCATTCCCCTGGCCGAGCGCCACGGCATGATCGGGCCGATCACCCAGTGGGTGCTGGACCGGGCCATGACCGAGACGGAAGGGCTGGGCGACATCGTCATCAGCTTCAACGCCTCGGCGGTGGAGTTCGCCGATCCGTCCTTCGTGGACGAGCTGTCGGTGCTCATCGCCCGGCGGCGCTTCGACCCGCGGCGGCTGGAAATCGAGGTCACCGAGACCGCCGTCCTGGCCGAGGAGGACGAGGTGCGCCGCAACATGGCCCGCCTGCACGAGATCGGGCTGAAGATCGCCCTGGACGACTTCGGGGTGGGCTATTCGTCCCTAAGCCACCTGCGGCTGTTCCCCTTCGACAAGCTGAAGATCGACCGCGCCTTCGTCACCGGCTGCGCCGACAATGTGCAGTCGGCCACCCTGGTCCACGCGGTGGTGGCCATCGGCCGCTCGCTGGGCATGAAGGTGGTGGCCGAGGGCGTGGAGACCGAGAGCCAGCGCAAGTTCCTGAAGGTGGCCGGCGTCCACGCCATGCAGGGCTACCTCTTCGCCCGCCCCGAACCCATCGCCGCCCTGCGCGCGCGCCTGGGCGTCGCGGACGAGGCGCTCAGCGCCTAGGGCGGGCGGCCTCAGCGGGCCAGGTTTTCCAGGTCGACGCCGTAGAGCGCCGCATTGCGCTGCATGTAGGCGGGCCGGGCCTCCAATGGCTCGCCGCGCAGGGCGCCGCCCAGCATGTCCAGGAAGGTGTGCCAGCCCATCATGTTCTGGGCCTCGAACTGGTCCAGCACTGGCAGGTGGGCGAGCACGAGGCGCACCTGGTCGCCCTCCGGGGTGAGGTCGAAGGTGAGATAGCTCTCAGGATAGGGCGAGGCCGCCTCGCCGGGGCCGAAGACGTTCCAGGTGTAGGCCAGGCGCGCGTGGGGCCGCCACTGGGTGACGACGCCGCGGATGTGGCCGCCCATGAGCCTGACCGCCCCGCCCTCGCGCGGCTCGATGGCGCCGTCTTCGCCGTACCAGGCGCTGAGCTTGCCCGTTTCGGTCAGGTGGGCCCAGACCCGCTCGAGGGGGCCGGGAAGCAGGCGTTCGAAGCGGACGGCGCAGACCTTGTAGGGCTGGCCGAGGGCGGCGGGATCACTCATGACCGGCCTCCTTCGTGAGGTTCGCCTCGAGCGCATCGAGGCGCGGGTTCCAGAACGCCCTCAGTTGGTCGACCCAGGCCGCGAGCTCGCCGACGCCCTCGGGGTCGAGTTCATAGATGCGGCGCTGGGCCTGGGCGCGCACCCGCACGAGGCGGGCCTGGCGCAGGGCCTTGAGGTGCTGGGAGACAGCCGGCTTGGTGATCGGGAACCGGCCGGCGATCTCGCCCGACGACATCGGCCCGCGCGCCAGGACCTCGACGATGCGGCGACGCGTGGGGTCGGCGAGGGCGGCGAGGGTGTCCATGCCGCCTATTTGGTAGATATCACTTAATTAAGTCAAGACTACCAAAATATCCAAGCCCCCAAACCGTCACCCCCGGGCGTAAGTCCCGGGGGCCCATGACCGCGTGAGAGGCCATGGCGCGCTTCGAAGGGCGCGCCACGACGAAGCGGCGGACGCCCCTTTGGGGAACCACGAACCACACGAACGACACGAACGGGCCTCAGCCAATCTGAGCGAGACCTCGCCGCGCTTGTTCGTGAGGTTCGTGTCGTTCGTGGTTGAAGACTCCTGCGACGCTCCGCTGCCGCTGCGCGACTTCGCTTCACGTGTTCATGGGTCCCCGGGACTTACGCCCGGGGATGACGGTGGAGGGAGCGAATTTTGGGGGCGCTACTTCAGCTTGATCGACACGCCCGAGGGGGCGAAGGCGAGCTTGAGGCCGGCGGAGGTGGAGTGGGCGTGGATCTCGACGCCCTTGTCGTTCTTCATCTGGATCTCGCCGGCGCCGGCGCCGGCCGTGGCGTTGGCGTCGAGGGCCGAGTAGGTCCCCTCGATGTCGCGCAGGTGGCGCAGGTGATAGACCGAGCCGGAGCCGGAGAACTTGTTGGCGCCCACCGCGCCCACCGACAGGCCGCTGACCTTGAGGCGGTAGGCGTGGCCCTTGTAGGTCAGGGTCCCGTCGCCCCAGTTCACCCCGGCGATGAAGGCCACCGAACCGCCGGAGAAGCGGATGCGGGCGTCCTGGGCGAAGCTGGGGGCGGCGAGGGCGCCGGCCAGAGCGACACCGGCGACGGCGGAGGCGAAAAGGCGGGTCATGGTGATCTCCTGGAAAGGGACGGCTTGAGAACGGGCCGGGGCCAGGCGGGTTGCACGAAAGCGTGATGGCCGGGTCGGATGGCCGACAATAGGGCGCATCGCCCCGCCGTCCTTGACCTTTTCGGCCTTTTCAGCGCATAAGCCGCCCCTTCCGGCGCCAGCATCAGCCAGCGCCTCCACCGCCACGACCCCGTTCGGATGCCTATCTGATCGGACGAGGGCGGCGAGGACCCCCGTCCGCGTGATCGCGCACGGGGGCTGGCTGCGTTTGCGTCATGAGGTGATTGAATGTTCGACGGACTTTCAGAGCGGCTTTCAGGCGTCTTCGACCGACTCGCCGGCCGGGGCGTGCTCTCGGCCAAGGACATCGACGAGGCGATGCGCGAGGTGCGCGTGGCCCTGCTCGAGGCCGACGTCGCCCTGCCAGTGGTCCGCGAATTCATCGACAAGGCCAAGGAGGCCGCCACCGGCGAGGCGGTGATCCGCTCGGTCAAGCCGGCCGACCAGGTCATCAAGATCGTCTATGACGGCCTGGTGGAGATGCTGGGCGGCGAGGGCGATCCGGAGCCCCTGCGCCTGGCGCTGAACCCGCCCACCATCATCCTGATGGCCGGCCTGCAGGGCTCGGGCAAGACCACCATGTCGGCCAAGCTGGCCCTGCGCCTGTCGCGCCTGGAGCGCAAGAAGGTGCTGATGGCCTCGCTGGACGTGCGCCGTCCGGCCGCCATGGAGCAGCTGGCCATCCTGGGCAAGGAGGCCGGCGTCGAGACCCTGGCCATCGTGCCCGGCCAGGCCCCCGCCGACATCACCCGCCGGGCCCTCTCGGCCGCGCGCCTGGGCGGTTATGACGTCCTGATCCTTGACACCGCCGGCCGCACGACGCTGGACGAGGCGATGATGAGCGAGGCCGCCGAGGTGGCCCGCATCGCCCAGCCGGCCGAGACCCTGCTGGTGGCCGACAGCCTGACCGGCCAGGACGCGGTCCGCACCGCCAAGGCCTTCCACGAGCGCCTGCCCCTGACCGGCCTGGTGCTGACCCGCACCGACGGCGACAGCCGCGGCGGCGCGGCGCTTTCCATGCGCGCCGTCACCGGCCTGCCGATCAAGTTCCTGGGCACGGGCGAAAAGATCGACGCCCTCGACGCCTTCGACGCCCGCCGCGTGGCCGGCCGGATCCTGGGCCAGGGCGACGTGGTGGCCCTGGTGGAAAAGGCCGCCCAGGACTTCGACCAGGCCAAGGCCGAGGTCATGGCCAAGAAGCTGGCCAAGGGCCAGTTCGACCTCGACATGCTGGCCGACCAGCTGGCCCAGATGGAGAAGATGGGCGGCATGGAGGGCCTGATGGGCCTGCTGCCCGGGGTCCAGAAGGTCAAGAAGCAGATCGCCGAGAGCGGCATGAACGACAAGTCGATCCGCCGCCAGCGCGCGATCCTGTCGTCCATGACCAAGCAGGAACGCAAGAAGCCCGACATCCTGGCCGCCTCGCGCAAGCGCCGCATCGCGGCCGGCGCCGGGGTCGACGTGGCCGAGGTCAACCGCCTGCTCAAGCAGCATCGCCAGATGCAGGACGCCTTCAAGTTCATGGCCAAGGACGGTGGCAAGGGCTTCGCCCGCATGGCCGGCATGCTCGGCGGCGGCGGCATGGACCGGCTGAAGGCCATGGGCGGCGGGCGCCTGCCCGAGCCGGCCCCCGGCCAGGAGCTGCCGGAGAACCTCAAGAACCTGCAGAACCTTTCGCAGCTGCCGGGCCTCGGCAGCGGCAATGGCCCCGCCCCCGGCGGCGGCCTCCCCGGCCTGGGCGGCCTGCCGCCCGGCTTCAACCCCTTCAAGAAACCCTGAAGACACTAGAACTGGACTGACCTGAAATGCTGAAGATCCGCCTCGCCCGTGGCGGCGCCAAGAAGCGCCCCTACTACTCGATCGTCGTCGCCGACAGCCACTCGCCCCGCGACGGCCGCTTCATCGAAAAGGTCGGCGCCTACAACCCGCTGCTCAAGAAGGACGATCCGAACCGGGTCACCCTGAAGGTCGAGCGGATCACCGAATGGCTCGGCAAGGGCGCCCAGCCCACCGACCGCGTGGCGCGCTTCCTGTCCGTGCAGGGCCTGACCAAGTGGGAAGCCGGCAACAACCCGAACAAGGGCCAGCCGGGCCAGAAGGCCAAGGAACGCGCCGCCGAGCGCGCCGAGAAGGCCGAGGCCGCCGCGGCCGCCGCCGCCGAAGCCGCCGCCAACCCGCCGGCGCCGGAGCCGGAAGTCGTGGAAGAGGCTCCGGCCGAAGCCGCCGCCCCGGAAGCCGCCGCTGAAGCCGCTTCTGAAGAAGCTCCGGCCGCCGAAGCCCCGGCCGAAGAAGCCTCCGAAGGCTGAACCCTGTTGCGGCGCCCTTCTCCCCCTGTGGGAGAAGGTGTCGCCGCAGGCGACAGATGAGGGGTCGACGGGACCGTGGGGACAGGCTTGCGACAGGCTAACCCCGACGGGCGCACGACCCCTCATCCGACCCCCTTCGGGGGCCACCTTCTCCCGCAAGGGGAGAAGGCTGACTTGAGCGGCCGTGGCGCGGCCGGAGTCCCATGACTGAAAAACTGATCCAGGTCGGCCGCGTCGCCGGCGCGTTCGGCGTCAAGGGCGAGGTGCGGATCACCGCCTTCACCGAGGACCCGATGGCGCTGCTGGCCTATCGGGACCTGAAGCGCGAGGATGGGTCGCCCGGCCTGACCCTGACGGCCGCCCGCGCGGCCAAGGGCGGCGTCATCGCCCGCGCCCGCGAGATCGAGACCCGCGAGGAAGCCGAGGCCATGCGCGGGCTGAAGCTGTTCATCCCCCGCGACGCCCTGCCCGAGCCGGACGAGGACGAGTTCTACTTCGCCGACCTGGTGGGGCTGGAGGCGCGCGCGCCGGACGGCGCCGTCATCGGCCGGGTGAAGGCCGCCCAGGACTTCGGCGCCGGCGACCTGCTGGAGATCCAGCCCGCCGATGGGTCGGCGACCTGGTGGCTGCCGTTCACAATGGCGGCCGCGCCCACGGTGAACATCGCCGAGGGCTGGCTGACCGTCGTGCGGCCGGTGGAGACGGAATAGGGCGGCGGGGCCTGCGCGGCCCCTCAGGCGCAACCTACTCCGCCGCCGCGCGGACCTGGTCCGGGGCGCGGGCCTCGGCGGTCAGGAGAGCGATGGCTTCGTCGAGGGTGACCACCGTCTGGGCGTCGGAGCCCAGGCGGCGCAGGGCGACCTTGCCCTCCTCGGCCTCGCGGCGGCCGACCACGGCGATGACCGGGACCTTGGCCAGGGAGTGCTCGCGGATCTTGTAGCCGACCTTCTCGTTGCGAAGATCGGTCTCGACCCGCAGGCCCGCCTTCTTGAACGCCGCCGCCGCCTTGTGGGCGTAGTCGTCGGCGTCGGAGGTGATCGTGGCCACCACCGCCTGGACCGGCGACAGCCATAGGGGGAAGGCGCCGGCATAGTTCTCGATCAGCACCCCGATGAAGCGCTCCAGCGAGCCGCAGATCGCCCGGTGCAGCATCACCGGCCGGTGCTTCTGGCCGTCCTCGCCCACATAGTCGGCGTCCAGCCGCTCGGGCAGGACGTAGTCGAGCTGGATGGTGCCGCAGGCCCACTGACGGCCGATGGCGTCCTTGAGGATGAAGTCCAGCTTGGGCGCGTAGAAGGCGCCGTCGCCCTCGGCGATCTTCGGCTCGACGCCGGCGGCGCGCGCCGCCGACAGCATCTGCGCCTCGGCCTTGTCCCAGAACTCGTCGGTGCCGGCGCGAATCTCCGGCCGCGTCGCCAGGGCGATGTGGTCGCGCTCCAGGCCGAAGTCGGCGTGGATCGACGAGGCCAGCTCGATGAACCGCGTCGTTTCCGACTCGATCTGGTCCTCGCGGCAGAAGATGTGGCCGTCGTCCTGGGTGAAGGCGCGCACCCGCATCAGCCCGTGCAGCGACCCGGAGGGCTCATAGCGGTGGCACGAGCCGAACTCCGCCATGCGCAGGGGCAGCTCGCGATAGGAGCGCTGGCCGACGTTGAAGATCTGGATATGGCCGGGGCAGTTCATCGGCTTGAGGGAAAGCTCCTCGCCCTCCTCCGTCTCGCAGACGAACATGTTGGGGCGATACTTCTCCCAGTGGCCCGACCGCTCCCAGAACACCCGGTCCAGGACCTGGGGCGTGCGCACCTCCACATAGCCGGCCGCGTCGAGCCGGCGTCGGATGTAGCTCTCGATCGTGCGCCACAGCGTCAGGCCCTTCTCGTGCCAGAACACCATGCCCTTGCCCTCTTCCTGCATGTGGAAGAGGTCCATGGCCCGCCCGATCCTGCGGTGGTCGCGCTTCTCGGCTTCCTCGACCCGCTTGAGGTAGGCCTCGAGGTCCGCTTCGGACGCCCAGGCCGTGCCGTAGATGCGCTGCAGCTGGGCGTTGTTCTGGTCGCCGCGCCAATAGGCGCCGGCCAGCTTGGTCAGCTTGAACGCCTTGCCGATGTGGCGCGTGGACGGCAGGTGCGGCCCGCGGCAGAGGTCCTTCCAGGACCCCTGGCGATAGACCGTGATCGGCTCGGCGCCCGGGATGCTCTCGATGATCTCGGCCTTGTAGGCCTCGCCGATGTCGCGGAAGTGCTTGATGGCTTCCTGGCGGTCCCAGACCTCGCGCGTGATCTTCTCGTCGCGGTCGACGATCTCCTTCATCCGCTTTTCGATCGTCGCCAGGTCATCGAGGCTGAACGGCTCGTCGCGGGCGAAGTCGTAGTAGAAGCCGTCCTCGACATTGGGGCCGATGGTCACCTGGGTGCCGGGGAACAGCTCCTGCACCGCCTCGGCCAGGATGTGGGCCGTGTCATGGCGGATGGTGTCGAGGGCCTCCGGCGCCTCGCGCGTGACGATCTCGATGGCCCCGCCGCCGTCCAGCGGTCGGTCGAGATCCAGCAGCTGGCCGTCCAGCTTGATCAGCAGGGCCTTCTTCTCCAGCGATTTCGAGATCGCGGCGGCGACGTCGCGGCCCGTGACGCCGGCGTCGAATTGACGGACGGAGCCGTCGGGGAACTTAAGATCGATCATGTCTCACATGTCCTGCTCCGGGGGCCGGAGCTTGGGGGAACGGGGTCGTATCCGGACCCGCCCCAGGGATGGCATCGACACAGGCGCCGGGCGGCGAGGAGGCCGCCCTTGACGGGCCCGTGCTGGATCAGGGCCTCCGCCGCATAGTCCGAACAGGTCGGCATGAACCGGCATTGGCGCCCGAACCAGGGCGAAAGCGTCAGCTTGTAGGTCCGGTGGACGAACCGCACGCTGCGTTCAAAGGGGGTCATGCCGGCGGAGGGTTCTGCGATCGGGCGGAGCGGGGCTTATCGCACCCGTCCGCGAAGCCGATCAAGCCGCGCCGGCGCGGCTAGTTCGCGACGTTTGGGCCGCCTGGGCCTGGCGGCAAGCCTCCACCGTCGCTTCGAACGCCAGCAGCGTCGAGGCGTGACGGGGGGGATAGTCCTTCACCGGCTCCAGCATCTTCAGATCCGAAAATCGTCCCGAGGGCGGCGCGCCGCCCGTCTTCAACATAGCACGGAATGCATCCCGGGCCATTTCGATTTCCTGAACGGTGGCGCCCACCACGTGCTCGCCCAGCACCGAGGCGGCCGCCTGGCCCAGGGCGCAGGCCTTGATGTCCTGGGCGAAGTCGGTGACCACCCCGCCTTCGACCTTGACGTCCACCACCACGCGGCTGCCGCACAGCTTGGAGACCTTCTCCGCCGTGCCGTCGGGCGCGTCGAGGCGGCCCAGCCGGGGCGTATTGGCCGCCAGCGCCAGAACCTTCGCGGAATAGAGGTCGTCGATCATGGCTCTTAGGTAGGGCTTTCGGCCTGTCCGCGCCACGCCGCCTCGACGCGCGTCTTCACCGCCTCGCCCATGGCCGCGAAGCCGGAGCGGATGGCGCCGCGCATGGAGCGCGCCACCAGGGGCCCCAGCGGGCCGTCGAAGATCTCGCCGTTGGAGAAGATGCAGCCGGTGTCGGTCAGCTTTTCGATCTCGATGTAGCGGATGGTGCGCACCAGCCCGCCCAGCATGGAGAGCCGCCAGTGGATCAGCTCCTCCGGGGTCCAGCTTTCCACGGTCGGCCGGATCACCTGCGGCTTGCGGCCGGGCAGGACCAGGGTCAGCTTGAGCTGGGCGCCGAAGGCCAGGGTTCCCTCGGCCTCGGTGTAGAGAGGGTTCCAGTCCTTCCAGTGGGCCAGGTCGCCCACCAGCTTCCAGATCTCGTGCGCCGGCGCGGCGATGCCCAGGCGGTGCTCGATCTTGACGCGGGCCATCACACCGTCCCCTTCAGCTTCCAGGTCGCCCCGGTGGGGTTGTCCATGACCTCAACGTTGAGCGCGGTGAGCTCGGCGCGGATGCGGTCGGCGGTGGCCCAGTCCTTGGCGGCGCGGGCGGCGACGCGCTGGGCGATGAGGTCCTCGACCTTGGCCTTGAGGCCCACGTCCACCCCGCCCTGGAACCAGGCCTCGGGCCTGGCGTGCAGGAAGCCGATCAGGTTGGCCGAGGCCAGGAGCTCGCCCTTCACCCGCGCCTTGGCCTCGGCGGGCGCGCGCTCCAGGGCCTGGCCGAGGGCGTGCAGCTCGGCATAGGCCTTGGGCGTGTTGAGGTCGTCCATCAGGGCGTCCAGGAAGGCCGCCGAGGGGCCGGTCGCCTCGGCCTCGACGTCCTCGACCCGGCGCAGGACGCCGTAGAGGTAGTCGAGGCTGCCGCGGGCCTGCTCGATCACCTCGTCCGTCCAGGTCAGCGGCTGGCGGTAGTGCGCCGACAGCAGGGCCCAGCGCAGGGCCTCGCCCGGCCAGCGGGTGACCAGGTCGTGCACCAGCTGCACATTGCCCAGGGACTTGGACATCTTCTCCGAGCCCATGTTCAGGAAGCCGTTGTGCAGCCAGTAGTTGGCGTAGCCGCCTTCCGCCTTGTGGGCGTGGCCGTGGGCGCAGACGCCCTGGGCCAGCTCGTTCTCATGGTGCGGGAAGATCAGGTCGTTGCCGCCGCCGTGGATGTCGATGGGGATGCCCAGGGTCTGCTCGATCATCGCCGAGCACTCGATATGCCAGCCGGGCCGGCCGGGGCCGAAGGGGCTGTCCCACACCGGCTCGCCCGGCTTGGAGGGCTTCCACAGCACGAAGTCGGCCGGGTGCTGCTTGTAGGGGGCGACGTCCACCCGCGCCCCGGCGATCATGTCGTCCATCGAGCGGCCCGACAGCTTGCCGTATTCGCTGTAGGCCTGGGTGTTGAACAGCACGTGCCCCTCGGCGGCGTAGGCGCTGTTGTTGCGCACCAGCCGCTCGATCATGGCGATGATGGCGTCCATGGTCCGCGTGGCCCGCGGCTCGGCCGACAGCGGCAGGGCGCCCAGCTCCGACATGTCGGCGTGGTAGGCGTCCAGGTAGCGGGCGGTGATCACGTCGATCGGCACGCCCTCGTCGGCGGCCTTCTGGTTGATCTTGTCGTCCACGTCGGTGACGTTGGCGGCATAGACCACGTGGTCCGCCCCATAGAGGTGGCGCAGCACCCGGAACAGCACGTCGAAGGCCACCACGGGCCGGGCGTTGCCGATGTGGGCGTAGTTGTAGACCGTCGGTCCGCACACATACATCGTCACCCGTTCCGGATTGAGGGGAACGAAATCCCGCTTCTCGCGGGCCATGGTGTCGTAGAGCCGAAGGGTCATGTGCGCACTGACGTAAGGTGAAGGTTGCCGGAGAAAGGCGTCCGCCCATATACAAGTTGGCCGGTCGGGAAACCAATGGGGCTTGAGCCTGGTTTTTCGATCGCTGTGAAAGGGTGGCACGCGTCATTTCCGGAGCCCTCGCTCCGGCGCAACTCAGCCCTGGAAAGACCAGCAATCATCAGAATGGACGCCATTTCCCGCGACCGAACCCTCGTCGGCGCGCCCGACGTTGACCTTGAAGCCGTGCACAGGCCCTCCCGCGAGGAGGCCATGGAAGCCGTGCGGACCCTGATCGCCTGGGCCGGGGACGATCCCCGCCGCGAGGGCGTGCTGGATACGCCCAAGCGCGTGGTGGAAGCCTTCGAAGAATGGTTCGGCGGCTATCACGCCGACCCGGCCGCCGAGCTGGAGCGCACTTTCGAGGACGTGCAGGGCTACGACAACATCGTCTTCATGCGCGACATCGAGGTGGAGAGCCACTGCGAGCACCACATGGCCCCCTTCATCGGCAAGGCCTATGTCGCCTACCTGCCGACCAACCGGGTGGTGGGGCTGTCGAAGCTGGCGCGGGTGGTGGAGATCTTCTCCAAGCGCCTGCAGACCCAGGAAACCCTGACCCAGCAGATCACCGACGCCATCGCCGACAACCTGCGCCCAGCGGGCGTGGCGGTGATGATCGACGCCGAGCACCAGTGCATGACCACCCGCGGCGTGCACCACCGCCACGCCTCGACCATCACCACCCAGTTCACCGGCGCCTTCAAGACCGACGTCGAGCTGCAGCGGCGGTTCCTGGATTTCTGTAACCGGAAGTGAGACCCGGCTCCGCCCGTTCATAGCCCTCTCCCCGCTCGCGGGGAGAGGGTTGGGTGAGGGGTCTCCGGGCCACGCGGAGCCTTTTCCGAGAGCGTGGCGTGGGCGGCGGCGCCCCTCACCCAACCCTCTCCCCTGCTGGCGCGGGGGAGAGGGCTAGCGCGACCGGCTCTCCCTCGGGCTCGCGCACCCGGCTCACCATCGTCACCAGCACGAAGCTGAGGATCATCAGCAGGTACCAGGCGCCCATCTTGTCGATCGGCACCATGGCCCAGCCATGCTTCTGGCTGGGATAGGCCCAGGCGCCGGCGAAGGTGCCGAGGTTCTCGGCGAACCAGATGAAGAGGGCGACCAGGACGAGGCCGAGCAGCAGGGGCATGCGCCGGGGCGTCCGGTCCGGGGTGAAGACGATCCAGGTGCGCCGCCAGATCAGGGCGGAAAAGGCGAAGAGGCCCAGCCGGATGTCCGGCCACCAGTGGTGGGTGAAGAAGTTGGCGTAGCTGAGGACCGCCAGGGCCCACGGCGCCCAGGCCGGCGGCCAATGGGTGAAGCGGAACTCGAACAGCCGCCAGGCGCGGGCGATGTAGCTGCCGATGCAGGCGTACATGAAGCCCGAGAAAAGCGGCACGCCGCCGATGCGCAGGAAGTTGGGCTCCGGATATATCCACGAGCCGTGGGCGGTCTTGAACACCTCCATGATGGTGCCGACGACGTGGAAGACGGCGATCACCGCCGCCTCCTCCCAGCGTTCCAGCCTGGTCGCCAGCATCAGCGCCTGGATGGCCAGGGCGGCCACCACCAGGAAGTCATAGCGCGCGATCGCCGCGTGGCCACCTAAGGTCTTTGGCCAGACAAGGTGCGTGCCCAGGATCAGGGCCAGCATCGCGCCGCCGAACAGGCAGGCCCAGGCCTGTTTCAGCCCGAACAGCAGGAATTCGTAGAGGCCGGCGTTGAGCCGCGAGCGCGACGCCCAGGGGCGCATGGCCCGGTCGAAGTCGCCGACCTTGCCCTTGATCCAGTCCTTCAGGCTCAAAGCGGCGCCCCCATTCGGGCATGAGGCTAGCGTGAGCCGGGCCAGCGGCGCCATATGCGGCCTATGAGCGAGCCCCTGTTCCCGACCCTCGACGACCACGACGCCCTGGAGCGCGGCGCGGTCCTGGCCCCGCGTTTCGACGCCAACGGCCTGATGGCGGCTATCGTCCAGCATGCCGAGACCGGCGAGGTGCTGATGGTCGGCTGGATGAACGCGCAGGCGCTGAAGCTGACCCTCGACACCGGTTTCACCCACTTCTGGAGCCGCAAGCGCCAGGAGATCTGGAAGAAGGGCGACACCTCCGGCCAGCTGCTGCCGGTCGTCGAGCTGCGGCTCGACTGCGACCAGGACGCGTTGCTGGTGCGCACCGTGCCCGGCGGCGACGGCGGCGTCTGCCACGTGGCGGGGTTCCGGTCGTGCTTCTATCGCCGGGTCGAGGACGGGGCCCTGGCCGAGGCGCCGGGGAGCCGGCTGGCATGACCGCGCCGCAGGCGCTGGGCGCCTTCCTGATCGCCGCGGGGCTGCTGACCATCACGCCCGGCCTGGACACCGCCATGGTGCTACGAACCGCCGCCGTGGAGGGGCCGAGGCGGGCGGCCCTGGCGGCCGTGGGCGTGGCCCTGGGCTGCCTGGTCTGGGGCCTGGCGGTGGCCCTGGGCCTCGGCGTCCTGCTGACGGCATCGACCCTGGCCTACACGGTCCTGAAGTGGGCGGGGGCCGCCTACCTGGTCTGGCTGGGGGCGGGGATGATCCTCAAGCCCCGCCAGGGCTTCGACTTCGAGGCGTCCCTCCAGTCGCAACCGGCGCCCAAGGGCCGCTGGGCCGGCGCGACCGGCAACTGGTTCGTCCGTGGGCTGATGACCAACCTGCTGAACCCCAAGGTCGGGGTGTTCTACATCTCGTTCCTGCCGCAGTTCGTGCCCTCAGGCGTCGACGCCGCGCCGTTCATCGTCCTGCTGGCGGCGATCCATGTGGGGCTTGGCCTCATCTGGTTCGCCGGCCTGATCACCGCGACCCGGCCCCTGAAGCGGTGGCTGTCGCGCGGGGCGGTGGTGCGCTGGCTGGACCGGGTGACCGGCGGCGTGTTCCTGGCTTTCGGCCTGAAGCTGGCGCTGGACCGGCGGTAGGGGTGGACGTTCGACAGGTTGTCCTCAAGGGCGGGAGTTTCCGATACCCTGACACCCCCTCCCATCCGTCATCCTGGGCCGTCGGCGCCCAGGATCCATACGCGCTGTAGCGCGATCCGCGAGCGGCAGCGGAGCGGCGCACAGGCGTCGGCTAGGGCCTGCTCCCGGCGCGCCCTTCGGTACGCGCCGCTCGTTCTCACGTGTTCATGGGTCCTGGGCACAAGGCCCAGGATGACGGATGGGGCAGGTGACGTCACACAAAGCCACGCGCTCAAACCTTCTTCGGCGCCGCGATCCCCGGCCCCTTGGTCGCCGCCACCGTCCAGGTGGAGGTCACCTCGGCCTTGTAGGGCTTGGCCGCCGTCTCGACCCCGATCAGTTCGGCGCGGGCCTCGGCGTGGGACAGGGTCAGGCGGATGTAGCCGCGGGTGACCTGGTCGCAATGCTTGACCTCGGGGTTCTGGGCCACGAACACCTCGCCGGCCTGGAAGCCGAAGTGGTCGCCCATGCCGGGGCTGGTGATGGCGCTGGTCCCGAACTCCACCGCCACCCGCGTCCCCGCCGCATCCGCCAGGTCGTTGACCCAGAAGGCGTGGCTGTCGCCGGACAGGACCAGGGTGTTGGCGCCGGGCGCGGACTTGATGGCGTCGTAGACCCGTTCGCGCGCGGCCGGATAGCCGTTCCAGGCGTCGAGGTCGTAGGGGGCGGGAATGCTCAGGGCGTCGAAGACGCGCTCGATATAGGCCTTCTCCCT
Organism: Pseudomonadota bacterium; assembly: GCA_018241335.1. Classification (GTDB taxonomy): domain Bacteria; phylum Pseudomonadota; class Alphaproteobacteria; order Caulobacterales; family Caulobacteraceae; genus Acaudatibacter. The sequence continues at coordinate 15,325 of JAFEEA010000012.1, forward strand.
ATCCGACTTGCCCGCCAGCAGCCGCGCATAACCGGCCGCGCCCAGGAAGCCACGGGCGTCCGGGTTCAGCATGCGGGCCATGACCACCTCGTTGCCGAGCACCTGCCAGGGCCGGCCGGCCTCGACCGAGGCGCGCAGCTCCGCCCCCAGCCAGGCCTCCTGGGCGGGGCCAAGCATCTGGCGGGCGGGATCCTCGACATAGGCTTTCACGGCGACCAGGTCCGGACCGACGATGTAGGGCGCGGGCGGGCGGCCGTTCGCCGCCGCCATGGCCTCGCGCACCGTCTTGATCACGGCCGGATCGGTGACCTGGCGCGGGCGTCCGGGGCCGGAGGCGTCGAAGATCGCCTGGCCCACGTCGTCCGGCCGTTCGCGTTCCAGCTGGTACGAGCGAGCCATCAGCCGGCTCTCGACCATGATCAGGCTGGCCAGGTCGCCGAACTGGAAGCTGCGGTTGATGGCCTCGAAGGCCCGGCCCGGCTCCGGCTCGCGGATCGGCATCCACTCGTAGTAGGCCCTGAGCGCGGCCTGCTCACGCGCGCGCCAGTCGCCCTCGGTCTTGTCGTGGTGGTTCTCGGCCCCGCCGATCCAGTCGTCGTTGGCGACCTCGTGATCGTCCCAGACGCAGATCCAGGGCGCGCGGGCGTGGGCGGCCTGGAGGTCGGGGTCGCGCTTGTACTGGGCGTGGCGGGTCCGGTAGTCGGCCAGGGTGACGCAGTCGTGGGCCGGCTCATGCGCGCGGCCGAGCTTGTCGCCCATCTCCATGCCGTAGGAGCCGGGGCCGCCGTATTCGTAGATGTAGTCGCCCAGCTCGACCACGGCGTCGAGGCGGTCCAGGCCGGCGATGTGGTGATAGGCGTTGAACCAGCCCTGCGGATAGAGCGAGCAGGTGACCACCGCCAGCACCAGGTCCGCCGTCGGCCCGCTGGGGAGGGTGCGCGCGCGACCGACCGCCGAGGTCGCGCCGCCGGTGCGGCCGCCCACGAGGAAGCGGTACCAGTAGTCCTGGCCGGGCTTCAGGCCCGTCACGTCGACCTTGACCGTGAAATCGCGCGGGGCGGCGGCCTGGGTCACGCCGCTGGCGGCGGGGCGGGCGAAGTCGGCGCTTTCGCTGACCTCCCAGCGCACGGGGATCGGCGCCGCGCCCTCGGCGGTCACCCGCGTCCAGATCACCAGCCGGTCGGCCAGGGGATCGCCGCTGGCGACGCCGTGCAGGAACCTGGCGTCCGCCGCCGCGACGGGCGCAACCTCGGCCGCGGCCTTCAGCGGCGCCGCCGCGCCCAGGCCCAACAGGGCCAGCGCCCCACGTCGATCGATCCTCATGCGTCCTCCGGCTGCGCTCGTGCGTTATGGCCGCGCCACGACAACAACCGGGACCTATGGTCCCATCGCATGACAGGAGCTTGACGATGTCCAGCGAAGGCCTGCACGTCCCGCGTGAGAAGCTGCGGCGCGAGACCTTGAACCTGCACTACGCCATCACATCGCTGATCGAGGAGCTGGAAGCCGTCGACTGGTACCGCCAGCGCGCCGACGATTGCGACGACCCGGCCTTGCGGGCCATCCTGCTGCACAACGCCGACGAGGAGGTCGAGCACGCCTCCATGGCCCTGGAGTGGATCCGCCGCCAGGACGCCCGCTTCGACAAGGAGCTGCGGGAATACCTGTTCACCGAGGGCTCGATCACCGGACGCGAGGAAGCGGCCATGGGCAAGGGCGCCTGACGCCATGACGGGCGGAACCGAGCTGACCGTGGCCCTGGACGACGACACCGAGGACGAGGGCCTGGCCGAGACCCTCGATCCCGGCGTGCGCGTGGTCGAACTGGACGCCGGCGGGCGGCTGGACAAGGCCCTGGCCGACAAGCTGCCGGAACTGTCGCGCTCGCGCGTGCAGGCGCTGATGGCCCAGGGCGCGGTGACCCGCGACGACGTGGTCGTGGCCGATCCCTCCGCGCGTGCGATGGCCGGGCTCTATCGCCTGCTGATCCCGGCCGCGGTCCCGGCCGAGCCCATGCCCGAGGCGATCCCGCTGAACGTCCTCTTCGAGGACCAGCACCTGATCGTGGTCGACAAGCCCGCCGGCATGGCCGCTCACCCGGCACCGGGAACCGAGAGCGGCACCCTGGTCAACGCCCTGCTGCACCATTGCGGCGCCAGCCTTTCGGGCATCGGCGGGGTGGCCCGGCCCGGGATCGTGCACCGCCTGGACAAGGACACCTCGGGCGTCATGGTCGCCGCCAAGACCGACGCCGCCCATCAGGGCCTGTCGGCCCTGTTCGCCGCCCACGACCTGGAGCGGACCTATGTGGCCCTGACCCGCGGCGCGCCCACGCCCGCCCAGGGGACGATCCGGACGCGGATCGGCCGCTCCGCCAACGATCGCAAGAAGATGGCGGTGCTGAAGGCCGGCGGGCGCGAGGCCGTCACCCACTATGTGACCGCCAGCGTCTTTGGCGCGGGCGGCAAGCCCGGCGCCCGGCCCCTGGCCGGCAAGGTCCGCTGCACCCTGGAAACCGGCCGCACCCACCAGATCCGCGTGCACCTGGCCTCCGTCGGCGCGCCCGTGCTGGGCGACCCGCTCTACGGCGCCGGCTCGCCCGCCGCCCCGGTGAAGGCGGCGATCGCCGAGGCCGGGCTCGCGCGCCAGGCCCTGCACGCCGCCGTGCTCGGATTCCGCCACCCGATCACCGGCGAGGCCCTGCGCTTCGCGACCGCGCTTCCCGCCGACATGGCGGCCCTGGAGGCGCTGCTGGCGGGGCTGTGAGGGGCTCCTCCACCCGCTCACCCCGGCGAAGGCCGGGGTGAGCGGACGATAGGGGGCGGTCTTGAACCCCGACCGTCATTGCTGACAGAACGTGACGTGAACATCCGCTAGGGTTCCGGCGTTCGGTCTCCACGGAAACGGCCGGCGGCGCGCCTATGGTACAATAGCGCCGCTGACAGTCGCCTTAAGAAACCTTCACGTCCCGGCGTCTTAAAACCGGGGCAACCGATACCTATCTTGTCTTGTTGAAGGGGGTGGCGCCGGCGCGTGCGCGCGTTGCGACGACATTCCGAGTCAGAAGGGGAAAGTACCATGGCCAATGCAACCGCGCTCGCCGTCATGTCGCCGGAAGGCGGCCTCTCGCGCTATCTGACGGAGATCCGCAAGTTTCCGATGCTGGCCAAGGACGAGGAGTTCATGCTCGCCAAGGCCTGGAAGGAACACCAGGACCCGCAGGCGGCCCACCGTCTCGTCACCAGCCACCTGCGCCTCGTCGCCAAGATCGCCATGGGCTATCGCGGCTACGGCCTGCCCATCGGGGAAGTGATCTCCGAGGGCAACGTCGGCCTCATGCAGGCGGTCAAGAAGTTCGAGCCCGACAAGGGCTTCCGCCTGGCGACCTACGCCATGTGGTGGATCCGCGCCTCGATCCAGGAATACATCCTGCGCTCGTGGTCGCTGGTGAAGATGGGCACGACGGCGGCGCAGAAGAAGCTGTTCTTCAACCTGCGCAAGGCCAAGAGCGAGATCAGCGCCCTGGAAGAGGGCGACCTGCATCCCGAACACGTCCGCCAGATCGCCACCAAGCTGGGCGTGCTGGACGAGGAAGTCGTGTCCATGAACCGGCGCCTCTCCGGCGGCGGCGACGCCTCGCTGAACGCGCCTCTGCGCTCTGACAGCGAGAACGAGTGGCAGGACTGGCTGGAAGACAAGGACGCCGTCAGCCAGGAAACCAAGCTGGCCGAGGACGAGGAACAGTCGATCCGCATGAGCCTGCTCGAAGAGGCGATGACGGAGCTGACCGACCGCGAGCGCCACATCCTGACCGAGCGCCGGCTGAAGGACGACCCCACCACCCTGGAGGAACTGGCCTCGCAATACGGCGTCAGCCGCGAGCGCGTGCGCCAGATCGAGGTGCGGGCGTTCGAGAAGCTGCAGAAGGCCATGCGCGCGGCCGCCACCGAGCGCAATCTCGTCGACGCCTGATTTGGCGCGGCCTGCCCGGGAGACCGGGCGGGCCTTAGCCTGCGGTGACGGCGGCGTCCGCCTCCAGGTGGGCGGTGTCGTTGAGGCTGACCAGGTTCCGCTGGCCGGCGCGGGCGCACATGTAGCGGTGCACGCTGGTGTAGACCGGCTCGAAGAACAGCCGCGGGGCCATGCCCAGCACATGGGCGGTCCAGACGTTGATCACACCGCCGTGGCAGAACACCGCCACGCGGCGGCCGGGATTGTCGGCGATGATCTGTTCCAGGGCGGCCACCACGTCGGCCTGGAAGGCTTCGATGTCGGTTCCATGCTGGCCCTGGGCGAAGGCGAGCCAGGCGGCGTAGTCGTCGCGCTTGAGCTCTTCCATCGGCGTGTAGGCGCCGGTTCCCCGATCGAACTCGCAGATGCCGTCGTGGGTCGAGATCGCGTGGCCGGCGGCGGCGGCGAAGGGCTCGGCGGTCTGGATGGCGCGCTTCATGGTGCTGGCCCAGACCGCGTCGATGGGCTCGCGCGCCAGCCTGGACGCGACGCGCCGGGCCTGGTCATGGCCGATATCGGACAGCGGCGGATCGGCGGTCTCGGCGCTGCGCACCGGCAGGCCATGGCGGATGAGGATCAGTTCCATGCGCCGCCATCAACATGAGGGGCGCGGCGGGCGCAAGGGGGCGGCGACCGCACGCCGCGGCGGCGGGCGACATCCGTCCTTGCTATTTGGGCGGCAAGCGCCCACGCCCTGATCCATGGACACGCGCGCTGCATATCTCGAGAAAGCGGTCGACTGCCGCAAGAAGGCGGCCAAGGCCGCACCTATCGCTCTGGTGAAGCACTTCCAGGCCGAAGAAGCCCGGTGGCTGGCCCTGGCTGAGGCCGCGGGCAAGCCCAAGGACGAGTAGTTCAGAGCAAGTGACGGCGCGCTAGGCCGCCGTCTGCGAGCCCTGCCAGCGGCGGTCGTCGACGACGTCGGGGTCGTCGAGGGCCATATCGTCCCAGTCGAGGTCCGGCGGCGGGCTGGAGGCGGCGGCGACCACGGCCTGAAGCTCGGCGGCGGTGGCGGCGCCGACGATGACGGCGTCGGCCTCCGGGCGCGACAGGGCGAAGCCGAGCGCCGCCTGGAGCGGGTCGGAGCGGCCCTCGGCGATCATCCGGCGGGCTCGCGACAGGCGCGCGGCGGCGCTCTTGTACTGGCTGGGCACCCGGTCGGGGGGCAGGAACAGCAGCCCGTTCAGGAACACCGAGCGCAGGTGCACCTCGATGCCCAGGGCCTTCACGGCGGCCAGGCTGCCGTCCATCAGCAGGCGCTGGTCGAGCAGGGACACCGGGGCCTGGATCAGGTCGGGCCGGAAGCGGCGGGCGAGGCCGGCCGGATCGTCCGACGCATAGGCCGAGATGCCGACACGGTTGAACAGGCCGGCGTCGCGCAGGGCGAAGAGCCGCTCCCACATGGCCATGCCAGAGGGCGAGAAGAGATCGCCGGCGGACTGCACGACGATGGAGTCGGCGCCGGTCAGGCCCAGGCGGGCCAGGGCGGCGCGCGCTTCGGCCTCGACGAAGTCCGGGCCGCGATCGCCGCGCGGCGCCTTGATCGAGACACGCAGGCAGGACGGCCGCGGCAGCACCGAGCCCAGCACCGCCTCGGCGTGGGCGGAGGCCGCGCCGGTGTCGAGCACCGACAGGCCCGAACGCGCCGCGATGGCCAGGATCTCGCGCACCTCGAGCTCGGGGGGACGGCCGCGCCCCGCGGCGCCGCCATCGAGGCCGAACTGGGCCGTTCCGAGGCCGAGCTTGGAAACCAGGGGATGCATCAGGTGGAGACTGATCCGTGCCGGGGGTGTCTTACGACTCGTTCACCGTCCTACGCCCAGACCCTAAAGAAGCCGTATCCAGGACATTGCCGAGCGGTTAATCCGGGCCAATATCCATCCGATGCCAGAAACCTCGCCCGAACCGTCCGTGGGGTCGATTTTCGAACCCCTTCCCGAGTGGCCGCTGTTCGGCTTCGCCGACGACGCGCGCCCGGCGCTGCGGGCCGCGCTGGAGGCCGGCCTGCCCGCCGCCCTGGCCACCATCGTCGCCCTGGGCGAGGGCGGACCACGGCCGGTGGGAACCCAGATGGTGCTGGCCGAGGGGGTGGTGTCCGGCTTCCTGTCCGGCGGCTGCCTGGAAAGCGACGTGGCCGGCCACGCCCGCCAGTGCCTCGCCGACGGCCGGCCGCGCCGCCTGGTCTATGGCGAGGGCAGCCCCTGGCCGGACATTCGCCTGCTCTGCGGCGCGCGCATCGAGATCCTGCTGGAGCGCATCGCGCCGGACGACGAGGCGGCCCTGGCCCTGCTGGCGCTGGAGCAGGCGCGCGTCCCGGCCCTCTGGGTGTCGGACGGCCTTCGCCGCGCCTGCGGGCCGGTAGCGACGGGGCCCGACACTCAGGGGGCGGGCCGGACGCCCGACGTCTGGCAGGGCGCCTTCAGCCGCCGCTATGACCCGGCTCTGAAGCTGATCGTGCTCGGCTCCGACCCCACGGCCCTGGCGATCGCGACCCTGGGCGGCCAGGCAGGCTGCGAGACCACCCTGGTGCGGCCCAAGGGCCCCGAGGCGCCGCCCGCCCTGCCCGGCTTCGCCTATCGCCGCGAGGAGCCGGCGGAGGCCCTGGCGGCCATCGGGCTGGACCCCTGGACGGCGGTGGCCGTGGCCACCCACGAGGCGGAGATGGACCACGCGGCCCTGGCCATCGCCCTGCCCTCGCCCGCCTTTTACGTCGGCGCCCTGGGCGCCCGGCGGCGGGTGGCCGACCGCAAGGCGGCGCTGAAGGCGGCCGGCGTCTCCGACGGCGACGTGGAGCGCCTGCACGCCCCCATCGGCCTCGACATCGGCGGCAAGGCGCCCTGGGAGGTGGCCATCGCCGTGCTGGGCGAGATCACGGCGCTGCGGTACGCGGATGGCCTCGGACGGGGCCATGCGGCCTCCCTCCCCGCCTTGGGCAGGGTCGGCCCCTAAGGATCTGCAGGAAAGCCTCAGGCCCGCGCGAGCAGCAGGACGTCCACGGGGTCGCCGACGTCGGCGGCCGGGGCGCCGACCGGGCGGCGGACCAGGGCGTCGGCCTCGGCGAACACCGTCACCAGCGAGGAATCCTGATCGCGGAAGGGCGTCGCCAGCACCGCGCCATCGTCGGACCAGGCCAGGCGCGCGCGCATCCAGTGCTCACGCCCGCCATTGGCGGCGAAGGGAACGCCGGCCCGCGCCTTGACCAGCCGCACGGCAGGGTCGGCGCCCTGCATGGCGAGGATCAGGGATCGCAGGAAGAGCTCGGCGCAGACCATGGCCGAGGCGGGATTGCCAGGCAGGCCGACCACGCGGCGGCCGTCGCCCAGGGTTCCGAACCAGGTCGGCTTGCCGGGCCGCACCGCCACGCTTTCGACGACCACGGAAAGGCCCAGGCGACCCAGCGCCGGCTTGACCAGGTCGTGGTCGCCCACCGAGGCGCCGCCGAGGGTGACCACCACGTCGCCCCCCGCGCCGGCCACGGCGTCGGCGATGGCGGCCTCGCTGTCGCCCACCGAGGCCAGCGGCAGGGGCTCGGCGCCCCAGGTCCGCAGCATGGACGTCAGGGCCGTGGTCCCGGAGTTGAAGATGTGGAAGGGGCCCGGCGCGGCGCCCGGCTCGACCACCTCCTCGCCGGTGGAGAGCACCACCACCCGGGGCCGGCGACCGACGCCGAGGCGCGCGCGACCGGCCGAGGCCGCCAGGGACAGCCGCCAGGGGTCCAGGCGATCGCCCGCCTTCAGCAGGGTGTCGCCGGCGTGGAAGTCCTGGCCGGCGGGGCGGACGTGGTGCGCGCTCGCCACCGCGGGGACGACGACGTGATCGCCCTGGCGCTCCGCATCCTCCTGGATGACCACCGCGTCGGCGCCCTCGGGAACCACGGCGCCGGTGAAGATGCGCACCGCCTCGCCCGCCTGCAGGGGGCGCTCGTAGGGGTGGCCGGCGGCGCTTTCGCCGGCGATCCTGAGCCGCCCGGGCGCGTCGGCGGCGCGCACCGCCCAGCCGTCCATGGCCGAGGCGCGGAAGGGCGGCTGGTCACGTCCGGCGGCGACGGTCTCGGCCAGGGTGCGGCCCAGGGCGTCGGCCAGGGCGACGGTTTCGATCACGGGCGCGGCGGCGGCGGCGAGGATGCGCGCCCGGGCGTCGTCGACGGTCAGCAGCTTCACGGCGCGCTCCAGTCGCCCGAGGCGCCGCCGGACTTTTCCAGCAGGCGGATGTCGCCGATGGTCATGCCCTTCTCGGCCGCCTTGAGCATGTCGTAGATGGTCAGGCAGGCCACCGAGACGGCGGTCAGGGCCTCCATCTCCACGCCCGTCGGGCCGGTGGTCTTGACCCTGGCGGTCACCGCCAGGCCGCCCTCGGCCGCCTCCACCGTCACCTCGACCTTGGAGAGGGCCAGGGGGTGGCAGAGCGGAATGAGGTCGGCGGTGCGCTTGGCGGCCATCACGCCGGCGATCTCGGCCACGGCGCGGACGTCGCCCTTCTTGCCCTGCCCGGTCTGGGCCAGGGCCAGGGTGGCGGGGCTCATGCGCACGAAGCCGGCGGCGGTCGCCTCGCGGGCCGTGGCCGGCTTGGCGGACACATCCACCATCCGCGCCCGCCCCTCGGCGTCGAGGTGGGTGAGCTTGCTCATTTCTCCATGAGCCGGGGCATCAGTTCGACCATGTTGCAGGGGCCGTGGCGGCTGTCGAGCTGGGCGGCGATGACCTTGTCCCAGCCGTCGCGGACGGCGCCGTTGGAGCCGGGCAGGCAGAAGATGAACACCCCGTCGATGATCCCCGCCAGGGCCCGCGACTGCAGGGTCGAAAGACCGACCGACTGGTAGCTGACCAGATGGAAGACCACCGAGAAACCCTCCATGCGCTTGTCCAGCAGGGGCTCGACCGCCTCGGGCGTGACGTCGCGGCCGGTGATGCCGGTGCCGCCGGTGGTGACGATGACGTCCACCTCGCCGGAGGTGGTCCAGGCCTTCACCTGGGCGCGGATGGCGGCGACGTCGTCGCGCACGATGGCCTTGCCCGCCAGGGCGTGGCCGGCGCTCGTGGCGCGTTCGACCAGCAGCTGGCCGGAGGTGTCGGTGGCCTCGTCGCGGGTGTCGGAGACGGTCAGCACCGCGATGCGCACGGGCTTGAGAGGCTGGTCGGTGTTGATCTTGCCGCCGGGGGTGAGGGCGTTCATCGGCTTGTCTCCAGTCAGTCCCAGCGGGCGGCGTCGGCGAGGTCGCGGGCGGTGGGCTCGACCCACCGTTCGCCGCCGGGGCCGTGCTCCTTCTTCCAGAAGGGCGCGCGGGATTTCAAATAGTCCATCAGGTGGTCGCAGGCCTCGAAGGCGGCGCGGCGGTGGGCCGAGGCGGTGGCCACGAAGACGATGGCCTCGCCGGGCGCGATGCGGCCGACCCGGTGCAGGATCAGGAAGTCCTGCAGGCCGAAGCGCGTCACCGCCGCCTGGGCGATCTCGTCGATCTGGGCCTCGGTGAAGCCGGGATAGGCTTCCAGTTCCAGCGCCGTGGCCTGGCCCGCCTCGCCGCGGGCGATGCCGGTGAAGCTGGCGACGGCGCCGGTCTCGGTGCGGCCGGCGCAAAAGCGGTTCAGTTCCGCGCCCGGATCGAAAGGCTGGTCGAGGAGCCGGATCATCCCCCGCGCCTCAGCCGCCGCTCATGGGCGGCAGGAAGGCCACTTCCGCCGCGCCCGCCAGGCTGACGTCGCCGCGCACCAGGGCCTTGTCCACGGCCGCGCGCACCCCCGGCCCGTCCAGGGCCTCGCCGAGGCCGCGGTCGTCCTTGGCGATCAGGGCCTTGAGCGCCGACAGCCGCGCCGGCGTCGGGTCGAAGCGGCGCTCGCGCCAGCCGGCGATGTCGCTGAGGCGACCGAAGAGCAGGACGCGGGTCAAGGGTCAGCCGCCGGTAGTCGACATGTGCCGCGACACGGCCGGCGCCGCGCCCCGGTCGATTTGGAAGTCATGGCCCTGGGGCTTGGCGTCCACCGCCAGGCGGATCGCGGCCGTCAGGTCCTCGTCCGACCCGCCGGCGCGCAGCACCGCGCGCAGGTCGCTGGCGTCCTCGCGGCCCAGGCAGGTGTGCAGGGTGCCGGTGCAGGTCAGGCGCACCCGGTTGCAGGCCTCGCAGAAATTGTGCGTCAGCGGGGTGATGAAGCCCAGCCGCCCGCCCGTCTCGGCCACCTCGACATAGCGCGCCGGCCCGCCGGTGGTCAGGGGGATGTCGCGCAGGGTCCAATAGCTCTCCAGGTCGGCGCGGACCTTGGCCAGGGACAGGAACTGGTCGGTGCGGTCCTCGTCGATCTCGCCCAGCGGCATGGTCTCGATCAGGGTCATGTCGAGGCCCCGGCCGTGGGCCCACTTGATCAGGTCGGGGATCTCGGCGGCGTTGTCGCGCGCCAGGGCGACCGCGTTCAGCTTGACCTTCAGCCCGGAGCCTTGAGCCGCCTCGATGCCGCCGATCACCTTGCCGAGGTCGCCACCCCGGGTCAGGCGGGCGAAGAGATCGGGCTTCAGGGTGTCCAGCGAGACGTTGATCCGGCGCACCCCGTGGCGCGCCAGCTCCGGCGCGAACTCCGCCAGGCGGGTGCCGTTGGTGGTGAGGGTCAGCTCCTCCAGGGCGCCGGACTTCAGGTGCCGCGACAGGCGCTCGACCAGGGTCATCAGCCCCTTGCGCACCAGCGGTTCGCCGCCGGTCAGGCGCAGCTTGCGCACCCCCAGCCCCACGAAGGCCGAGGCGATGCGGTCCAGCTCCTCCAGCGTCAGGACCTCGGCCTTCGGCAGGAAGCGCATGTGCTCGGACATGCAGTAGACGCAGCGCAGGTCGCAACGGTCGGTGACCGAGACGCGCAGATAGGTCACCGTGCGCCCGAAGCTGTCCACCAGGCCGGTCGGCGCTTCGGCGCCGCTGAGACGCGCACGGCGCGCTTGCGGCAGGCTGGTGTCATAGGGCGTCATGTCCCGGGCAACATAGGGGCTAAACACGCATGGCGACAGGGGGCGAGGCAATTGGCGGCGGGCCGGACGACGCGGCCCGGCCCCTGGAGGCGGCGGTCCTGGAGGCCGTGGTCCTGGCTGGCGGCTTCGGCTCGCGCTTCGGCGGCGGCAAGCTGACCGCGCCCTGGCGGGACGGCCGGCTGATCGACGGCGCCCTGGCCGCCGCCTTCGCCGCGCCCGTGCGGACCGTGACCGTGGTCACCGGCGCGGACGCCGCCGTGGGCGAGGCGGCGCGGGCCTTCGCCGCGCGGGCGGGTCAGGGCGCGCGCCTCAGGCTGGTTCACGCCGCCGACCACGCCGAGGGCATGGCCGCCACCCTTCGCGCCGGGATCGCCAGCCTGCCGGGCGACGCGGGCGGCGCCTTCGTCTTCCTGGGCGACATGCCGCGCGTTCCACCGGCCGTCCTGCCGAAGCTGGCCGAGGCCCTGGCGGGCGAGGCGGCGGGCGTGAAGGCCCTGGCCGCCGCCCCCGTGTTCGACGGCCAGCGCGGCCACCCGGTTCTGTTCGGCCGCGCGTTGTTCCCGGGCCTGCTGGCGCTGACCGGCGACGAGGGCGCGCGCAATGTCCTGCGCGGCCTCGGCCCGGCCCTGGCCATGGTTCCGGCGCCCGACGACGGGGTGCTGTTCGACGTCGATACGCCGGGGCAGCTAGGCGGGGATTAGCCCACCGCGGGCTTGGCGGCCGGCGGCGGGCCGGGCGGGTGGCCGAGCTCCAGCGGGGGGATGGCCGCGCCGGGCGAACCGGCCGCGACGGCCTTGTAGAGCGCCGCGCCGACCGGGCTGTAGGTGATCGCCTCGGTGGCGACGAAGACGCCGAGGGTGACGGCCAGGCCCACGAGCCAGGCGGGGTGCGCGCGGCCGGTGCGTCGCATGTCCGCGATGATCCCGGCCAGGGGGAAGACCAGGCAGACCGCGAAGGTCGCCTCCCACGCCCAGGGCGCGATCAGCGGCATCGGCAGGAGCCGTCCGACCCCGGGGCCCACCATCATCGCCATGCCGCTGAAGTGCAGGCGGCGGTGCCAGTCGGTCCGCTTGCGCAGGGCGATCGCCGCATAGGTCAGGCCGGCGAACCCGATCAGGGTCATCGGGTCGAAGACCAGGAAATGCAGCGGCTTGAAGAAGAACGGCACGTGGCCGGCGCGGATGTCGAAGACAGTGACCGCACAGCCCATCGCCAACATCAGCACCACCCAGCCGGCGGCCAGCCAGCCTAAGCGCCGGTGCAGGGCGATATGGCCCCGCGCCGCCAGGACGTTCTGGGTCAGGAAGATCACCACCCAGCCCATGAAGGTCAGGGCGTGGGCGTGGACGATCGGCGGCGAGGCGAAGGTCGAGCGCCCCATCGCCAGGTTGAGCACGAAGCCCGCGACGATGGTCAGGGCCATGGCGATGGCTCCGCCCAGGAAGAAACCCCGGTCGTCCCGACCTGGAGCCGAATGCAACGGTTCAGCGATGGCAGCCATGACGTTCCCCCCGGATGGCGATGCGGGGGGATACTGGCGCCCGCATGACGGTCACGCTAGCCCTGTTCGGCGAACCTGGGTTGCGGGGCGATGGAGGCGCGATGTCGGCGTCGAGCCATTGTGGACTTGGGCCAGGTCGGTGAGGGTGGGGGCGGTCCATCGCGGTGGACCCGGACGGGGCCAGCGATGCTCAGGATCTATCATGCGCCGGGAACGCGGTCGGTGCGGCCAATCTGGGCCGCCTGCGAGCTTGGGCTGCAGTTCGAGATCGCGCCGGTCGACTTCTCAGCGGCCTACCGCGACACGCCGGAGTGGCGGGCGATCAGCCCGGCGGGCAAGCTGCCCGCGCTGACCGATGGCGAGCTGACCCTGTTCGAGTCGGGCGCGATGGTGGACTACATCCTCGACCGCTATGGGGAAGGGCGGCTCAGGCCACCCGCGGGCACCGCCGCGCGCGCACTCTGCCAGCAGTGGTGCTGGTTCAGCGAAGCGACGCTCCTGCGTCCGCTCGGCCTCGCCGCCCTTCTGCGCGACCCGCCCGAGGCCGTCGTCGCGGCCGCATTGGCGAAGGCCCGGGAGGCCATTGGCGTTGTCGATTCCGCGCTGGCTGGACGCGCCTACATGCTGGGCGACGCGTTCACCGCGGCCGACATCATGATGGGCTATTCGCTCGCCTTCCTGGATCACCTGAAGCTGCTGGACGGCGACGCTCACCGCAACGGCGTCGCCTACCTTGCGCGCCTCAAGACGCGCGAGGCGTTCCAGCGGGCGTTGAACGCCTGAAGGCGAGGGTCCCGACGAACGGCCTTCTCACCCCACCCGGGCGCGGATCGCGTCGCGGTTCTTGAACAGGGTCCAGAAGGCTTCGGCGATGTCGGCGGGGTCGATCGTGGGCATGGCGGCGGCGTCGTAGCCGGTTCCGCGCACCACGCCGGCGATGGTGACCTCGCCCACATAGACGCCTTCGCTCCTGAGGCGGGCGGCCAGCAGGCCGACCAGCTTGGCCTTGGCGGCGTTGCCCAGGGGCACGCCCATCTCCTTCAGCATCAGGGCCAGGTTGTCGATCATCGGGTCTGGCTCGCCGAAGGCGCCGTTGGTGACCAGCACCGCCCCGTCACCGGCCGCCTTGAGGTCCGGCAGGGCCGCCTGCACCGCGGCCACCAGGCCCACCAGGGCGACGTCGAAGAGTCCGGCCAGGGCGGACGGGTCGGCGGTCATCAGGTCCTCGACGCCGTGGCCGCTGAAGGCGTTCCAGTGGATCACCCCGATGGGGCCGAGGGCGGCCCGGGCCTGTTCCACCGCGCCGCGGATCGCGGCCGGGTCGCCGGCGTCGGCGGGGAAGGCGGCGGCCGTGACGCCCTTGGCCTTCAGGGCCTCGACCCCCGCCGCCAGCCTGGCCTCGGTGCGCCCCACCAGGGCGACAGCATAGCCCGCCGCCCCGAACCGCTCGGCCATGGCGCTGGAGACGCCGGGCCCGTAGCCGACGACGAGAATGGTCTTGGGCATGGGCGCGGCCTCCGGGTTTCGCAGCCGTCATCGTCCCTCCGCGCGAGCCGGAGGAAAAGCCGGAAACGCATACCGGTATGGCGGCTAACAGGGTGGCCGCCCTGCGGCGCCTATTCGCCGTAGGTGGCAGGGTCGAGGGTGAAGGCCAGGCCTTGCCAATCGCCCCGGCCGGCGTCGCGGCGGGCGCGGTTCTCGGCGGCGGTGCGGCGGTAGAGGGCCAGGGCCGCGCGGTCGTCCATGTCGCCGGTGTCGATGTCCAGATGTTCGGCCAGAAGCTGCCGGCGAAGGGCGCGCACGGCGGCCGGATCCCAGACCGAGGCGTTGATCTCGATATCGCCGAAGAACGAGCGGCGGGCGATGTTGCACGAGCCGATGGTCATCCAGGCGTCGTCCACCAGCATCACCTTGGCGTGGACATAGACATTGTGGCGGCGGCCCTCGGCGTCCGCGCCGGCGACGCCGACCAGGGCGAAGCGCTCGTGCCGGCCGAGCGCGGCGAGCTGATCGAACAGGGACCGGCCTTCCGGGCGCTGGCGGGCGGCGCGCAGCTCGCCGTAGGCCTCGGCCGGGGTCAGGGCGACGACCTCGACGCCCCGCTCGAGGGCGCCGCCCAGGGCCGCCAGGACGTCCGGGTCGAACACCGTCTGGTTCTCGATGTAGATCGAGCGGCGGGCGGCGGCGATGGCCAGGCGGTACTGCTCGGCGATGGCCAGTTCGCCGGCGGCGATGTCGTGCGCCGCGCCGCCGACGCAGGACCGGCCGTCGGCGTAGAGGCCGGCGCGCACGGTGCGCTGGATCTGCACACGGCTGGGCCCGGCCGGGGGCGCCGCGCGCTCGGGGAAGGCCAGGTCGTCGTCCGCCGCGCAGGCCCAGACGCCGTCCGGCTGGTCGCGGTCGCTGGCCTCGTTCCAGCGCTGCACGAAGTTGTGCGCCACGTCGGCGGCCGAGGGGCCCTCGATCTCGACATAGACGTCGTGCACGTGCGGCTCGCCGTCCACGATGCGGTGGCCGGGGGCGACGACATAGTCGCGGCCCAAGTTGATGCCGCCGACGAAGGCCACTTCGCCCGGGCGGCCGGCGTCGATCACCCAGCTCTTCTGGTGCTGGCAGTACCCCTTCTGAGCCCGGTCCCAGCGCATGCGCACCGGCGAGGCCCGCTCGCCCAGCATGGCGCGCTGGTCGGCCGAGCCGGAGAAGGTCGCCCCCTCCACCCGCCGGGTCTCGTCGTTGACCCGCCAGAACAGGGCGCGCACCTCGACGCCGCGGGCGGCGGCGCGGTCCAGCACCTCGAACAGCGAGCCGCGGCCGTCCGGCATCTCGAAGTCGTGGCTGAGGAAGGCCACCGTCACCCAGACGCTGTGGCGCGCGGCCTCCACCGCCTCGCAGATGCGCCGGAAGGCCGGCTCGCCGTCGACCAGGGGGACGACGCGGTTGCCGTCGCGGGCCGGATAGGCGCCGCCGGACGTCGCGGGGATGTGCGCCGCCGCCTGCAGGCCGATGTCCATCGCCGCTTCCGTCATCGCTCGCCCCTCGCTCCGCTCGCCCGCCTGCTAACGGTCACAGGAGAGCGAGGAAAGCCGGAATCGGCGACGACTTGGCGACGGTCGGCGGCCAAGGTGACTAGAATGGGGTACGATTTCGTCGTACTTTTTCACACCCGGAGGTAAGCCATGGCGACCAAGGTCGAGAAACTCTCCATCTCCATCACCACCGCCCAGGCCGAGGCGATCCGCCAGGCCGTGGAAGCCGGCGCCTACGCCTCGACCAGCGACGCCGTCCGCGACGCGCTGCGGCTGTGGGAAGATCGACGCCGCGAGCGCGCCGCAGCGATCGAGACGGTTCGCCGGCTCTGGCAAGAGGGGCTAGCCAGCGGCGTCGCCGAAGAGCGGCGCAGCGCCGACCAGATCAAGGCGGCCGGTCGCGCGCGGCTGGCGAAGGTCCGTGGCGCTTAAGATCCGGCGGACTGTCGCCGCGGATCAGGACCTGGATGAGATCTGGATCTACATCGCCGTCGACAGCGACGCCGCGGCCGACCGACTCGTCGACCGGATCGTGGCCGCAGAAGACCGGCTGGCCGAGTTTCCGAACCTCGGCCGCCTGAGGCCCGATCTGGCCGAAGACGTCCGAAGCTGGGCCGTGGGCGACTATGTCATCCTTTACAGGCTGACGGCCGACGAAATTCTGGTCGCCCGCATCCTCCACGGTGCGCGCGACCTCGGAGCGCTGTTCGCGGCCGATACGCCCTAAGCCGGCTTCACGAACGGCAGGCTGAGGGTCGGCTTGCCGGAGATGGCCAGCAGGGCGTTGGCGACCGCCGGGGCGATCACCGGGACGCCCGGCTCGCCAATACCGGAGGGCTTGTTGGCCGAGGGGACGATGTAGGTCTCCACGGTCGGGGCCTCGCTCATGCGCAGCACGCGGTAGGCGTCGAAGTTCTTCTGGTCCACGATGCCGTTCTTCATCGTGATCTGGCCATAGAGCGCCGCCGACAGGCCGTAGCAGACGCCGCCTTCCATCTGGGCGGCGATCTGGTCGGGCGAGATGGCCAGGCCGCAGTCCACCGCGCAGACCACGCGGCCGACCTTGGGAACGCCGCCGTCCAGCTTCACCTCGGCGACCTGGGCGACCACGGTGCCGAAGCTCTCGTGCACCGCCACCCCTTGCGTCCAGCCGTCGGCGGCCTTGCCGGCCTTTTCCACGGCCAGGTTCAGCGCCGCCAGGTGCCGGTCGGCCTTGGCCTTCTGGTAGAGGGCGCGGCGGTACTCCACCGGGTCCTTGCCGGCCTTGCGGGCCAGCTGGTCGATGGTGTGCTCCATCACGAAGGCGGTGTGGGTCGCGCCCACGGAACGCCACCACAGCACCGGCACGCCGGCGGGGGGCAGGGAGACCTGGCCGTCCACGATCGGCGTCGCCTTCAGGTAGGGCGAGCCCATGGCCCCTTCCACGGCAGTGGCGTCGGGGCCCTTGCCGGCCGGAATGGGCGAACCCTTCATGATCGACTGGGTGACCAGGCGGTGGCGCCAATGGGCGGGGAAGCCATCGGCGCCCAGGCTGACCTTGACCGCGTGGTGGACCATCGGCCGGTAGTAGCCGGCGGTCATGTCGTCCTCGCGCGTCCAGACCAGCTTCACCGGCCGGCCGTCGCCCACGTGCTTGGCGATGTGGACGCACTCGGAGACATAGTCGGACTGGAAGTTGGCGCGCCGCCCGAACGAGCCGCCGGCGAACAGGGTCTCGATCTCCACGCTGCCGGGCAGGGCGCCGGCGATCTTGCCGGTGTTGAGCTGGTCGACGGTGGGGATCTGCGAGCCGAAGGTCAGCTTGTGCTTGCCGCCGCCGATCTCGGCCACGCAGTTCATCGGCTCCATGGTGGCGTGGGCGAGGAAGGGGAAGTCGTAGGCCGCCTCGACCACCGTCCCCGACATCGGCTGGGCGGGATCGCCGCCGGTCTGGAAGACCTGCCACTTGGCCTCGCCGTCGGGCGTCTGCTGGCCCGAGGCGATGGCGTGGTACTGGGCCATGATCTCGTCGCTGGAGCGGCGCTCGGCCTTGGCGTCGTCCCAGTCGACCTTGAGCGCGTCGCGGCCCTGGCGCGCGGCCCAGGTGCTGGACGCCACCACGGCGACCCCGCTGGGGATCTTGAACACGTCGACCACGCCGGGGACCGCGCGGGCCGCCTTGTCGTCGAAGCTCTTGACCTTGCCGCCGAAGCGCGGGGCGTGGGCCACCATCGCCGTCAGCATGTTGGGCAGGTGGACGTCCTGGGTGTAGCGGGCGGTCCCCGTGGACTTGGCCGCCGAATCCTTGCGCCGCACCCGGTCGGTGCCGATCAGGGTGAAGGCCTTGGGGTCCTTGAGCGTCGGGTTCTCGGGCGGCTTGATCTTGGCCGCGTCGGCCACAAGCTCGCCGAAGGTCGCCGACTTGCCCGAGGCGTGGCCGACGACGCCGTTCTTGACCGTCACCTCGCCGGCCGGGACCGACCACCGGGCGGCGGCGGCCTGGACGAACATGGCCCGGGCCGCGGCGCCGGCCTGGCGCAGCTGCATCCAGGAATTGGCGATGGCGGACGAGCCGCCGGTGCCCTGAACCCCCATGCCGATGTTCTGGTAGACCTTGGCGATGGCCGGCGCCTGCTCGACCTTGACCTTGTCCCAGTCGGCGTCGAGCTCCTCGGCGGCGATGGCCGCCAGGCCGGCGTGGTTCCCCTGGCCGAACTCGATGTGCTTGGAGATCACCGTCACCGCCCCGTCGGGAGCGATCTTGATGAACGGGCCGAAGGCGCCGAAGTCGGTCTTGGCGCCGATGGAGAGCAGGGTGGCCGGCGAGCAGCCGACCAGCAGGGCGCCGCCGGCGGTGGCGGCGGTGACCACCAGCACGTCGCGGCGGCTGGGCGTGAATCCCTTGGCGGGAGCGTTCATCGGTCCGTCTCCCCTCAGGCCTTGGCCACGGCGACGCCAGAGGCGTTCTGGGCTGCGTCCTTGATGGCCGCGCGGATGCGCTGGTAGGCCCCGCAGCGGCAGATGTTGCCGTTCATGGCCGCGTCGATGTCGGCGTCGGTGGGCTTGGGCTTTTCGGCCAGCAGGGCCGCGGCCGACATGATCTGGCCCGACTGGCAGTAGCCACACTGGGGCACGTCCAGCTTGACCCAGGCTTCCTGCAGCGGGTGGGTCCCGCCCAGACCCTCGATGGTGGTGATCTTGGCGCCCACGGCGGCGGCGATCGGGGTCTGGCAGGAGCGCACGGCCTGGCCGTTCAGATGCACGGTGCAGGCGCCGCACTGGGCGATGCCGCAGCCGTACTTGGTCCCGGTCAACTGCAGCTCGTCGCGCAGCACCCACAGCAGGGGCGTGTCGGGCGCGGCGGTGACGCTGACGGTCTTCCCGTTGATATCCAGACTGGTGGCGGCCAAGGCGTCCCTCCGACGAAGCAAGTAAACAATGTTAAGACGCTTTCGCAGGCGCGCAAGGGCGGGTCTTCTTTCACAACGTCGCCAGGCGCGCGCGCAGCCGCTAGAAAGGTTTCACGCGACGCCCCCCGGCGCGCAGACGGGACGACGGAGGCGAGGCTTAAGGTGGAGGCGTTTCCGGCCTTCTTTCCGCTGGCGGGCCGGCGGGTGGTGATCGCCGGCGCTGGCGAGGCCGCCGAGGCCAAGGCGCGGCTGTTCGAAGGCTCCCCGGCCGAGATCGTCCGCCTGGGCGGCGACGAGGCCGCCGATGCGGCGCGCTACCAGGGCGCGGCCCTGGCCTTCGTCGCCATCGCCGACGCGAAGGATCGCGAGGCGGCCTCGCGCGCGGCGCGGGCGGCGCATGTGCCGCTGAACGTGGTCGATCATCCCGAACTCTGCGACTTCCACACCCCTGCGGTGATCGACCGGGGGCAGGTGGTGGCGGCCATCGGCACCGGCGGCGCCTCGCCCCTGCTGGCCTCGATGCTGCGTGCCGACGTAGAGGCGCATGTGCCGGCCGGCGCGGGCCGGGTGGCCGCCCTGCTGCAGCGCCGCCAGGGCGCGGTGCGCGAAGCCTTTCCGGACCTGGCCCAGCGCCGGGCCTTCCTGCGCGCGGCGGTCTCCGGCCCGGCGGCGGAAGCGGCCCTGGGCGGCGACATGGCCGGCGCCGAGGCGGCGCTGGACGCCGCCATCGCCAGGGGCGCGGCCGGCCTTGGCGGGGTGACGGTGGTGCTGGGCGTGGCGACGCCGGACCTGATCTCCCTGCGCGCGGCCCGCGCCCTGGCCGAGGCCGACGTGGTGGGCGGCGACGAGGCCCTGCTGGCCCGTCACGCCCGGCGCGACGCCGGCCGCGTAGCCCCAGGCGACCATGACGCCATCGCCGGCCTCGCCGCCGCCGGCCAGGCCGTGGCGCTGGCGCTGGCCGAGCCCGATACGGGGCTGGCCGAGCGCCTGACCCGCGACGGCCTTCGCCTCGACATCCTCGCCCCGGCGCCCGCGGCGGCATGAGCCTGGGGCCCGACGATCTGCAGGCCGTAGCGCTGTCGCTGAAGGTGGCGGCGACGGCGACGGCGGCGACCCTGCCCGTCGCTTTGCTGACCGCCTTGGCCCTGGCGCGCGGGCGGTTCTGGGGACGGTCGCTGCTGGACGCCGCCGCCCACCTGCCCCTGGTGCTGCCGCCGGTGGCGACGGGCTACGCCCTCCTGCTGCTGTTCGGCCACAACGGGCCGCTGGGACGGCTGCTGGCGCCGATGGGGATCGTGTTCGCCTTCCGCTGGACGGGCGCGGCGCTGGCGGCGGGGGTGATGGCGTTTCCGCTGATGGTGCGGCCGATGCGGCTGGCCATCGAGGCCATCGATCGCGACGTGGACGAGGCCGGCCGCACCCTGGGGGCCGGGCCCCTCGTGCGGTTCTTTCGCCTCACCGTGCCCCTGGCCGCGCCGGGCGTCGCCGCCGGCGCGGTGATGGGTTTCGCCAAGGCCCTGGGCGAATTCGGCGCCACCATCACCTTCGTGGCCGCCATCCCCGGCGAGACCCTGACCGTGCCGGCCGCCATCTACCAGGCCACGCAGAGCCCCGGCGACGAGGGCCACGCCATCGCGCTCTGCGCCATCTCCGCCGCCCTGGCGGTGGCGGCGGTGATCGGCTCGGACCTGATCAGCCGGCGGATCGCCGCGCGGCGGGCATAGGTCAGTCCAGGACCTTGCCGCTGGTTTCCTTGAGCAGGAAGGGCAGGGTCAGGACGCTGACGGCGGTGAAGATCGCCGGGTACCAGAGGCCGGCGTAGATGTTGCCGGTGGCGGTGACGATGGCGAAGGCCGTCACCGGCACGAAGCCGCCCACCCAGCCGGTGCCGATGTGGTAGGGCAGCGACATGGCGGTGTAGCGGACCCGGGTGGGGAAGGTCTCCACCAGGCAGGCGGCCATGGGGCCGAAGAGGGCCGTGCAGGCCACCACGAAGACGCTCAGCACCGCCAGCAGGCCCAGGAAATTGACCCGCGCCGGATCGGCCTTGGCCGGATAGCCGGCCTGGGTCAGGGCGGCCTTGAGGCGCCCGTCGAGGCCGGCCTTGGCTGCCTTCATCGCCGCCGCGTCGAGGCCGGCGCCCTCCACCGAGGGGACGACCGCGTCGCCGATGCGAACCTCGGCCACCGCCCCGGCCGGGGCGGCCTGATTGCGATAGGAGATGCCCGCGTTGGAGAGGGCGCTCTTGGCCAGGTCGCAGGAGGTGACGAAGGCCGTCTTGCCGGTGATGTCGAACTGCAGGGAGCAGCGGGCGGGGTCGGCGACCACCACCACGGGGGTGCGGCCCTGCGCCTCCGCCAGGGCCGGGTTGGCGAGCTCGGTCATCAGCCGGAAGCCCGGATAGAGGAAGGCGAGGAACAGGGTCATGCCGCCCCACATCACCCACTTGCGCCCGACCCGGTCGGACAGGGCCGCGAAGACGACATAGAGCGGGGCGCTGATCACCGTGATGGCCATCAGCAGCAGGTTGCCGGTGGCGGGGTTCAGCTTGAGGAACCGCTCCAGGAACACCTGCTCGGCATAGAAGAACAGGGTGTACCAGGCCGCCCCCTGGGCGCTCATGAAGGCCACCAGGACGATCAGCACCAGCTTCAGGTTCGACCACTTGCCGAAGGCTTCGGAATAGGGGGCCTTGGTTTCCTCGCCGGCGTCCTTGAGGGCCTTGAAGGCCGGGCTCTCGCTGAGCTTGAGGCGCATCCAGATCGAGATGGCCAGCAGGCCGGCCGACAACAGGAAAGGCACGCGCCAGCCGCCGGTCCAGGTGGGGGCGGTGAAGTCGGCCTCGCCCATCAGCGAGCGGGTGGCGAGGATCGCGGCCAGGGCGCCGACCAGGCCGAAGGCGGCCGAGGCCTGCACCCAGGCGGTGGCCCCGCCGCGCTTGTGGCGGTCGGCGTGCTCGGCCACATAGATCGCCGCCCCGCCGTATTCGCCGCCGAGGGCCGTGCCCTGGACGATGCGCAGCAGGATCAGCAGCAGGGGCGCGATCGGCCCGGCCTGCTGGTAGGTGGGCAGAAGGCCGATGGCGAAGGTGGCGCCGCCCATCAGGCTGACCGTGACCAGGAAGGCCGCCTTGCGCCCGATCCGGTCGCCCAGGCCGCCGAAGATCAGCGCGCCCACCGGGCGGAAGAAGAAGCCCGTGCCGAACAGGGCCAGGGCCGCCAGCAGGCCGGCCGTGGCGTCCAGGCCGGCGAAGAAGTTCTTGCCGATGATCGAGGTCAGGGCGCCGAAGACGAAGAAGTCGTACCACTCGAACGCCGTGCCGGCCGACGAGGCCGCCACCACTGTACGCATCGACGCGCGCTTGGTCTCCGCCGGCGCCGCGCCTGCCGTCACATCAGCCATGAAGTCCTCCCCGAACAGCCTGCCTTAGCATCCACGCCGAGCGGGACGGAAGCGGGGCGGCGCGAAGTTCCGCGACGGCGGAACCCCTCACCCTCCCCCGCCCTGGCGGGCGCGGGCCCCTCCCTCTCCCTCCGGGAGAGGTAAAGGCGCTGACGGGCGGCAAGAGTTCGACACCTCTCCCGGAGGGAGAGGGAGGGGCCCATGGCGCAGCCATGGGAGGGTGAGGGGTTCAGGCGCCGCCTAGAACGCGTTTTCGCCGGTGATGGCGCGGCCGAGGATCAGGGCGTGGACGTCGTGGGCGCCTTCGTAGGTGTTGACCGTCTCCAGGTTCGCCGCGTGGCGCATCACGTGGTACTCGCCCGAGATGCCATTGCCGCCGTGGATGTCGCGCGCCTCGCGGGCGATGGCCAGGGCCTTGCCGCAGTTGTTGCGCTTCATCAGGCTGATGGCTTCCGGGACCCACGCCCCCTGGTCGATCAGCCGGCCCAGCGCCAGGGCGCCCTCGTAGCCCAGGGCGATCTCGGTCTGCATGTCTGCCAGCTTCTTCTGGATCAGCTGGCGCGCCGCCAGGGGCTTGCCGAACACCGAACGGGTCTTGGTGTAGTCGCGGCTGGCGTGGAGGCAGAACTCGGCCGCGCCCATGGCCCCCCAGGCGATGCCGTAGCGGGCCTTGTTGAGGCAGGAGAACGGGCCGCGCAGGCCGCGCACGTCGGGCAGCAGGGCCTCGTCCGGCACGAACACGTCGGAAAGCGCGATCTCGCCGGTGATCGACGAGCGCAGCGACAGCTTGTTGTTGATCTTGGGCGTCTCGAAGCCCTTGGTCCCGCGCTCCACCAGGAAGCCGTGGATGACCCCGTCCCACTTGGCCCAGACCAGGGCGACGTCGGCGATGGGGGCGTTGGTGATCCACATCTTCGAGCCGTTGAGCACGAAGCCGCCGTCGACCTTCTTGGCCACGGTGCGCATCGAGGCCGGGTCGGAGCCGCCGTCCGCCTCGGTGAGGCCGAAGCAGCCCACGGCCTCGCCGGTCGCCATGCGCGGCAGCCACTTGCGGCGCTGCTCCTCCGAGCCGAAGGCGTAGATCGGGTACATCACCAGCGACGACTGCACGCTCATGGCCGAGCGGTAGCCGCTGTCGATCGCCTCGATCTCGCGGGCGATCAGGCCGTAGGCCACGTGGTTCACGCCGGCGCAGCCGTACTCTTCCGGCAGGGTGGGGCCGAGGAAGCCCAGGGCCCCCATCTCGTTCATGATCTCGCGGTCGAAGCGCTCCTCGGCGAAGGCGCTGACCACGCGGGGCAGCAGCTTCTCGCGGGCGTAGGCGCGCGCGGCCTGGCTGACCATCCGCTCTTCCTCGGAGAGGCGCGAGGCCAGGTCCAGCGGATCTTCCCAGTCGAAGGTCTTGGTCGGTTCGCCGCTGTCGAGGGCCATGGGGGTCTCCTTGGGGAATGCGGGCGCCTTATGGCGCGTTAGGGCCCGGGGGGAAAGAGCGGCCTCAAGTCCCCGTGAACACGCCCTTGCGCTTTTCGGTGAAGGCCAGGAACGACTCCTTCTGGTCGTTGACCGCCTTGCGGGCGAAGCCCA
>JAFEEA010000130.1 GCA_018241335.1 Pseudomonadota bacterium
CTGCACGACATCCGCTTCGTCGAGGACGACTGGGAAAACCCCACCGTCGGCGCCTGGGGCCTGGGCTGGGAGGTCTGGTGCGACGGCATGGAGGTCACCCAGTACACCTACTTCCAGCAGGTGGGCGGCCTGGACGTCTTCCCGGTGGCTGGCGAGCTGACCTACGGGCTGGAGCGGCTGTCGCTCTACATCCAGGGCGTCGAGAGCGTCTACGACCTGGCCTTCAACGATCCCGACGGCCCGGCGCCCCAGACCTACGGCGACGTCTTCCTGGAGAACGAGCGCCAGTTCTCGGCCTTCGAGCACGACGTCGCCGACGTGGCGGTGCTGAAGCGCCAGTTCGAGGACATGGAGCGCGAGGCGCCACGCATCCTCAATTCCCGCGGCCGCCAGGACCAGAAGCTGGTCCTCGCCGCCTACGACCACGTGCTGAAGGCCAGCCACCTGTTCAACATCATGGACGCCCGCGGCGCCATCGCCGTGGCCGAACGCCAGAGCTACATCGGCCGCATCCGCGAGCTCTGCAAAGCCTGCGCCCAGGCCTGGGTCGAGCACGAAGAGGCGGCCGCCTGACATGCCCCAGTTGCTGGTCGAACTCTTCTCCGAGGAAATTCCCGCGCGCATGCAGCCCGGCGCGGCGCGCGACTTTGAACGCATGGCCCGTGATCGCCTGGCCGAGGCCGGCCTCGCCTTCGAGAGCATTCTCACCTGGTCGGGCCCGCGCCGCCTGACCCTGGTGGTCGAAGGCCTGCCCGCGGCCCAGGCCGACCGCGTCGAGGAACGCAAGGGCCCGCGCGTCGGCGCCCCCGACGCCGCCATCGACGGCTTCCTGCGCTCCGCCGGCGTCGCCCGCCAGGACCTGGTGGAGCGTGACGGCGTCTATTTCGCCACCCTTTCGCGCACCGGCCGCCCCACCGGCGAGATCGCCGCCGAGATGGTCGAGCAGATCGTCCGCAACTTCCCCTGGCCGAAGTCGATGACCTGGGGCCGTGGAACCCTGCGCTGGGTTCGCCCCCTGCGCGGGATCGTCTGCCTCTTCGACGGCCAGGTCGTGCCGCTGGAGATCGACGGCGTCGTCGCCGGCGACACCGTTCAGGGCCACCGCTTCATGGGCTCCGGCCGCGCCTTCAAGGTCCGCGACGCGAACAGCTACGTCGACGGCCTGGCCAAGCACTACGTCATCGTCGACGCCCAGGACCGCGCGGAAACAATCATAAAGCGCGCCCGGGACCTCTGCCTGCGCCATGACCTGGAGCTGGTCGAGGACGACGGCCTCCTGGCCGAGGTCTCCGGCCTCGCCGAATGGCCGACCCCGATCCTCGGCGACATGGACCCGGCCTTCCTGGACCTGCCGCCCGAGGTGATCCGCACCTCCATGCGCACCCACCAGAAGTATTTCGCCGTGAAGTCGCGGGCCACCGGCAAGCTCGCCCCGCACTTCCTGGTGGTCGCCAATATCGAGGCGCAGGACGGCGGCAAGCTGGTCGCCGCCGGCAACGCCCGCGTCCTCTCGGCCCGGCTCAACGACGCCCGCTTCTTCTGGGACGAGGACCGCCGCGCCGGCTTCAACATCTGGCTGGAAAAGCTCAAGGGCGTCACCTTTCACGCCCGCCTGGGGACCATGGCCGAGCGCGTCGCCCGCCTCGAGCTGCTGGCCGAAGGTCTGGCCGAGACGGTGGGCGCCGACTCCGGCCGCGCCCGCGAGGCGGCGCGCCTTTCCAAGGCGGACCTGGCCTCCAACATGGTCGGCGAGTTCCCCGAGCTGCAGGGCCTGATGGGCGGCTACTACGCCCGCGCCGACGGCATGAGCCCGCTCATCGCCGAGGCCATCGAGGACCACTACAAGCCCGCCGGCCCCAATGACGACGTGCCGGATCGCCCGGTCGCCATGGCCGTGGCCCTGGCTGACAAGGTCGACACCCTGGCCGGCTTCTTCGCCATCGGCGAGAAGCCCACCGGCTCGCGCGATCCCTACGCCCTGCGCCGCGCCGCGCTCGGCCTGATCCGCATCCTGCTGAAATCCGAGATCCGCGCCCCGGTCCGCGACCTGGTCGGCCAGTGGTACGACACCCTGACCACCTACGCCGCGCCCGGCCGGGCCGTCTATGTCTCCGCCGGCCGCGTCACCGCCTGGCTGGGCGCCGAGCGGATGACCGCGCCGGAAGTCTTCGAACCCTATCTGCGTGAGTTCCGCGACGCCCTGAAGGCCGAGCCGGTCTATGTCGTGAAGATGGATAACGATGTCGACATCGAGTTCGACCGCGCCTCCGCCGCCGCCCGCCCGCCCGAGCAGCCGGTGCTGCTGGAATTCCGCGGCTACACCGAGGTGGTCGAGGAGATCGCCGGCTTCCTGGCCGACCGCCTGAAGGTGCTGCTGCGCGACCAGGGCCGCCGTCACGACCTTGTGGACGCCGTCTTCGCCCTTGGCGACGACGACCTGGTGCGCATCGTCGCCCGCGTCGAGGCCCTCAGCGCCTTCCTGGCCACCGAGGACGGCGCCAACCTGCTGGCCGGCTACAAGCGCGCCGCCAACATCCTGGGCGCCGAGGCCAAGAAGGGCGCCCTGCCCACCGGCGAGGCCCGCGAGCGCGCCGGCGCTCCGGCCGAGGAACTGGCCCTGATCCGCGCCGTCGAGGGGGTCTCGGGCGCCGTGGACGCGGCCCTGGCCAAGGAAGACTTCGGCGCGGCCATGACCGCCCTGGCCGGGCTTCGCGCCCCGGTGGACGCCTTCTTCGAGGCGGTTCTGGTCAATTCGGACAATCCGGAGGAGCGGGCCAACCGGCTGCGGCTTCTTGTCCAGGTTCGCGACGCCATGGGCCAGGTGGCGGACTTCTCGCAGGTTTCAGGCTAGAGGGGCGTTCGTCGGGAACGCGGCCAGCGCTCCCGGGTTTGGCGGCGCACTGACATTGAGGTTCTAAGGGACGGCCATGACGACAAACACTCTGTCCACAGGCACTCTGGCGCGGACGCAGTGGGTCTACGCTTTCGGCGGCGGGTCGGCCGAGGGCGACGCCTCCATGAAGGACCTGCTGGGCGGCAAGGGCGCCAATCTGGCCGAGATGTCGTCCCTGGGCCTGCCGGTCCCGCCCGGCTTCACCATCACCACCGAGGCCTGCAACCACTACTACGCCAACGGCAAGGTCTATCCGGCCGAGCTGGACGCCCAGGTCAAGGCGGCGCTCGGCGCGGTGGAAACCGCCACCGGCAAGCGCTTCGGCGATGCGTCCAACCCGCTCCTGGTGTCGGTGCGCTCCGGCGCGCGGGCCTCCATGCCGGGCATGATGGACACGGTGCTCAACCTCGGCCTCAACGACGAGACCGTCGAGGGCCTGGCCCAGCTGGCCGGCGACCGCCGTTTCGCCTTCGACAGCTACCGCCGCTTCATCCAGATGTACTCGAACGTGGTGCTGGGCCTGGACCACCACATGTTCGAGGAGATTCTCGACGACAAGAAGGACGCCCTGGGCGTCTACGTCGACACCGGCCTCTCGGCCGAGGACTGGCAGTCGGTGGTCGGCGAGTACAAGGCCGCCGTCGAGCGCGAGCTCGGCCACGCCTTCCCGCAGGACCCGGCCCAGCAGCTCTGGGGCGCCATCGGCGCCGTCTTCGCCAGCTGGATGAACGACCGCGCCAAGTTCTACCGCCGCATGCACGACATCCCCGAAAGCTGGGGCACGGCCGTCAACGTGCAGTCGATGGTGTTCGGCAACATGGGCGAGACCTCGGCCACCGGCGTCGCCTTCACCCGCAACCCCTCCACCGGCGAGCACAAGCTCTACGGCGAGTTCCTGATCAACGCCCAGGGCGAGGACGTCGTCGCCGGCATCCGCACCCCGCAGCCGATCACCAAGGCCGCGCGCGAGGAGATGGGCGACAAGAACCCCTCCATGGAAGAGGCCATGCCGGAGGTGTTCAACCAGTTCAACGCGGTGGTCCAGCGCCTCGAGCGCCACTACCGCGACATGCAGGACATCGAGTTCACGGTCGAGCGCGGCCGCCTCTACATGCTGCAGACCCGCAACGGCAAGCGCACCGCCAAGGCCGCCCTCAAGGTCGCCGTGGACATGGCCGCCGAGGGCCTGATCACCCACGAGGAAGCCGTCCGCCGCGTCGAGCCGGCCTCCCTGGACCAGCTCCTGCACCCCACCATCGCCGCCGACGCCGACCGCGACACCATCGCCAACGGCCTGCCGGCCTCGCCCGGCGCGGCCACGGGCAAGATCGTCTTCACCGCCGAGGCGGCCGAGCATCTCGGCGCCGCCGGCGAGGACGTCATCCTGGTGCGCGAGGAGACCAGCCCCGAGGACATCCGCGGCATGGACGCGGCCCGCGGCATCGTCACCGCCCGCGGCGGCATGACCAGCCACGCCGCCGTGGTCGCCCGCGGCATGGGCCGCCCGTGCGTCTCCGGCGCCGGCGAGCTGCAGATCGACGAAAAGGCCGGCGAGATGCGCTGCCGCGGCCGGGTGTTCAAGGCCGGCGAGATCATCACCATCGACGGCTCCAAGGGCGACGTCCTGGCCGGGGCGGTCAAGATGGTCGAGCCGGAACTGTCGGGCGACTTCGCCACCCTGATGGGCTGGGCCGACGCCGCCCGCCGCCTCAAGGTCCGCGCCAACGCCGAGACCGCGAACGACGCGCGCACCGCCCGCCAGTTCGGCGCGGAAGGCATCGGCCTTTGCCGCACCGAGCACATGTTCTTCGACGACGCCCGCATCGCCGCCGTGCGCGAGATGATCCTGGCCGACGACGAACAGGGCCGCCGCGCCGCCCTGGCCAAGATCCTGCCGATGCAGAAGGGCGACTTCGTCGAGCTGTTCGAGATCATGGAAGGGCTGCCGGTCACCATCCGCCTGCTCGACCCGCCCCTGCACGAGTTCCTGCCCCACAGCGAGGAGGACCTCACGGCCGTCGCCCAGGCCACCGGCCTCGACGCCGCCAAGCTGCTGCGCCGCGCCAAGGAGCTGCGCGAGACCAACCCCATGCTCGGCCACCGCGGCTGCCGCCTGGGCGTCTCATATCCCGAGATCTACGAGATGCAGGTCCGGGCCATCGTCGAGGCCGGCCTCGACGTCGCCGCCTCGGGCCGTCCCGCGCCCAAGCTTGAGATCATGCATCCCCTGGTCGCCAAGGGCGAGGAGATGAACTTCCTCCGCGGCCTCACCGACCGCACGGTCAAGCAGGTCTGCGAAGAGCGCGGCCAGACCATCGAGTACAGCGTCGGCGCCATGGTCGAGCTGCCCCGCGCCGCCCTGCGCGCCGGCGAGCTGGCGGTCAGCGCCGAGTTCTTCTCCTTCGGCACCAACGACCTGACCCAGACCACCTTCGGCATCAGCCGCGACGACTCGGGCCGCTTCCTCAACGCCTACATCGACAAGGGAATCTTCGAGAAGGACCCCTTCGTGTCCATCGATGTCGACGGCGTCGGCGACCTGATCCGCATCGCGACGGAGCGGGGCAGGGCGGTGCGCCCGGACGTCAAGCTGGGCATCTGCGGCGAGCACGGCGGCGATCCCGCCTCCATCGCCTTCTGCGAGGAGGTCGGCCTCGACTACGTCAGCTGCTCGGCCTACCGCGTGCCCATCGCGCGCCTGGCCGCGGCCCAGGCGGCGCTCAAGGCCAAGGGCTAGGGGCGCGGCCGTGTCCGACTCCCCCCTCGAGGAGCTGGAACACCACGAGCACGCCGAGCACGCGGAGCATGCGGCCCACGCCAACGATCCGCTGATCTCCCAGGTGACCTTCACCATCGCCGTCCTGGCGGTGGTGGCGGCCGTCGCCGCCAGCCTGGAAACCACCGAGAGCGACGCGGCCATCGTCGCCAAGAACGACGCCGTCCTGGTCCAGAACCAGGCCAGCGACACCTGGTCCCAATACCAGGCCGAAAGCGTCAAGAAGAACCTCTACCAGATCGCCGCCGACGAGGCGGGGCCCAAGGCCGCCGACTACGCCCGCAAGGCCGCCGACGAAGCCGCCAAGGGCGGCCCGCTGAAAGCCAAGGCCGGTGCGTTCGAAAAGAAGCGCGACGAATTCCTCGAGGCGGCCGAGCGCCACGAACTGCGCCACGGCCGCCTGACCATCGCCTCGACCCTTCTGCACATGGCTATCGCCATCGCCACCCTGGCCATCATCCTGCACAAGCGCTGGCCCTGGCTTACGGCCCTGGCCCTGAGCGCGGCGGGTGCGGGCCTCGCCGTCTGGGCCTACCTCTAGGGAGCGATCATGGCCGAACCCAAGGGCAAGCGCGACTTCCGCGACAACGTCCGCATCGACATCCGCGAGCGCCACGAACTGGCCTTCTGGGCCAAGCGCTGGGGCGTCACCACCGACCAGATCGTCGCCGCCCACCGCAAGGTTGGCCACGCGGTGAAGGACATTGCGGCGGAGCTCGGCAAGCGCCGGTAGGAGCCGCCGCTCCCTCGCTCCCTTTCGCAACAAACGCTCACCCCCGCCGCCCGGCGCTGCTATGGCTGTCGCCCCTCCAAGCCCAAGACCGCCCGCGCCATGTCCGACCCCACCCCCGCAGATCAGACCGCCCCGTCCGGCGGCCGCACGGCGGCGTTCGGGTTCATCTTCGCCAGCGCCGTGGCCAGCGCCCTCTCCATCGGCATCATGGTGCCGATCCTGCCCAACCTGCTGAAGCAGTTCTCCGGCGGCGACACGGCCTCGGCGGCGCAGGTCAACGTGGTCTTCGCCACCTGCGGCGGGGCGATGAGCTTCCTGGCGGGGCCGGTTCTGGGCCTCCTGTCCGACCGCTTCGGCCGCCGGCCGGTGCTGCTGGTGTCCCTGTCCGGCCTGGGCCTCGATTTCCTCTTCATGGCCTTCGCCCCCAGCCTCGGCTGGCTCTTCGTCGGAAGGCTGATTAGCGGCGCCACCTCGGCGGTGTTCTCCACCGCCAACGCCTATGTCGCCGACGTCACCCCGCCCGAGCGGCGGGCGCGGGCCTTCGGCTGGATGGGGGCGGCGTTCAGCGTCGGCTTCCTGGTCGGCCCGGCGCTCGGCGGCCTGTTGGGCAACATCAACCTGCGCCTGCCGTTCATGGCGGGGGCGGGGCTGACCCTGCTGAACGCCCTCTACGGCTTCTTCGTGCTGCCCGAGTCCCACCCGCCCGAGCGGCGGACCGTCAGCCTCGCCTGGCGTCGGGCCAATCCTGTCGGGGCGCTGCGGCTCCTCAGCTCCCACCACGAGCTGCTGGCCCTGGCCGGCATCTACTTCCTCAGCCAGCTCGCCCAGATGATCTGGCCCAGCATCTACGTCCTCTACGTCGGCTATCGCTACGGCTGGACCCCCGGCTTCATCGGCCTGGCCATGATGGCCGGCAGCGTCATGGGCGTGGGCGTGCAGAGCTTCGTGGTCGGCCCGGTGATCAAGCGCTTCGGCGAGCGGGGCGCGGTGCTGGCGGGCTCGGCGGCGGCGGCCGTCGCGTTCACCTGGTACGGCCTCGCGCCCACCGGCTGGGTCTACCTGGCCGGCCTGCCCATCAGCTGCTTCGGCGGCCTGCTGATCCCCGGCCTGCAGGGCCTGATGACCCAGCGCGTCTCGCCGTCCGAGCAGGGCCAGCTGCAGGGCGCCAACCAGAGCCTGGCGGGGCTCGGTTCGATGATCGGGCCCAGCCTTTTCGGCCTGCCGTTTTCCTGGGCCGTGCGCCACCCGCAGTACGGCGTGCCCGGCATCGGCATGCTGGAGGGCGCGGCGATCTGCGTCGCCTGCGTGATCCTGGCCGTGGCGGCCGCGCGCCGGGCCGGCCCGGCGCCGGCAGCGGCTACCGCTTCCTGACGAACACCGTCCCAGCCGAATAGCCGGCCCCGAACGAGCAGATCAGCCCCGTCTCGCCCGCCGCGAAGTCGCCATTGGCGCGGTGGAAGGCGATGATCGAGCCGGCCGAACTGGTGTTGGCGAACTCGTCCAGGATGATCACGTTCTCGCCCGGCGCCGGGTCGCGGCCCAGCACCTTGCGGCCGATCAGCTCGTTCATGTTGATGTTGGCCTGGTGCAGCCACAGGCGCTTCAGCCCCGCCGGGTCGATCCCCAGGTCGGCGGCGTGTTCGACGATCATCTCCGAGACCATCGGCACCACCTCGCGAAACACCTTGCGCCCCTCCTGCACGAAGAGCTTGTCGCGCGCGCCGATCCCTTCCGGGGCGCAGCGGTTCAGGAAGCCGAAGTTGTTGCGGATGTTGTTGGAAAACTGGGTCTTCAGCCGCGTGCCCAGGATCTCCCAGCCGCCGCTCGCCTGGTCCGCGTCCTCCAGGATCACCGCCGTCGCCACGTCGCCGAAGATGAAGTGGCTGTCGCGGTCGCGGAAGTTCAGGTGGCCCGAGCAGATCTCCGGATTGACCATCAGCACCGCCTTCGCCGATCCCGAGGCGATGAAGTCCGCCGCCGTCTTGATGCCGAAGGTGGCCGACGAGCAGGCCACGTTCATGTCGAAGGCGAAGCCGTCGATCCCCAGCGCCTGCTGCACCTCGATGGCCATGGCCGGATAGGCCCGCTGCATGTTCGAGGCCGCGCAGATCACCGCCCCGATCTCGCTCACCGGCTTGCCCCAGGCGGCCAGGGCCTCGCGCGCGGCGGCCACCGCCATCTCGGCCAGCACCGAGATCTCCTCGTTGGGCCGTTCGGGGATGTTGGGCCGCATCACTTTGGGATCGATCACCCCGGCCTTGTCCACCACATAGCGGGCCTTGATGCCCGAGGCCTTCTCCACGAACTCGACGGAGGAGGGGGCCAGGGCCGCCACCTCGCCGGCCTCGATCGCCGCCGCGTGCTCGGCGTTGAAGTCGGCCACATAGGCGTTGAAGGCCTCCACCAGCTCGGCGTTCGAGATGCTGTTGGGCGGCGTGTAGAGGCCCGTGGCGGCGATGACGGCCTGACGCAAAAGGCGATCCTCCAAAGCGTATCGTTGCCGGCTTGATAGCACGTTCGCGGTCTTTGCCACGGGGCGCGTGGCCGTTTCGCCACGGCAATCGAATGCCCTTCATTGGGCGTTGAACCGCCCCACCGCCGCCGCGTTAGAGGCCGACCAGGGCAGGGCTGGGGGCGCGAAAGCGTGACTAGTCAAGGAGTTATAACAATGAAGTCTCTCATGATGGCGGCTTCGGCCGCGGCTTTGGCCCTGCCCATCGCGGCCCACGCCCAGAGCGCCAGCACCTTCTCCCCGGTCACGATCTACGGCCAGCTCGGCTACGAGGACACGCATGTGGAGGGCGCCAACCTCGGCGCCATCCAGGGTCGTCTCGGCGCCCGCTTCGGCAGCTACGTCGGCGCCGAGGGTGAGCTCTCCGGCGGGGTCAAGGGCGACACCGTCGACGCCGGCGGCACGCCCGTCGACGTCCACCTGCGCCACCAGGAGGCCATCTACGGCGTCGGCTTCCTGCCCGTCACCCCGCGCTTCGACCTCTTCGGCCGCGTCGGCTATGGGCATTCTTCCCTCAAGGCCGACGCCCCCGGCGTCACCGTCACCGGCGGCCAGGACAGCTGGAACTACGGCGGCGGCGGCCAGTACTTCTTCGACGACAAGAACGGCGTGCGGGCCGACTACACGCGCCACGAGTTCGTCCACGGCCCCGAGAACGAGGACGTCTGGGCGATCGGCTACGTGCGGAAGTTCTAACGTCTTCAGACTCTTGGCGGCGCGGGCTCGGGCGTGCGCCGCCATGCCCTCCCAGATCGCGCATATGTCACTTCGATTGCCGAAATGACACCCTGGCGCGAATCAACTACGCCGAGCAGGCGCCGATGACCCAAGGTTGCGGCGCTTGTCTCAATGGGGGGGATTCCCAGCTATGAAAATGACTTACCTTGCCGCCGCGGCCGTCGTCGCGGCGTCGGCCCCGCTCGCGGCCCATGCGGCCGACGCCGGCTCGACCTTCTCGCCGATCCAGGCTTACGGCACGATAGGCTACGCCAACGCCAACCAGGAAGGCATCAACCTGGGGGCCATCCAGGGCCGCCTGGGCGCGCGCTTCGGCAAGTACCTGGGTGTCGAGGGCGAATTGGCCGGCGGCGTCAAGAACGCCGACGTCGCCGTGGTCGGCGGCACGGCGACCCTGAAGCTCAGCAGCGAGGTCGGCGCCTACGTCGTGGGCTTCCTGCCGGTGTCGCCCAGCTTCGACGCCTTCGCCCGCGTCGGCTACGGCCGCACCAACATCAGCGCCACCGCCGGCAACGGCGGCTCGGCCACGGGTTCCGACAACAGCTGGAACTACGGCGGCGGCGGCCAGTACTTCTTCACCCAGCACGACGGCGTCCGCGCCGACTACACCCACTACCACTACAACGGCGGCGGCGGCGCGAACGTCTTCTCCGTGGCATACGTGCGCAAGTTCTAGCACCGGCCGGCCGGGCCGCGGCGGCGACGCCGCGGCCCGGAATCCCGCGGCTTCAATCGCGCTGACCAACGGGCGCCGAAAGGCCCCCTCCGCCCAGGCCGACGAGCTCAAGCATCTCCGAGCCGAGGCTGACGCGGAGCAGCCAGGCCTCGTAGCCGCAGGACGTGCTGATGATCTCCAGCGCGGCGAGCGGTCCGAAGTCGATCCGAAGGTCCGCTGTCGCCGGCGAAACCGTCACCCCAGTGATGCGGCTCGACGCCGGCAGGGCGTTCGCCACCCGCTCGAAGACGCTCACCGGGCTTGGCAGTCCGAACATCTGGCCATGGTCTTCGCTGGTCACGACGATCTCTTTCGGGCTGACGACCCGCCAGAGGCTCGAAGTCGTCAGCATTCCGTGATCGGAGAAGGCGAATTGCCAGCCTCCGGCGCCGAAGCCGACAAGGCTGCGTAGATCGCTTCCGAGCAAGGCCGTTTCCAGCCAACTGGGCCGGCCGGCGATCGCTTTGAAATGGATGATCGACATCGGCGAGAGCTTAGGTTTTTAGGTCGGCCCGTCGTTGAACCATGTGGTTCCAACGATGAAGGCCTCTGCGGCTTCTGAAGTAGCGAACGGGCCGACAAGGTTGCCGCTGTGCCGGTTCTCGTAGGCGCCGTCCTCGCGCCTCTCCTGTTCGTTCAGGTAGATCTCGCCACCCTCGAACTCCATAACATCCACAGCCCGAGCGCCGTCTTTGCTGTAGAGTTGGAAAATGACGCGATAGCTTAGTCCCGTGAGAATGCTCATGGTTCAATTGGCACATGAGGCGACACGCTCCGCAATGGGGCCTGAGCCATCGTCGCCACCTTGCCGACAACCGGATACTCGCTGATTGAGCGCATTCGCGGACATCGCCCAGATCCGAGAAGGATGGGCAGCCGAGACAGGCCTCCAGCCTAGTCTTCTACGCGCACGCACCGACCGAATATCCCCGACGCGGTGATCCATCCGTTGATGCCGCCTCGATTATTTCCGATCTGGAATCTGGGGCCTTGGATGGCCTTGACGATGTGCAGGTACTCGTTGCCACGCACCTTGCAGAGGACGATGTCATTCACTCTCAAGGCGTCGGGGCTGACAGGTTCAACGGTGCAAAGCTGACCGGAAGAAATGCGACCTGCCATGGAGTGGCCTCGCGGCCGGAATTGCACGGTCTCGCCGTTCGCAAGTCGTTGAATGTGCGACGCCGCCCAACCCACGCGCGTGGTCTAGCAGTCTGACGGCGCGATGTCTCGACAGTCGTTCCTGGTCGGAACCTGACTCTCGCCGGTTCTTCCCCTAGTCCCGCAGCAACGGCAGCGACAGCCCGCCCGCCGGTCGC
>JAFEEA010000131.1 GCA_018241335.1 Pseudomonadota bacterium
AGAAGACCGAAATCCCCATCCCCTTGCGGCCGGGGATGCGGCGTGTCGTGTGCACGACCTGCCCGATGACGCAGGACTTCGTGCCAAGCCGCCAGACCGTGCTGTTCGACGCCGCCACCGGCGCTGTCACGGCCGTGAAGTGCGGTTGATCCGATCCCGGTCGTTCGAGGATAGCGCGAATCCAGACGCGGATCGTGAAAGTATTGGCGGATCAGGCGTTTAGGTCCTCGCGGCCCTAAAGGTTGCTTAAGACTAGTGCGGCATTGTGCCCGAACTGGGGAGCGCCGCGTTGTCTGAAGCCTTAGAGCAGAACGTGTCGCCGGATTGGCGACGACAGGTCAGCCGCATGGAGATGCGCGAGCTGATGGAGAAGTTCCGTCGAGAGGCGGACACCCATCGCAGCATGATGCTCCGTCGCGGGCTCGGCGTCGCCTCCGAGTGGAAGGCTTTCAAGCAGTTCCTGTTGGATGTGGGCCCGTGCCCCAGCCCGACGCATCTGCTCATGCCGATCTACGAACACGAGAAGAGTTATGGACCCGGCAAGGTGCATTGGGCCCCGCCCGGCACCAAGCCCAGGCCGGCGCCCCCCCGGCCGCCCAGCGCCAGCAACGGCGGCTTTGGCCAGTGGGCGACGCTGAACGGCGAGACGGTCAGCGTCAGCGCCCTGTCGAGCACCCTGGCGACGCCGTTGCAGCCGATCCTGCGCGCCATGAACGAGGGCGCCTCGCCGGACAAGGTGGCCAACGAGGTCAAGACCGCCGACAAGCTTGTCAATCGCAACGCCATCTGGCTGCCCGCCGATGAAAAGCGGCGCGAGACGTTCCTGATGGCTTTCCGCGCCTGGCGTCTGGCCGTACGCCCGGAAGTGCAGTCGCACGCCACGCCGGCGTTCCTGTTCCTCTACACCTGCCTGCCGGTGATGCGCGACAGCCGCGACGAATTGATGCGCCTGGATCTGTGGAAGCCGCTCACGCACTCCAAGTGGAGCGCGCGCGAAGCGCATGTCGCCTGGAAGCGCTATTGCGAAATGCTGCCCAGGGCCCAGGTCGCCCTCAGCGAGGTGAAGGCCTATTCGAGCTTCTCGCTGGAGTCGGAGCTGGACGTTCTCTGCGCGCGGATCATGGAGGCGGAGAAGCGACTGAGGATCGGGAACAATCCAAGGCCCGCGACCCAGTCCGCCGCCTGAACGGCTTAGATGACCCCATAGCTGCAAAAGCCGCCGGCGCTGGTTGCGCGGCGGCTTTCTTCTTTTCGGCGTGGCGCATTGGGTGCGCGGGCTGCGCGCTTCCTGGCCCTCAAACGCGAAACGCCCCCCGACACCCTGTGGCGTCGGGGGGCGCTTCAGCCCCGTCCAGGACCGATCGGCTCTTTTAGGCCGCGGGCTGGAACTTGACGGGCACGCGGACCGTGCCGGTCTTGGAACCCATCGGGAGGAACGTAGCCACGCACATGGCGGCCTTGTCGAAACCCTTACCGGGCACGCTGTTTTCGACGACCTTGCAGTCGGCGAGCTTGCCTTCCGCGGCGGTGCATTCGAGCATGACGCTCGCGCCCATGGCCGGGTTGGCGAATTTTTCCACACATTGGCTCACGTGGGCGGAGAACCCGCCGTCAGCCAGCGACGTGCCGGCGATAAGAAAGCTGCCGATAATTCCCCCGGCAATCGCGATTGAGTTTTTCATCCGCTTCTCCTCGATAAAATTGGACGGTGACGTTTGATGCCATGCAAAGGTTAATAACAAACATCACCGCCAATTTTTTGACACGAACTATAGAGAACAGTGTTTTCGAATATCTGGTAACTATTCATTTACGATAGAGAATTGGGCCTGGTTACCATTTATAAAAGCTATGGTTAGGTTCCGTTAGCAATGTACCCTGAATATGCCCGAGCCGGAGTTGGGCCGGCGACTCGCTTGGGGCGGAATAATGAAGGGGTTTCGGCTTTCGGACGTGCCGATGATCGTCAAGATCGGGTTCGCGCCGGCTATCGCGTTGATGATGTTCGCCTTGCTCGCGGGCGGCAGCATCTTCGTGCAGAAGAATGAAGCGTCGGCGCTGAGCCACGTGGTCACGTCGGACATGCCGGCGGCCATGCGGATGCAGGACGTTTCCCGCCGCATCGCCGCGGCGCACGGTGAGCTCTACATGATCCTCACCCACGCGGCCGCCAACATCGACAAGGACAAGGTCGATGGTCAGATGCAGGGCCTGCTCAAGGAATTCGACTCGATCACCACCGAGGTGAAGGCGATCCGCGCCGCCGAACCCGCCAACCAGCGTCCGGTCTTCGACCAACTGATCAAGCAACTCAGCGACACCCGCAGCGCGGTGGACGTCGTGGGCGGCATGGTCGGCGCCGACTTCCAGGCCGCCGCCGGCTTCGTCTCGCCCTTCGAGGACAGCTACGCGCAGATGACGGTGACCCTCGGCAAGGCGCTGGACGCCGCCAAGGCCGCCACCAACGCCCGCGCCAAGGCGACCGAGGATGACGCCAACACGGCGGTGACGATGACCGTCCTGGCCGGTCTGGCGACCCTGGCCGTGGTCGGCGCCATCTCGGCCATCACCGTCCTGACCACGCGCCGCTCGATCATGCAGATCGCCAAGGCCACCGAGACCCTGGCGGCCGGCAACAACAGCGTCGATCTGGCCTCTCTGGAGCGCAAGGACGAACTCGGCGCCGTGGTGAAGGGCCTGGTGGTGTTCCGCGACAACCAGCTTCACCTGGAACAGCTGCGCGCCGACCAGGAAGCGGCCCGCAACATGACCGAGGAAGAGCGCCGATCCAAGGAAGCCGCCGCCGCCCAGCAGGCGAAGGAACAGGCCCTGGTGGTGTCGAACCTGGCCGGCGGCCTGGAGCGCCTCGCCTCCGGCGACCTGACCTACCGCATCGACGCCGAATTCCCCGGCGAGTACGCCAAGCTGCGCACCGACTTCAACGGCGCCATCACCCAGCTGGAAGACACCCTGCGCGTGATCTCCCACGCCACGGCCGGCATCCAGAGCGGCTCCAACGAGATCAGCGCCGCGTCCGACGACCTGTCGCGCCGCACCGAGCAGCAGGCCGCCGCCCTGGAAGAGACCGCCGCGGCTCTGGACGAGATCACCGCCACGGTGAAGACCACGGCCGACGGCTCCAAGCATGCTCGCGAAGTGGTCACCGCCACCAAGACCGACGCCACCCACTCCGGTGAAGTGGTGCGCGGCGCGGTGTCGGCGATGAACGAGATCGAGGGCTCGTCCAAGGAGATCAGCCAGATCATCGGGGTGATCGACGAGATCGCCTTCCAGACCAACCTTCTGGCGCTGAATGCCGGCGTCGAGGCGGCTCGGGCCGGCGAGGCGGGCCGCGGCTTCGCGGTCGTCGCCTCCGAAGTGCGGGCCCTGGCCCAGCGCTCGGCCGAGGCGGCCAAGGAAATCAAGAAGCTGATCACCGCCTCCAGTGGCCAGGTCGACCAGGGCGTGAAGCTGGTCGGCGAGGCCGGCAAGGCCCTGGAACGCATCGTCACCCAGATCAACGAGATCAATCAGGTGGTGAACGAGATCGCGTCGTCCGCCCAGGAACAGGCCGACGGCCTGGGCCAGGTGAACACCGCCATCAACCAGATGGACCAGGTGACCCAGCAGAACGCGGCCATGGTGGAAGAGTCCACCGCGGCCAGCCACTCCCTGCTGCAGGAAGCCAACGAGCTGGCCCGCCTGCTCGGCCGGTTCACCATCAGCCAGACCGGCGAGGACTTCCAGGCGGCTCGCAGCCGTCCGGCCGCCCCGCCGCCGGCCCAGCCCGCGCGCAACGAGCGCGTGCTGAAGGCGGTGGGTTCTGGGCGCCAGGCCATGGCCGCCGCCCTGCAGACCCAGATCGAGGACGGCTGGGAAGAGTTCTGATCCCAGCCTGATCTAGACCCAACCGAAGGGCCCGGGCCGAGCGATCGGTCCGGGCCTTTTCATTTGGCTGTGGCCATGCGGGAGGGGAATCAACGCGCCTTTGTTCAAGCCCTCAAATCCGCTCACCCCGGCGAAAGCCGGGGCCCAGGGAAGCCTCTCCACTACCAAAAATGCCGGCGGCGCGGTCCGATCCAGGGTTTGGCTGGTGGAAACTTGAGCGGCCAACCTGGACCATGGCCTTCGCCGGGGTGAGCGGGAGGAGAGGGAGCGGGCAGGAGGAGGTTAGTCCCTACACCGGCAGGGCCTTGCCCATCTCGCCGGCCAGGTCGCGGATGAACTGCCAGGCGACGCGGCCCGAGCGGCTGCCGCGCAGCTGCGACCATTGCAGGGCGCGGCGATCGAGGTCGTCGCGGGTGAGGCCGAACCGCTCGGCATAGGTGTGGATGGCGGCCAGGTAGGCCGCCTGGTCCATGGGCGGGAAGCCGATCCAAAGGCCGAAGCGGTCGGACACCGACACTTCTTCCTCGGCGTCCTCGGCGGCCGCGATGGCGCCGCGATGCTCGATGTGGTCGCGCGGCATCAGGTGGCGACGGTTCGAAGTGGCGACGAAGAGGGTGTTCTCGGGCGGGCCGGAGACGCCCCCCTCCAGCGCCGACTTCAGCGCCTTGGCGGCGGCCGCGCCGTCCTCGAACGACAGGTCGTCGCAGAGCACCACGAAACGTTCCTCGCGCCCGCGCAGCAGTTCGAACAGGGCAGGCAGGGCGGCGACCTCGTCGCGGTCGATCTCCACCAGGCGCATCAAAGGCGCGCCATGCGCGACCTCCATGAAGGCGCCCTTGGCCAGGGAGCTCTTGCCCGTACCGCGAACGCCCCACAGCAGGGCGTGGTTCGACGGCAGGCCCAGGGAAAAGCGGCGCAGGTTCTCCACCAGCCGGCCCTTCTGGCGCTCCACCCCGATCAGCAGGTCCAGGGGCAGGGCGTAGTCGGGGGCGGCGATGAAGGCGCCGGTTGCGGCGTCATGGCGGAAGAGCCGGGCGCCGGCGAAGTCCGGGCGGGGAGGGGCCGGCGGCGCCAGGCGCTCAAGGGCGTCGGCGATGCGCCTCAGTTCGGCGGACAGGTCCGTTTCCATGCGCGCGGTACTAGCCTTGATGGCCGCATTGCAAAAGGGCAGGCGAGCGCATAGCTTCCGCCGACTTCGCGAGGGGCCGCCGGGACGGCGCCTCGCCATCGGGATTCCGGAGAGACTATGACCGCTACGACCGCCCTCGTCCTGGCCGCCGCCGCCCCCGCCGCCGGCGGGCTGGGAGGCCTGCTGGGCCCGGACATGCTCTCGACGATCGGCTTTCCGATCATCCTGGTGGGCCTCTTCTACTTCATGATGATCCGCCCGCAGCAGCGCCGCCAGCGCGAACACGCCGAGCAGATCAAGGCGATCAAGCGCGGCGACACCGTGGTGCTGAACAACGGCATGCTGGGCAAGGTGGTGCGGGTCGAAGACGTCGAGCTGGGCGTCGAGATCGCGCAGAACGTCACCGTCAAGGTCATCAAGGCGATGGTGCAGGACGTCCGCACCCGCGGAGAGCCGGCGCCGGCGAACGACGCCAAGTCCTGATCCGGGCCCGACCTAGACCATGCTCGCCCTCTCCCGCTGGAAGATCATCGCCGTCGCCCTGTCGCTGGTCTTCGGCATCCTCTTCACCCTGCCCAATGTGCTGCCCCAGGCGACCCTGGACAGCATGCCGGGCTGGCTGCCGCACCAGAAGCTGAACCTCGGCCTCGATCTGCAGGGCGGCTCGTCGCTGCTGCTTGAGGTGGACACGGACGCCCTGAACAAGGAGCGGCTGACCAACCTGACCGAGGACGTGCGCCAGCACATGCGCACGCTCAACTTCGAGACCACCCAACTGGGCCTGGTCGGCGACACGGTCGTGGTGCGGCTGAAGGATCCGACGCAGGTCCCGGCGGCGTTCAAGGACCTGAACACGGGGCTTGGCGGCAAGCTGGCCAACGGCGCGCGCGACATCACCGTCAAGACAGCGTCCGACCAGTCGATCCAGGTAGCCTATGTGCCGGAGGCCGCCGACGACGCGGCCCGCTCGGCGGTCAAGCAGTCCATCGAGATCATCCGCCGCCGGATCGACGCCCTGGGCACCAAGGAGCCCGGCATCACCCAGCAGGGGACCAACCGCATCGTCGTCGAGGCGCCGGGCGAGAGCGATCCGGAGAAGCTCAAGGCGGTGATCGGCAAGACCGCCAAGCTGACCTTCCAAATGGTCGACCAGACGGTGCCGCCCGAGGACATCGCCGCCGGCCGCATCCCCGCCTATGACGAATACCTGCCGAGCGAGGACGGCCACTCCGCCGGCTATGTGGTCGCCAAGCGCGCCGTCGTCACCGGCGAGATGCTGACCCGGGCGGGCTTCACCAACGACGAGAACGGCCGCCCGGCAGTCAGCTTCGCCTTCAACGGCGAAGGCGCGCACAAGTTCGGGCGCATCACTGCCGAGAACATCGGCAAGCCCTTCGCCATCGTGCTCGACAAGAAGATTATCTCGGCCCCCGTGATCAACTCGCCGATCACCGCCGGCAACGGCATCATCACCGGCAACTTCACGGCCGAGAGCGCGACGCAACTCTCCATCCTGCTGAAGTCCGGCGCCCTGCCGGCGCCCCTGAAGGTGGAGCAACAGCGCACGGTGGGCGCCCAGCTCGGCGCCGACGCGGTGCGGGCCGGCGAGATATCGCTCGGAATCGGCGCGGCGGCGATCTTCGCCTTCATCATCGTCGCCTACGGCATGTTCGGGGTCTATGCGGCCATCGCCCTGGTCATCAACGTGCTGATGATGATCGGCGCCCTGTCGATGACCCAGGCCACCCTGACCCTGCCGGGCATCGCGGGCTTGATCCTGACCATGGCCGTGGCCGTCGACGCCAACGTGCTGATCTACGAGCGGATGCGCGACGAGGCCAATGCCGGGCGAACACCCATGGCGGCGGCGGATACCGGCTATCGCCGGGCCATGGTCTCGATCCTCGACGCCAACGTCACCACCATGATCTCGGCCCTGATCATGTTCCAGTTCGGCGCCGGGCCGGTGAAGGGCTTCGCCTGGACCCTATCCATCGGCGTCATCACCTCGGTGTTCACCGCCATCGTGGTCACCCAGCTCCTGATCGGCCTCTGGTTCCGCTTCGCGCGGCCCAAGGCCCTGCCGATCGCGTGAGGACCAAGTCATGAAGTTCTGGCCTCTCATCAAGCTTGTTCCCCGGCACACCCACTTCAACTTCGTGGGCCTGGCTCCATTTGCCGCCATCCTGTCGGCGATCCTGATCGTCGGCTCGATCGCCTCGATCGCGACCCAGGGCATGAATTTCGGCGTCGACTTCGCCGGCGGCACCACCATGGAGGCGACGACCCCGGGGCCGGCCCCGCTGGGCGCCATCCGTTCCACCATGGCCCAGATCGGCGCCCATGACCCCGAGGTGCAGGGCGTAGGGGCGGCCAACACGTTCGAGGTGCGATTCCGCTCGGTGGACGGGATGGATTCCAACGCCGCCGCCACCTACGTCGCCACCAAGCTGCAGCAGAAGTTCGTCGGCCTGAAGGTCACCGGCCAGTCGACGGTGGGGCCCAAGGTGTCCGGCGAGCTGATGTGGGGCGGCATCAAGGCCCTTGGCATCGCCCTGCTGCTGATGCTGTTCTACATCTGGTTCCGCTTCCAGCTGCAGTTCGGCCTGGGCGCGATCCTGGCCCTGTTCCACGACATCGTCCTGACCGTCGGCTTGCTGTCGGTGACTCGGATCGAGGTCTCCATGACCTCCATCGCCGCCCTGCTGACCGTCATCGGCTATTCGATGAACGAGAAGGTGATCAGCTTCGACCGGCTGCGCGAGAACCTGCGCAAGTTCAAGACGACGCCTCTGCGGGACGTGATCAACCTGTCGGAGAACGAGCGCCTGTCGCGGACCCTGATCACCGGCACCACCGCGCTGCTGGCGCTGTCGGGCGCCCTGGTCGACCC
Source organism: Pseudomonadota bacterium (assembly GCA_018241335.1). Lineage (GTDB taxonomy): Bacteria > Pseudomonadota > Alphaproteobacteria > Caulobacterales > Caulobacteraceae > Acaudatibacter. Next base: position 7,911 of record JAFEEA010000131.1, read on the forward strand.
GGGCAACCCGCTCTTCTCCCTGGTCTTCACCATGGCCTTCGGGATCATCATCGGCACCTATTCGTCGATCTACGTCGCCCTGCCGGTGATCCTGCTGTGGGGCGCCAAGCGCGACGACGCCGACGCCACGCCCATCGAGCCGGTCCGCACCCGGCTCTAGGATGCGCCAGCCGCCCTCCATCGACGCCTATGGGGATGGCGGCTTTCGCGTCTCCGGCGTCTGGCGGCCGGGCTCGCTGCTGATTCTCGACGACGCGCCGATGGACTGGCCGGTAGCCTCGCTGGCGGCGCTGACCCTGAACGCCCTGCAGGCGGTCATCGACGCCGGGCCGGTGATCTCGGAGTTCGTCCTGCTGGGCACGGGCCCCGTCCAGGCCCTGCCGCCGCGCGAGATTCGCGAGGCGCTGCGCGCGGCCCGCATCGGCCTGGAGTTCATGTCCACCGAAGCGGCCGCCCGCATGCACAACGTCCTGGCCTCCGAAGGCCGCCGCTTCGCCACGGCCCTCGTCGCCGTCTGAACCTGCGAGGCGCTCGCGAATCCTTTGCGCTCGCCAGGAAAGGCGGTATGCCAAGGTCAACAGGGCAAGGACTCGCTTACAGGGGGCGCGGCATGGCCGGCTTACTTTCCAACTTCCGCAACACCATGATCCTCAGCGTCATCCTGGCGCTGATCATGATCGTGTCGTTCGGCCAGGTGCATGGCCATTTCGACGGCCAGTTCTGGCAGGCGGTGTTCCGCTGGATGCACGTGTTCTTCGGCATCCTCTGGATCGGCCTGCTCTACTACTTCAACTTCGTGCAGATCCGGGTCATGCCCGCGATCCCGGCCGAGCTGAAGCCGGCCGTCTCCAAGTATGTGGCCCCGGAAGCGCTGTTCTGGTTCCGCTGGGCGGCGCTGTGCACCGTGGTGGCCGGCATCGGCCTGGCCAGCCTGCGCGGCCACCAGTACGCGGCCGAGGTCTTCACCTTCGGCTTCGCCGGCGGCTACGGCCCCGACGATCGCGGCTACACCCTGATGGGCATCGGCATCTACCTGGCGCTGATCATGTTCCTGAACGTCTGGGGCGTGATCTGGCCGAACCAGAAGATCGCGCTGGGCATCAAGGAAGCCGACGCCGACGCCAAGGCCAAGGCTGGCCGCATCGCCATGCTGGCCTCGCGCACCAACACCCTGCTGTCGCTGCCGATGCTGACCGCGATGGCGATGTACCAAACGCTGTTCGGCTAGCCCGAACTGTCGAAGACTTCGACCGAAGGGCCCGCCCCAACCGGCGGGCCCTTTGCTATTGAGGGGCCATGGCCGAGCCGGAGGACACCGAGGCGCTGGATGACTTGGACGAGGTGGTGCGCCGGGGCGATCCCGACCGCTGGCTCGCCAGCCGCCTGATCGCCGACGCCCAGGCGCGGGCGGACGTGGTCGCGCTGCTGGCTTTCGACCTGGAACTGGCCCGCGCGCCCCGCCGCGCGTCCAACGCCCTGGTGGGCGAAATCCGCCTGACGTGGTGGCGCGAGGCGCTGGACGAGACGTTCGCCGGCAGGCCGGTGCGCCGCCACCCCACCGCCCTGGCCCTGGCCGACGTCGTCCGCCGCCATGGCCTGCCGCGCGAGGCGCTGGAAGGGCTGATCGACGCCCGATACGTGGAGCTGGACAAGCGGGTCCTGGACCCGGTGGAGCTGGCGGCCTGGGCGGGCGGCACGGCGGGCGCGGCGGCGAGGCTGAGCGCCCAGGTGCTCGATCCCGCCAGCCCCGTCGACGCGGCGGCGCTGGCCGCGGAGGCCTGGGCCTTGGCGCACGCGGCCCGGTTCGGGCTGGCCGAAGAGCCGGCAGCACGCGAGGCTTCGCGGAGGGCATTGGCCGGCCATCGCCGCGCCAAGCCGGTCACCACCGCCGCCTTTCCTGCCGCCGCGGTCGGGGCGCTCGCGACGTCGGCGCTGCGGGGCGCCACCGCCTCCGACTTCGGCAAGCGGGCGCGGCTGCTGTGGGCCTCGCTGCGGGGGCGGGTTTAAGAGGTCAGGCCGCGTCGGCGGCTGCCGCTTCGCCCAGCCACGCCGCCAGGTCCGCCAGGGCCCGCTCGCTCATGGCCTTCTTCTTGGCCCGGCCGCGGTCGCCGCGGGCGAAGCGCTTGCCCTCGGGGTCGCGCTTGGGCGCCTCCATGGGCGGCAGCAGGCCATAGTTGATGTTCATGGGCTGGAAGGAGCCCTTTCCGCCATCAAGGTGTCCGCCGGTGACGTGGGCGATCAGGGCGCCCAGGGCGGTGGTGTCCGGCGGCGTCTCCAGGCTCTCGCCCCGGGCCTGGGCGGCGGCGAAGCGGCCGGCCATGAGGCCGATGGCGGCGCTCTCTACATACCCCTCCACGCCGGTGACCTGGCCCGCGAAGCGCAGGCGCGGGTCGGCCTTGAGGCGCAGCTGGCGGTCCAGCAGGCGCGGGCTGTTGAGGAAGGTGTTGCGGTGCAAGCCGCCCAGGCGCGCGAACACCGCCTTTTCCAGCCCCGGGATGGTCCGGAAGATCTCGGTCTGGGCGCCATGCTTCAGCTTGGTCTGGAAGCCGACCATGTTCCACAGGGTGCCCAGGGCGTTGTCCTGGCGAAGCTGGACGACGGCCCAGGCCTTCTCGTCCGGCTTGTGCGGATTGGTCAGGCCGATGGGCTTCATCGGGCCATAGCGCAGGGTCTCGCGGCCCCGCTCGGCCATCACCTCGATGGGCAGGCAGCCATCGAAATAGGGGACGTTCTCCCAGTCCTTGAACTCGGTCTTGGGGCCGGCCAGCAGGGCGTCGACGAAGGCCTCGTACTGCTCGCGATTCATCGGGCAGTTGATGTAGGCCGCCGCATCGCCGCCGGGGCCTTCCTTGTCATAGCGCGACTGGCGCCAGGCCACGTCCATGTCGATGGTCTCGGCGTGGACGATGGGGGCGATGGCGTCGAAGAAGCTGAGCTGATCCTCGCCGGTCAGCGCCAGCACCGCCTGGGTCAGGGCCGGAGAGGTGAGGGGGCCGGTGGCCACCACCACGTTGGTCCAGTCGGCCGGCGGCAGGCCCGCGACCTCGCCCCGTTCGAGCGTGATGTTCGGATGCGCTAGCAGGCGGTCCGTCACGGCCTGGGAAAAGCCCTCCCGGTCCACGGCCAGGGCGCCGCCGGCGGGGGTTTGATGCTCGTCGCCGCAAGCCATGATCAGCGAGCCGCAGCGGCGCATCTCGGCGTGTAGCAGGCCGACGGCGTTGTAGGCCCAGTCGTCGGAACGGAACGAGTTGGAGCAGACCAGCTCGGCCAGCTTGTCGGTCTGGTGGGCCGGCGTGCCGACCACAGGGCGCATCTCGTGCAGCACAACCCGGGCGCCCGCCTGGGCGGCCTGCCAGGCGGCTTCCGAGCCGGCGAGGCCGCCGCCGATGACGTGGATGGGGGCTTGGGTTGCGGTGGGGGTCGACATGGCCGGCGGTTCTACGCCTCTGGCAACGCGCGGGAAAGTGGCGCGGCGGAACGTTTGGCGCCTATGCTGCCGCTTCCAAACGAAGCGGGGCGAGGCGATGGCTGCGATTCAGATCGGCGATGCGGCGACGGCCGGACTGAGGATGATCGGGCGCCGACCCTTGTCTGTCCTGATGTGGGGCGTCGTCACTGCGGGCTATATCTGCCTGATCCTGGCCCTGTTCGGCTCGACCCTCGTAACGGCCTTCCTGGGCCTGGTGCGCAATGCGGGCCAACAACCCAGTCCTCAACAGATCGTGGGCTTTGTCGGCGCGACCATCGGCGCGATGTTGTTGCTGTT
>JAFEEA010000132.1 GCA_018241335.1 Pseudomonadota bacterium
GACCGGCGGGCGCGAGCCATCCAGGGCGCTGGCCTTCCAGGTCCCGGTGGTGACGCCCAGGTCGCCGCCGGCCGAACCCCAGGCGTCGGTGACGCTCCACTCCAGCCGGCTGTGCTGCGGCGCGTCACCGCCCATGGCGGCGTAGATCGCCGCCGAGCCGCGCGCCGGCGCGCCCTCGCCGAACTGCAGGCCGTCGGTCTCGTCCATGAACTCGCGGAAGGCCTGGGCGGTAGGGACCACCTGGGCGCGGGCGGCGAAGGCCGTATCGGCCGCCCGCACGGCGTCGGCGGTGGACTCGACCGGGGTCTTGGCCCAGGTGGCCGGCGCGGCGGCGATGACGGCGGTGAGGCCCGCCGCGGCGAAGAGGCGTTTCATGCGAAGCTCCCTGATGTTCCGCCGAGCTTGCCGCCGCCCTGGCCGCGCTAGCAAGCCCCGCCTTGGGCGCGTAGCCTGGGGCCTGTCCAACAAGCCGAAGCAATGGAGGCCGACATGGACGGCCAAGCCCCTACCGGACGACCCATGCCCGCCGGCTTCGACGTCGCCGGCCATATCGCGCGCCTTCACCGTGATGGCTACACGATCGTCGAGAACTTCCTGGATGCGGACCGCCTGTCGGCCTTCCGCGCCGGGGTCGAGCCCTGGCTCGGCCGCTATCGTGGGCGCAACGCCTTCGAGGGCCTGAAGACCGAGCGGGTCTACACCCTGGTCGCGCGAGGCCGGGTCTTCGAGGACATCACCGACGATCCTCGGCTGATGGCGGTGCTGGATGGGTTCCTCAAGCCCGGCTATCTGCTCAGCGCCAGCCACGCCATCTGCATCTATCCGGGCGAGCAGGCCCAGTCCCTGCACTTCGACGACAGCTTCTATCCGATCCCCCGGCCGCGTCCGGCGATCAGCATGAGCGTCATCGGCGCCATCGACCCTTTCACGGCCCAGAACGGCGGCACGGTCATGCTGCCCGGCAGCCATCGCTGGACGCTGGACCAGGTGAACGCGGCGCGCGAGGCGATCCACGCCGGGCGGCGCACGCCGCTGACCGAGGGCCTGTTCTCGCTGGAGATGCCGGCCGGCGCGATCGCCATCTTCCAGGGCACCCTGATCCATGGCGCCGGCGCGAACCACAGCGACGCGCCGCGGCTCGCCTTCACCAACCAGTATTGCGAGCCTTGGGCCCGGACGCAGGAGAATTTCTATCTCGCCGCGCCCAAGGCGCGCGTGCGCGCCATGTCGCCCGAGCTGAAGACCATGCTGGGCTACGGCATCATGGCGCCCTTCATGGGCCAGGTGACGGCATCGCATCCCCTGAAGAGCCTGGAAGAGGGGTGGACGGCGCCCGTGACGCGGGGCGTGGCCGCCGACGACTGATCCGCAAGGAAATTCCAAGCCGAAAAAGAAACGGGCCACGCCGTTCAGCGTGGCCCAGTCGTTTTTGGGAGGAACGCCCCCAGAAGGGACGATGATCTATCTATCCTGTTCGCCGGCGGGGTCACACCCACTTTTTGAATTTTCAGGGCCAGGTTTTCTATCGCCCAGATTGGAGGCATTCAGATTTGGCGGCGTTCATCACGGGCGGTCAGAGGCGGGCGACGCCGCGGTCGATGGAGAGGACGCCAGTCCGGGACACCTCGACCAGGCCCAGCGGGCGCATCAGGTCGACGAACTTGGCGATCTTGGAGGGCGCGCCGGTGAGCTCGAAGATGAAGCTCTCGATGGTGGTGTCGATGACCCGGGCGCGGAAGATGTCGGCGATGCGCAGCGCCTCGACCCGCTCGGCGCCGACCCCACGCACCTTGATCAGGGCCAGTTCGCGCTCGACACCGTTGGGGTCCTTGGTGACGTTCTGGACGTGCCGGGTCGAGACCATCTTCTGGAGCTGGGCCTCGATCTGGGCCAGCACGTGCGGCGTGCCGCGGGTGACGATGGTGATGCGGCTGGTATGGGCGCTGGGATCGGTCTCGGCGACGGTCAGGCTCTCGATGTTGTAGCCGCGCGCCGCGAACAGGCCGACGACCCGGTGCAGGACGCCCGGCTCGTTGTCCACCAGCACGGCGAAGGTGGCCAGCGCCTCGGCTTCGACGGCGTGGCCCATGTCATAGGCCGAAGCCGGGGGTTCAACGGTCATCTGTCGTCCTCATCTCGTCGCCGCTTCCTAGCACCGTCGTCCGTCCGACCAAGCAGATTCGGCGAGGCTCAGGCCAGGTGGGCCATCAGGTCGCCCAGGCGGGTCAGGCAGCGCCGGGGCGGCGCCTCGCCGTCCCAGGACATGCCGGTCGCCACCCAGAAGGCGGTCAGGCCGGCGGCCTCGGCCCCGCGGACGTCGGCGTCGGGGTTGTCGCCGACGAACCACGCGTCCGCCGCCGCCACGCCCAGCCGGTCCAGGGCGAGGTGGAAGATGGCAGGGTCGGGCTTGGCGACGCCCACCTCCTCGGAGATCACCACGGCCCCCAGGCGCGGCGCGAGGCCGAGCGCCTGGACCTTGGACCACTGCATGGCCGCGCCGCCGTTGGAGACCAGGCCGAGCCCGATGGCGCGGGCCTCCAGGGCGTCGATCACCCCGCAAACGTCAGGAAAAGGCGTGGCCACGGCGCCGAAGCGTTCGTTCCAGTGGCGCAGCAGGGTCTCGGACGACACCGGCGCGCGCCAGGGCAGGGCGGAAGCCAGGACGACCGCCAGGTCGCGGCGGGGTAGGGCGCCGCCGTCGTCCACCGCCAGGATGGCGCCTTCCACCTGCACGGCGTCGACCTCCGGGCCCAGCGCCTCGCCGAAGTCGCCCACGAACAGGCGGCAGTAGCGCGCCAGCGCGGCGGCGCGGTCGGCCAGGGTGCCGTCCAGGTCGAAGAGTACGGCCAAGGGCGCCTTGAGCGGCTTGGCCGGGGCGGTCATCACACCAGCTTGCGGCCGGCGTCGTCGATGACCGCGCCGATGTCGGTGACCTCCTCGCCCAGGATCATCTCGTTGTGGGCCTTGCCCGAGGGGATCATGGGGAAGCAGTTCTCGGCCCGCTCGACGCGGCAGTCGAAGAGCACCGGGCGGCGCGTCTCGATCATCTCCATGATCTTGGCGTCCAACTCGTCCGGGTGCTCGGCGCGCAGGCCCACGGCGCCGAACGCCTCGGCCAGCTTCACGAAGTCCGGCAGGCTCTCGGAATAGGAGTGACTGTAGCGCTCGCCGTGCAGCAGCTGCTGCCACTGGCGGACCATGCCCATCCATTCGTTGTTGAGGATGAAGATCTTGATCGGCAGGTCGTATTGGATCGCCGTCGACATCTCCTGCATGGTCATCTGCACGCTGGCGTCGCCGCCGATGTCGATGACCAGGGCGTCGGGGTGGGCCATCTGCACGCCCACGGCGGCGGGCAGGCCGTAGCCCATGGTGCCCAGGCCCCCGGAGGTCATCCAGCGGTTGGGCTCGTTGAACTTGAAGAACTGGGCCGCCCACATCTGGTGCTGGCCGACCTCGGTGGTGATGTAGGTGTCGCGGCCGCGGGTCAGCTCGTAGAGGCGCTCGATGGCGTACTGCGGCTTGATGATGCTGGACGAGGGGCGGTAGGCGAAGCCGTTGCGGGCGCGCCAGCGGTCGATCTGGTCCCACCAGGGTTTCAGGCGCGCGGCCTGGGCGGGCGCCTTCTGCTTCTTCCAGGCGGCGATCATCTGCTCCAGCACCTCGCCGGCGTCGCCCAGGATGCCGATGTCGGCGCGCACGACCTTGCCGATGGAGGAGGGGTCGATGTCGATGTGGATCTTCTTGGAGCCGGGCGAGAAGGCGTCGAGGCGTCCCGTCACCCGGTCGTCGAAGCGCGCGCCGATGGCCACCATGACGTCGCAGTCGTGCATGGCGTGGTTGGCCTCGAAGGCGCCGTGCATGCCGACCATGCCCAGCCACGCCGGGTCGTCTGCGGGAAAGGCGCCCAGGCCCATCAGGGTCGAGGTCACCGGCGCGCCGGTCAGCTTGGCGAACTCGCGCAGCAGCTTGCTGGCCCCGACGCCGGCGTTGATGACGCCGCCGCCGGTGTAGAGGATCGGGCGCTGGGCGCCGGCGATCAGGGCCACGGCCTCGGCGATGCGTCCGGGGTCGCCCTGGGTCTGCGGGTGATAGTTATGGCTGGAGCGCGCCTTGTCGGGCCCGACGTAGGGGGCGCTGGCGAACTGGACGTCCTTGGGGATGTCGATGACCACCGGGCCGGGGCGGCCGGTGGTGGCGATCTTGAACGCCTCGTGCAGCACGTGCGGCAGGTCGGCGGCGTTCTTCACCAGGTAGTTGTGCTTGGTGCACGAGCGGGTGATGCCGACGGTGTCGCACTCCTGGAAGGCGTCGGTGCCGATCAGGTGGGTGGGGACCTGGCCGGTGATGACCACCAGGGGGATCGAGTCCATCAGGGCGTCGACGATGCCGGTGATGGCGTTGGTGGCGCCGGGGCCGGAGGTGACCAGGACCACGCCCGGCTTGCCGGTGGAGCGGGCGTAGCCCTCGGCCGCGTGGGTGGCGCCCTGCTCGTGGCGGACCAGCACGTGCTTCAGCCGCGGCTCGTGGAACAGGGCGTCGTAGATCGGCAGCACCGCGCCGCCGGGATAGCCGAACAGGTCCGTCACCCCCTGGTCGACCAGGGCGCGGACGACGATCTCGGCGCCGGTCATGATTTCGGCGGCGGCGCCGGATTCGGAGGCTTCAATGGCGGGGTGGGCGGTCATGGGACGAACTTTGATCCGGGGGAGTGATGGGGCAAGAAAAAAGGCCCGCTAGGGGCCTTGCGCATACGCGACCGACAACGGCGAGGGGCGTCATACCCCCGTCGAGGACGGCCGCCGGATAAGTACGATCGCGCGCATGCGCCTTGCTCCAAATCGTTCGGAACGCTGAATGCCATCCTAGCCAAGGCCCGTCAAGCTGGGGTTAAGGGCAAGGAATTGCCGCCACTGGTCCTCGGCGCCCATTGCGGTGAGCCGCGGCCAGCCGCCATTCGCGCTACTTGGCGTCTGGTTGCGCAGCCAGGTCATCTGGCGCTTGGCGTAGCGCCGCGTCTCCTGCTGGGCCAGGGCCAGGGCCTCGTCCAGCGAAAGGCGGCCGGCCAGGTGTTCGGCCAACTCGCGCACCCCCACCGCCTTCATGGCCGGCAGGGCCGGGTCGAGATGGCGGGCCATCAGGGCGCGAACCTCCTCCAGGGCGCCCTCGTCCAGCATCGCCTGCAGGCGCGCGTCGCAGCGGGCGTAGAGGGCCTCGCGGTCCGGCTCCAGCACCACGGCGCCATAGGTTCCCGGCGCCAGGGTCGCCTTGGTGTCGGCCTGCCAGGCGGTGAGGGACCGGCCGGTGTGTTCGGCCACCGACAGGGCGCGCAGCAGGCGCTGGGTGTCGCCGCGCTCGATGCGCGCCTCGGCCTCGGGATCCAGGCGGGCGAGGCGCGGGCGCAGGGCCAGTTCGCCGGCCGCCCCGGCCTCGGCCGCCAGCCGGTCCACCACCTCGCGCGGCACGGGTGGGATCTGCGCCAGGCCATGGGTCAGGGCGCGGAAGTAGAGGCCGGTGCCCCCCACCACGATGGCCACCCGCCGCCAGCGGGCGATGTCGTCCAGCACGGCGCGGGCCGCATCCAGCCAGCGGCCCACCGACCAGCCGTCGGCGGCGTCGGCGACGCCGAACAGGTGGTGCGGCGCCAGCAGGGTCTCCTCCCGTGGCGGCCGGGCGGTCAGCACATGGAGGTCGGCGTAGAGCTGCATGGAGTCGGCGTTGATCAGCTCGCCGCCCACGGCCTGGGCCAGGCGCAGGGCCAGCGCCGACTTGCCGCTTGCCGTGGGGCCGGCGATCAGCCAGATGCGGGGCGCCTCGTCCTTCATGTCAAAGCCGGCCGGACCCATGCTGCTCGCGCTCACCCTCGTCACGCCCGACTACGACACCCTGCAGGAGGCCCTGCCCATGGCCCTGGAGGCCGTGGCCATGGCCGGCCGGCCGGTGGAGGACACCGACATCCTGGGCGAGGGCGCCGCCGACATCCTGGTCCAGGGGACCGACCCCACCATCCTGCGCGCCCACGCCGAAAGCCACCTGGGCCACATGAAGGTCGACGTCTGCGCCCAGATCGCCGAGGGACGCAAGAAGCGCCTGCTGATCGCCGACATGGACTCCACCATCATCGGCTGCGAGTGCCTGGACGAACTGGCCGACTTCGCGGGCCTGAAGGCCGAGATCGCCGCCATCACCGAGAGGGCCATGCGCGGCGAGCTGGAGTTCGAGCCGGCGTTGCGTGAGCGGGTGGCCAGGCTGAAGGGCCTGGGCCTCGACGCCCTGCAAAGGACCTATGACGAGCGGGTGCGCCTGAACCCCGGGGCGCGGACCCTGGTGCGCACCATGGCCGCGCACGGCGCGCGCTCGGTGCTGGTGTCCGGCGGCTTCGAGTTCTTCACCAGTAGGGTGGCCGCGGCCGCCGGCTTCGCCGCCCAGCGCGCCAACCGCCTGATCGACGACGGCGCCGCCCTGACCGGCCAGGTGGGCGAGCCGATCCTGGGCCGCGCCGCCAAGCTGCAGGCCCTGAACGAGGAGGCGCAGGCCGCTGGCCTTGGCCTGCACCAGACCCTGGCCATCGGCGACGGCGCCAACGACCTGGCGATGATCGAGGCCGCGGGCCTGGGCGTCGCCTATCGCGCCAAGCCCATCGTGGCGTCCCAGGCCGACGCCAAGGTGGACCACACCGACCTGCGTGCGCTGCTCTACTTCCAGGGCTATGGCCAGGACGAATTCGTCACCGACTGAGCGCCGGGACCCACCGGCGCGTAACGCGGCGCTTCGCGTGGCGGCGCGCTTGGGATAGTTGCGTCCATGGTCTTCCCCCATCCGATTCGCGCCGCCGTCTTCGACATGGACGGCCTGCTGCTGGACACCGAGGTCCGCTACAAGGACGTCATCCTGGCCGCCGCCGCCGACCGCGGGCCGCCGCTGCCCGAGGCGATCTTCAACCGCATGATCGGCACGCCCCTGGCCCACAGCCTGGGCCTGCTGGCCGAGTTCTACGGCCCCGACTACGACGGCGAGGCCCTGTTCGCCGACGCCACCGAGCGGTTCCGCGTCATGACCCTGGGCGAGGACCTGCTGAAGGCCGGGGTGCGCGAGCTGCTGGACCACCTGGACGAGCTGAAGATCCCGCGCGCCATCGCCACCTCGTCCAGCCACGAGTCGGTGCGCCACCACCTGGAGCCGAACGGCGTCCTGGCCCGCTTCGACGCGGTGATCGCCCGCGGCGACTACGCCCGCGGCAAGCCGGCCCCCGACCCCTTCCTGGCCGCCGCCACGGCGCTGGGCATCGCGCCCGAGGAGTGCCTGGCGCTGGAGGACAGCCACAACGGCGTGCGCGCCGCCCACGCCGCCGGCATGATGACCGTGATGGTCCCCGACCTCCTGGCCCCCACCGACGAGATGCGCGACCTGGCCGTCGCCATCGCCGACAGCCTGCATCACGTCCTGGACCTGGTGAAGGCGCACCACGCGGGGTGAGGGGCGCCCCGGACCCGGCGCCCGGTCATCGGCGCCGGGGGCGGTCGGCGGCGGGGTGTCAACTCGTCCACAAAGTAGTCGTTACCACCGTATTTCACCGTAATTTACGGTGCGTGGAGGGCGGCGGCGGGCGCGTGACGGGCGGTCGGGGTGACGGCTTTCGGGCATGGGGCGGGCGGTCCGGCGGGGGCGAGGCAGCCGGGGAGTCCGGACTGGATTCGGGGTGAGGGCAAGGTCGAGCGCGTGGGCTTGGCTGGAGCCTGAACATGGCTCCTCGCTGACGTCCCGAGAGACCGCTTTGGGACCGTGCCGAGGCAGCTTCAGGCACTGCCTACGTCACGGGCCGGGTGGATTTGGCTCAGCATCCAGAGCCGGTTTGCGGCTGGGCTTCATTCGCTGCGCCACCTGGACGGTCGCCCGTCACCTCGACGGGCACGTGATCTCCCAAAGCCAAGAACGAGCGGAAGATGCAGTCCTGCCTACAGTCGGGATGGCTCGGCGGCTCCAAGTACCCGCCCACGAAGTGGTACAATTGGGGTCCTACGTTCGCTCTGCCCAGAGGATCGACTACCAGCGAGAGCAACTGCATCAGTTGAAAGCTGGCGCAAGACATGGCGAAGGTAAACACGTTCTCGCGCGCCTTCAGGGTATGGCCCGCAGGCAAGTTGGAGATGTAGGTGGGGTCGTCCAGGTACCCTTCCCTTTCGAGTTGAACAGCCGCTGCGTCATACTGGCCGAGACATTCGAGGCAGGCCCGACCGGGGCCCACCGTGTGTGCGCGCCAGTCGGCCGATGCGAGTTGGCCCAGCCTGTTCTGCCGGGCGGCAATGCCGCCATCCACGACAGGTATGAGGTGCGCCGCGGCGATCATGTTGAGCACGTAGCGGCCCCAGGGGCGGTCAACGCAGGCCACCAGGACGTCGCAGTCCAACGCCTTCCGGAATCCCGCGGTCTCGTAGACCGCGGCGTTCAATGGCGTGGCCACAAATCCGTCCGCGGTCGCGATGTCCTTCAAGCGGGTCGCCAACAGGGGAGCCTTGGCCTTGCCTACGTCCCTCGCCGTCGCGTAGCAGAGCCGGTCCAGGTTCACCTCTTCTACGACGTCGAAGTCGATCACTTCGACCCGCCGCACGCCCATGCGTGCCAGGGCCTCGGCGACGAAACCGCCGACACTTCCTGCCCCAACCACGCCGATGCGAAGGCGGCTGACGATAGACTGCGCGTCTTCACCCCAAGCTGAAACTGTCCGGGCAAGCTGCGGGTTGGATGCCGGCCTGGAGAACTGGACCGGATTGAAGCTCATGCGCAAAGCGTCGCCGATAACCCTGACGGTTCCGCACCAGTGCTGCGGATAAGTTCGCGGTGCGGTTCGCTCCCAGAAGCGGGCGCTCCAAGTCCGATCCCCGGCCAATGTCAGCCCTACGAAGGGGAGGCCAGAGGCGCCCGCGACAGCGGCAGCATTGCCCTGCTCCGCCGCCACGTCATCGTCGCTCATCTCCTGCCAACCATGGCCAGCAGGATGACTGTGCATCAGCGCCAAGCCAGAGCTCTGCGCCGCAGCCATGGAGAGGGCACGTTCCAGATATTGGGGGGCGAAGCTAACGTTGCCGCGGACGTGGCGGTCACCGGGTCTGGGCAAGATCAGCTCCTGAATCAGGGCCGATGTCCTCTCGGCTCCCGTGCTCGGCCGCCATAGGGCGAAGGCTAGATCTTCTTGGCCGTCCGGGCGCAGCAGGTGGACGGCCGCAGCATCGTCCACTGCCGCAGTCATGGCGACGCTCCTCATTGGGTGTGCCAGAGGCGCCAGACGTGGGCCATGTAAGCCGCCACGGTGCGGCTGCGCGCCCAGTCGGAGATCGGACGCGACCAATATTCCCAAGCCGGGCCAAAACTGGCCGACTCGTGCGCGCGCTCCGGATGTTGGGCGCCCGGGTTGATTGGCCAGACGCGCGGCGAGACGTGCGGGCCAGTCGGGGGCGTAACGGGGAAGTCCCCAGGGACAATGAAGCCAAGCCGCACCTTCTGGCCCGCCAAGCGCCCCGTGGGGACCTCATAGTCGATCCAGACGTGGTCCGGCTCGCCGCTCAAGGTGTTTGCCTCGAAGCCCAACTCCGCGAGGCCCGCGATGAAGGCAGCCACCCCGAAAACGGCCTGAGTGTCAGACACCGGCGTCGGCCCCACAGAAACGCACTGGAAGTGGTCGCCGTTCTTGACCTCGATGGGGATGTCGCCCTTCCCCTGGTAGCTGTCGGTGTCGCGGCCCTTGATCTTGACGAGGTAGTTTGTGGACGGATCGCGGCGGCCGAACTCCTGGATGATGTAGTTGGGCGTGAGCAGGGGCTCCGTGGTGGTCTCAGGTTCGTTGTCCACCTTGAAATGGATTTCAGTCGGCGGCTTGCCGTGAGTCTGGTCTTCGGAAGACATGATGTGCGTGTCCTTGGTCGAACGGGGAGGAAGGCCGAGGGGCAACGCGCCCTCATCAGCGAAGGCCTGAGCTCCAGCCCGATCCAGACGTGGCGAAAAAACTTTTTCTGGGACGTCCGAGTTCATGAAATCGTCGGCCTAAGTAGGCGTAGAGGGAGATTCGACATTCCCGACAGCGACGCTCTGCCACCGTACACCTCGGACGAGGTTGGCCAGCTCATCACGAGCTTGTCGACGGCCGCCAAGGTGCGTCTGCAGCGAGCCGCTCAGCACTTCGCTGCCGTGTGCAAGTGGGAATGGCGTGATCTCTACCAGGAGGCGGTTCGCCGTTGCCTCGACACGAGGCAATTTCCCCGCGACGTCGACCCCGTTGTCTTCATCGTCAACGTGATGCGCAGCATCGCGTCAGCGGAGCGGACACGGCGAGACAAGCGCCCGGAAATTGAGTTCGTTGATGACCTCGGCGCCATCGAGGTCGTCTACGCAACGGAGGCTGCTAGCAATGCTGAGGACCTCCAACTTGAGGCCGAAGAGTCTGCGGCCCGCATCAAAGCGTTGGAGGACCTCTTCGCAGACGACGAGGAGTTGCAAATGGTCATGATGGGTATGTCGGACGAGATGACCGCCTCAGAACTCCGTGCGCTGGGTGGGTGGTCGGAACAGCAGTATGCCACGATCAAGAGACGGATGCGGCGGCGACTCAACGCGCGCTTCGGCGCGGGATGGACTGCTTGAAGGGGAAGAACACCCCGGATCCCCTCCAGAATTTCATCAACGCCAGCGTCGATGACTTTCTGAGCTTAACGGACGCGGAGATTCTCAAAGAGGTCCGCGACGGCGAGGAGGATCCCGAGGAGTTGGCCGCTGAGATGCAGCGGTTGGCTCAGCAGGCAATCATGGAGCATGGCCGAGGACGTTTTGCTCGGGCGCGGGCGCAGCTTGCGAGCCGAAAGCTCTCCGGCGGCGCTAGCAGACTCACGAACCTTTCTCTGGCTGAGAAGGAGCGCGTCATCGGCCAGTTCTCGGCGAACGATCCCCGGTTGCGCGGTCGGCTCACCTTAGCTGCCCGAATGGGTCATGGGGCGTCCGAGCAGGAGATTGATGGAGTCCTCGAAGACCTCATCGAACTTGGCGTCATTGACGAAGCCGGTAATCCGCAGTGACACGTATTAGGCCGGCGGAGCGTCTGTTGCTGAGCCTTGGGATCGACAACCCCAAGGACATTGACCTAGAGGCCATCGCCTACTGTGCCGGAGCTGAAGTGCGGCGTCGGAAGTTGGACACTTGTGAAGCGCGCATCGTTGGGTTTGGCGATCAGGCCATCATCACCGTAAACCGGACCTCCTACGGTCCCCGCCTGCGGTTTTCCATTGGTCACGAGTTGGGCCACTGGGAGCACCACCGGGGACGGTCCTTCGTTTGCCGGAGGGAGGACATCGGAGCCACGGCCTGGGACACGCAGGCGACCCTCAAGGGGCCTCTAGACCCTGAGCGGGTGGCCGATGCCTACGCGGCCGATTTGCTCATGCCGGAATATCTGTTTCTGCCGAGGGCTGCGCGGACCAAACGGCCAAACTTTCAGTTCATCGACGAACTTGCCGCAGAGTTCGAAACGAGTCGCTTGGCTACCGCTATCCGCATGGTGGATGCCGGCACGCACCCGTTGATGCTGGTCTGCCATGCCCCTGGCAAGCGTGCGTGGTTCCGGCGGGGCAAGGATGTTCCGAGCCACTGGTTCCCGCGTGACGAGCTGGACCCGGAATCGCCAACCA
>JAFEEA010000133.1 GCA_018241335.1 Pseudomonadota bacterium
GGACGCCGGCGGCGTCAGGCGGCGACGGGATGCCCGCCTTCCATCGCCTGCAGCACGCGCGGATCGTCGAACACCGGAATGCCGGCTTCCTCGTACTTCTTGCGGACTGTGGGGGTCAGCAGCCCGACCCGGGCCAGGGCCGGCATCATCAGGTCCTTGACCGAGTGGATCTGGCCCGGAGGCAGTTCCTGGGTGATCCCCGCGTCCTGAGCCTCCTGCAGGCCCTTGAAGAAGTCCGTGGGATCGATGTTGCTGTTGATCAGGACTTCCATGAAGCCCGGGTCGACTGGGTTGGCGGTCGTGCCGGAGGTGCCGGCGCCGGTCAGGATGCTGACCGCCCCGAAGGCGAACTCGGCCAGGTTCTCGATCTCGTCTTCAGGCAGCTTGGCGATCACCGGGCCGAGGTAGGCGTGGCCAAAGGAGACGTGCCGGCTCTCGTCGCGCATGACGTTGAAGGTCAGCTTCTTCAGCAGCTCGCACTGGGTGGTGCGGTACATGTTGTTGAAGGCGCCCAGGGCCAGGCCCTCGACGATCATGTTCATGCCGATCATGATCTTCTCGTAGCGGTCCGACTGCAGGGTGGCGTCGATCAGGGCCTTCAGCCAGGGCGACATCGGATAGACCATGGCGATCTTGTCGCAGTACTTGGCGTAGACCTCGACGTGGCGCGCCTCGTCCATGGTCTGGGTAGCCGCGTAGAGCTTGGCGGTGGCGTCCGGCACCGAGTGCGTGACGCAGGCCGCGGTCATCAGCGCGCCTTGCTCGCCGTGCAGGAACTGCGACAGCAGCTGGGCGGTGGAGTGCGCCGTGAAGGTCTCCTGCTGCGACTTCGACAGCTTCGAGAAGAACGGCATGCGGTGGTAGGTGTCCGACCGGTCGTTGATCAGCGGCTTGGACGGGTCGACCGGGGTGTCCCACGGCAGCAGCTCGTCGGAGTCCCACTGGTTCTGCTTGGCGCGCTTGTACAGGTCTTCGACCTTGTCGGCCGACATGATGTATTTGAACGTCCAGGCGATATCCATCGGCGACTTGTAGATATCGTCCGGGGTCATCGAGACTTTCCAGTCACCCTTGACCACGTCTGAGTTCTTAACGGCGATGTTCATGGTGTTCCTCCACCTGTGCCTTGGTGAGTTGGGGCTTTCTTGGGGCTTGTTGGCCGCTAGTACTGGCGAGCGGGGGCGCGGACGACGAGGCCGTCGAGGGACGGCTCGACCTTGATCTGGCAGGAGAGCCGGCTGTTCTCGCGAACGTCGAAGGCGAAATCGAGCATGTCGCGCTCGATCTCCTCCATCGGCGGCAGGCGGTCGAACCAGTCCTTCTCGACATAGACGTGGCAGGTGGCGCAGGCGCAGGCCCCGCCGCAGTCGCCGTCGATGCCGGGAATGGTGTAGCGCTTGGCGCCGTCCATGACCGAGATGCCGTTCGGGACATCGACTTCATGCACCGCGCCGCCGGCCTCGATGTAGGTAACCTTCGCCATGCAGGGTTTCCCGTCTGACGCGCGGGGGCCGCCACACTGCGGGACTTCGAGCCGAAACGGCTTGCTCCATCCATCTGCGTCCACCCTTGGCGCTCGTTATGAGGGCAGATTAAAAGATGACGGGTGCGTCACTTTGATATGGATCAATCGGGCGGTGGATTTCCGCGCACGCCGGACCGGTGGACGGGCGCGAGCTCTCGCCCGCCGGTCAGCGGATCGGTGGGAAGCGAGGGGAGGGGCCGATCAGGCCTCGGCGGCGAAGCTCCGCAGCCCGGGCGACTGCGCGCTGGCGTATTCCTGGCGCATCAGCTCGCCCAGCCAACCCGTCACGTCGATCTCGTCGTGGTTCGTGCGCCCGCGCCAGGCCTTGGCGACCGTGGCGCGCACCAGCCGGCGCGCGGCTTCAGGTTCCGGCGTGAGGGTCTCCGCTTCCCGGCGCAGCACGGGAATGTGGGCGATCAAGGTCTCGCCAAAGGCGAGCACGTCCAGTTCCATCACCTAGTCTCCCGTGACGGTGTGGGTCCGGGGGTTCAGCTAGCTATACCACGAAAGTGCGTGACCGCCGCACGCAAGTTGGTGATCGCGCCGTTGCCGGCCCCCGCGTCAGGCGCCTAAGCCTTGCGGAACGCCGTCCGGCGCGCCGCCGGCGGCTTGAAAAGACGGGAGAACGCAATGGTGTCCAGCGGTTTGAAGGATGGCGTCCTGACCGGAAAGGTCGCCTTCGTGGCCGGCGGCTCCAGCGGCATCAATCTCGGCGTCGCCCAGGCGTTCGCCCGGGCGGGCGCCAGGGTCGCCCTGATCAGCCGCAGCCTCGAGAAGATCGAAGCCGCCGCCAAGACCATCACCGACGAGGGCCATGAGGCCATCGGCATGGCCGCCGACGTGCGCGACTACACCGCCGTTGAGCAAGCCTTGCGCCAGACCGCCGACCGTTTCGGCAAGATCGACATCGTGCTCTCCGGCGCGGCCGGCAACTTCGTCGCCCCGGCCCTGGGCATGAGCGCCAACGGCTTCAAGACCGTGGTCGACATCGATCTGATCGGCACCTTCAACGTCCTGCGCGCCAGCTTCGAGTTCCTCAATCGGCCCGGCGCCTCGCTGATCTCGATCACGGCGGGCCAGGGCGCGCGGCCCTCCATGTTCCAGGCGCACGTCTGCGCGGCCAAGGCGGGCATCAACATGCTGACCAAGTGCCTGGCCATGGAGTGGGGACCGGCCGGGGTGCGGGTCAACGCCATCTCGCCGGGCCCGATCGAGGACACCGAAGGCATGCGCCGCCTGGCCCCCAGCGCGGAGGCCGAGCAACACATCAAGTCGCGCATCGCCCTGCGCGACTACGGGGCCAAGGCCGACATCGCGGAGGCGGCCATCTTCCTGTCCACCGCCAGCGCCAAGTACATCACCGGAACGATCCTCAATGTCGACGGCGGCTCGGAACTGGGCGACGCCGGCGGCACCGCGATTCCGGGGTAGGGAGTCCGGGGTAAGGTCGCGGCGTCAGCCCTGCCGGCGCTCTGGCGCCGCAAGGGTCAGGAGGCGCTCCAGCATCTCCGGCGTCGGCGCCAGGTTCGCCAGGATCCGGCGCTGGCCGCGCACCATGGCGCGCAAGGTCTCGTCGGGGACGCCCTCCAGGATCCTGCGGTTGTGGCGGGCCACCACGTCGCGGGCCGCGGCGGCGGCTACTCGGCCGGCGTCGGTCAGGGTCAGCACCACCTGCCGGCGGTCCTCCGGCTTGGCGCCGCGATCGACATGCCCGTCCTTGACCAGCTGGTCCACCGTCCGCGTCAGGGTCGTCCGGTCCACCGCGCTGTGCTCGGCAAGCTCGGTCATGGTGCAGGGGCCGAAGCGCAGGATGACGGTCAGGGCCCTGTGGCGGGCCAGGTTGACGCCGGTGGGCTTCAGTTCCCGCTCGAGCTGGGCGTCGCGCAGGCGGCCGATCGCCACCATCAGGTGAAACACATAGAGGGTCGGATCGAAGAGGAATTCCCCCTTCGGATCGACCTCCAGCTCGTCGCTCACCCCCCGGTTCATGGCCCGAGATTGAAGCATCCCGGCCGATCCAGGAAGTGACCCGCGTGACGCCGCAATCCGGTTGCAAGGAATCTGTTGTAGAGTAGGGGCTTCCGCGTTTCGGGCGGAGGGCGTCATGGAAGCGCGGCGTGCAGCAGGACAAGGTTCATCGGCTGGCTGATTCGGTTGGGCCGGCGCGCGAGTCGCGCACCCAGCCGGGCGCACGCATCGCTGTCGTCGTCCCTTGCCTCAACGAGGCCGCCGCGATCGCCAAGGTGGTGGCCGACTTTCGCGCCGCCCTGCCGACCGCCGAGGTCTATGTCTTCGACAACGCCTCCACCGACGACACCGGCGTTGTGGCCGCCGCCGCTGGCGCGACCGTCCGCCGCGAGCCCAGGCCCGGCAAGGGCCATGTGGTGCGCCGGATGTTCGCTGACGTGGACGCCGACGTCTATGTGATGGTCGACGGCGACGACACCTATGACGCTTCCGCCGCGCCCGCCATGGTCGAGATGTTGCTGAGCGAGCGGCTGGACATGGTGGTCGGCGCCCGCGACGACCTGTCGGAAGAGACGTCCCGCGCAGGCCACGAGTTCGGCAACGTGCTGATTACCGGTTTCCTCAACCGGGTCTTCGGGGGGCGTTTCGACGACACCCTGTCCGGCTACCGTGTGATGTCGCGCCGCTTCGTGAAGACCTTCCCCTGCCTCTCGGACGGCTTCGAGATCGAGACCGAGATGGCTGTGCACATCGTTACCCTGGCCCTGCCGTTCGCCGAGGTGCGCACCAGCTACGGCGCCCGCCCGGCCGGCTCGGCCAGCAAGCTGCGCACCTTCCGGGACGGCTCGCGCATCCTGCGCACCATGATCAACCTGCTGCGCCAGGAAAAGCCGGCCCTGTTCTTCAGCGCGATCGGCGTGGGCCTGGCCCTGCTGGCCCTGGTCCTGGCTTGGCCGCTGGGCGTCACCTACTGGCATACGGGCCTGGTGCCCCGCATCCCGACGGCGGTTCTCTGCACGGGCCTGATGATCTCGGCCCTGCTGACCTTCTGTTGCGGGGTGATCCTCGATTCCACCCAGCGCGGCCGCGTCGAGGTCCGCCGCCTGGCCTACCTGAACTGGCGCGCGCCAGAATAGGCCGCAGCGGGCGGCGCCGGCGGTCGCAAGGTCAGGTTCCAATTCGGAAGAAGAATGGTGGATGCGACAGGGATTGAACCTGTGACCCCCTCGGTGTGAACGAGGTGCTCTCCCGCTGAGCTACGCATCCGGCCAATCGGGGAGCGGGGGCTATAGCGCCTTGAGCGGAGGCGGACAAGAGGCCAAGAGCGAGGCGCAGGCGCCAACCAGTTCGTCGTAGTGATCGATCAGGATATCGGCCCCCAGCTCGGCGGCCGGCGTCTCCGTGTAGCCGAAGCTGACAAGCACCAGCGGCGTTTGCGCCGCCCGCGCCGCCCCGGCGTCGGAGACCGAATCGCCCACCATCACCGCCCGCGCCAGGTCGCCGCCGGCCTCGGCGATGGCGGTGGTCAGGTGGCGCGGGTCGGGCTTGGCCGCGGGGGCGCTGTCGGCCCCGATGATGGCGTCGAACATCGCCGCGAAGCCCAGGGTCTCCAGAAGCTGCACCGAAAGGCCCGTGCGCTTGTTGGTGCATACCGCCAGACGCGCGCCGGCGGCCTTCAGGACGTCCAGAGCCTCGAGGACGCCGGGAAAGATGGTGCTCTCGTCGGCGATGCGGCCTTCGTAGTGGGCGATGAACTGGTCAAAGAGGGCGTCAATGCGGTCCTCCGGCACCGGCGCGCCGACGGCCGCGAAGCCCTGCAGGATCAGCGCCCGCGCGCCACGTCCGATCATCGGCCGCGCTTCGTCCAGCGGCAGGGGCGCGATGCCCTCCTGGGCCAGCAGGAAGTTCAGGGTGCCGACAAGGTCCGGAGCAGAGTCCACCAAGGTGCCGTCCAGGTCGAAGACGATGGTCGATCCGCTCAAGGGAGCGAGGTCGCCGGCGGGGGATGTGGGCAAGGCGCAACTCCGGTCGAAACGTCACGCCGTTTCGGCTAAAGCCCGAGGGAAGGCAAGGGCGCGACTCGCCGCGCCCGTTCCAACGCCACGAGGACCGTCCATGACCGCAAGAGCCGCCGTGATCCTGGCCGCCGGCAAGGGCGAGCGGATGAAGTCGCCGACGCCCAAGCTGCTGCACAAGGTCGCCGGACGCGCCCTCCTCGATCACGCCATCGACGCCGCCGAGGCCCTGGGCTGCGAGAAGATCGTGGTGGTGGTCGGCGCCCACGCCCCCGCCGTCGGGGCGCACGTGGAAAAGCGCCTCGGCCCCGCCGCCGTGGCCGTGCAGGACCCGCCGCTGGGCACCGGACATGCCGTGCTCGCCGCCAAGGACGCCCTGGCCGGCTTTGACGGCGACGTCATCGTCACCCTGGCCGACGGCATGCTGGGGGCGCCGGCCATGGCCCCGCTGTTCGACCTGCGCGCCGACGGCGCCGACGTCGCGGTGCTGGGCTTCGACGCGGCCGAGCCCGGCGCCTACGGCCGCCTGATCCTGGGCGGCGGCGACGTCCTGCTGCGCATCGTCGAGGCCAAGGACGCGCGCCCGGACGAGCTGGCGGTCACCGCCTGCAACTCCGGCATCCTGGCCGCCGACCGGGCCGTGCTGTTCGACCTGCTTTCCAAGGTCGGCAACGACAACGCCAAGGGCGAGTACTACCTGACCGACGTGGTGGGCCTGGCCACCGAGGCGGCCCTCTCGGTCCGCGTCGCCTTCGCGCCGGAGGAGGACTTCCAGGGGGTCAATTCCCAGGCCGAGCTGGCCGCCGCCGAGGCCGCCTTCCAGGCCCGCCGCCGCCGCCAGGCGATGGTCGACGGCGTCACCATGCCGGCCCCTGAGACCGTCTGGTTCGCCTGGGACACGGTCGTCGCCCCCGGCGTCACCATCGAGCAGAACGTGGTCTTCGCCCCCGGCGTGACCGTCGAAGCGGGGGCGGTGATCCGCGCCTTCAGCCACCTGGAGGGCGCCCGGGTCGGCCCCGGAGCCCTGATCGGCCCCTACGCCCGCCTGCGTCCCGGCGCCGACATCGGCGAGGACGCCCACATCGGCAACTTCGTCGAGGTCAAGAAGGTCAAGGTGGGCAAGGGCGCCAAGGCCAACCACCTCAGCTACCTGGGCGACGGCTCGGTGGGGGCGGGGGCCAACATCGGCGCCGGCACGATCTTCTGCAACTACGACGGCTTCGACAAGTTCGACACCCACGTGGGCGAGGGGGCCTTCATCGGCTCCAACAGCGCCCTGGTGGCGCCGGTCACGGTCGGGCCGGGCGCCTACACCGGCTCCGGCTCGGTGATCACCAAGGACGTCACCGGCGACGCCCTGGCGCTGGCTCGCCCAGTCCAGGTGGAGAAGGCCGGCTGGGCCGCGGCCTTCCGCGCCCGCAAGCTGAGGGAAAGGGCCAACCGTGGCCGCTGACGAGCAGAAGCGGGCGGCGGGCGAGGCCGCCGTCGACCTGATCGAACCGGGGATGATCGTCGGCCTCGGCACCGGCTCCACGGCCGCGGCCTTCGTCCGCTCCCTGGCCATCCGCCGGATCGACATCCGCGGCGTCGCCACCAGCGAGGCCACCGCCGACCTGGCCCGCCTGCTCAAGATTCCGCTGCTGGAGCTGAACGAGGCCAAGGACATCGACATCACCGTCGACGGCGCCGACGAGATCGGGCCGGGCCTTTCGCTGATCAAGGGCGGCGGGGGGGCGCTGCTGCGCGAGAAGCTGGTCTGGGAGGCCTCGCGCCGTTGCGTGGTCATCGCCGACGCCGCCAAGCGCGTGACCACCCTGGGCGCCTTCCCCCTGCCGATCGAGGTGGTCGCCTTCGGCCATGCCACCACCTTGGCGCGGATTGAGGCTGTGCTGCAGTCGTTCGGCCTGGCGGTGTTCCCGCACCTGCGCCTGCGCGACGGCGCCCCGATGCGGACCGACAACGGCAACCTTATCTATGACGCGGCCTGCGGGGCGATCGAGGATCCCGCCGGCCTCGCGGCGGCCCTCAAGGCCGTCACCGGCGTGGTCGAGCACGGCCTGTTCCTGAACCTGGCGGACACCGCCCTGGTGGGAACCGACCAGGGCGTCGTCACCCTGGGCGTCTGAGGCGAAACTTCAAAGGAGCCGCTCTTGGCCAAGTACGACTACGATCTCTTCGTCATCGGCGCCGGCTCCGGCGGGGTGCGCGCGGCGCGCCTGGCGGCCATGACCGGCGCGCGCGTGGCGGTGGCCGAGGAGCACCGCGTCGGCGGCACCTGCGTCATCCGCGGCTGCGTGCCCAAGAAGTTCATGGTCTACGCCAGCGAGTTCGCCCAGCACTTCAAGGCCGCCGAGGGCTTCGGCTGGTCGCACTGCGACATGACCTTCGACTGGCCCAGGTTCCTGGACGCCAAGGACGTGGAGATCGCGCGGCTGTCGGGCATCTATGTCAACAACCTGCAGAACGCCGGGGCCGACATCGTCCACGAGCGGGCCGAGCTGCTGGACGCCCACACCGTCAAGCTGACCCCCACCAACCAGACGCTCACCGCCGACAAGATCCTGATCGCCACTGGCGGGCGGCCCACCGTGCCCCAGGACCTGCCGGGCATCGAGCACGCCATCACCTCCAACGAGGCCTTCCATCTCGAAAAGCTGCCCAAGCGGATCATGATCGTCGGCGGCGGCTACATCGCCGTGGAGTTCGCCGGCATCTTCAACGGCCTGGGCGTCGACACCTGCCTGATGTACCGCGGCGCCAACATCCTGCGCGGCTTCGACAACGACGTGCGCAGCCACCTCACCGGCGAGATCGAGAAGCGCGGCATCAAGGTCATCCTCGGGACCGAGCACACCCGCATCGAGAAGACCGACACGGGAACCTTCCTCAACCACCTCACCAACGGCCACGTGGAAGAGACCGACGTGGTGATGTACGCCACCGGGCGCGAACCCTACACGGCGGGCCTGGGCCTCGAGAAGGCCGGAGTGAAGCTCAACGAGCGCGGCGCGGTGGTGGTCGACGCTTTCTCTAAGACGAATGTCGACAACATCTGGGCCGTGGGCGACGTCACCGACCGCATCAACCTGACGCCGGTGGCCATCCGCGAGGGCGCCGCCTTCGCCGCCACCGTGTTCGGCGACAACCCCACCAGCTTCGACCACGACACCGTCGCCAGCGCCGTCTTCTCCCAGCCCCCGATCGGCTCGGTAGGCCTGACCGAGGCCGAAGCCCGCCACCAGGTCGGCAAGGTCGACATCTACCGCGCCGTCTTCCGGCCGATGAAGGTCACCTTCTACGGCGGCGACGAGCGGATGCTGATGAAGCTGGTGGTCGACGCCGCGACCCAGAAGGTGCTCGGCTGCCACGTGGTCGGCCCCGATGCGCCTGAGATGATCCAGATGGCCGCCATCGCCATCAAGATGGGCGTCACCAAGCAGCAGTGGGACTCGACCTGCGCCGTCCATCCCACGGCGGCGGAGGAGCTGGTCACCATGCGCGAGAAGTACGTTCCGATCGAACTGGCCATGGCCTGATTGAAAATTACGTGAGTAATAAATCACGCTTGTAAAAAGGCGGGCTTCCGTCCACCTTTCGACGCCGGGACGCGCGAAAGGGGAGTTGGCCATGGGACGGATCGCACTGCGGGGCCTGGCGGGCCTTGCCGGATTTCTGGCGTTGGCGCTGATCGCCGCGCTGGGCTGGCGGACCGTGGAGCGGGCCCAGGTCGCCCATGCCCTGGCCATCGCCTCGCCGGCCGGAATCGACGAAGCGGGGTTCGTGCGCATCGGCGGCGTCGACCAGTGGGTCACGATCCGCGGCCGTGACAGGACCCGGCCGGCGCTCCTGATCCTGCATGGCGGTCCTGGAAAGTCCCAGAGCTTCCTCATCGAGCGGATCCGTCCGCTGGAAAGGGACTTCGTGGTCATCCAGTGGGACCAGCCGGGCGCCGGCAAGACCCTGGCGCGGGCGGGAGGCAAGGTGGACCCGTCCCTGGACACCCAGGCCATGGTCCGTGACGGCCTCGCCGTGGCCGACTACGCCCGAGGCCGCCTCCATCGCGAGCGGATCATCCTTCTGGGGTTCTCCTGGGGCTCGGAACTGGGCGTGCGGATGATCTCGGCGCGGCCCCAGGGTTTCCTCGCCTATGTCGGGACCGGCCAGGCGGCGGGGACCCAGGCGCAGAGCGATCCGATTGTCTACCGCACCTTGCTGCGCGAGGCCGCGGCGGCGCATGACGCCCCGACCGCCGCAGCGCTCCAGGCCGCCGGCCCGCCGCCCTGGAGTCGCGCCGCCGCCCAGCAGGTGTGGCGCGCCTCCGCCCCCTATCGGCCGCCGGAATTGAGCGACGGGGAAGGCCTGCGCACCGTCCTTCTGGCGCCCCACTGGAGCCTGTCCGACGCCCTGACCCTGGCCAAGGGACGCGCGGCCCTGAAGGACACCCGCCTGGAAAAGGAGATCTGGGCATTCGATCCCGGGACCTTCGGGCGCAGCCTGGCCGTGCCCGTGGTGGTCATCCAGGGCGAACGGGACCTGACCACGCCCACCGAACTGGCGCGCGGCTGGTTCGACCGCCTGCAGGCGCCGGCCAAGACCTTCTCGGTCATTCCCGGCGCCGGGCATCAGGCGATGCTGACCCACGCTGAGGCTTTCGACGAGGCGCTGAAGACGGGGCTGCGGGCGGTCGGCGCCCGGCCCTAGGCGCCCGCCGCGTCAGAACTTCGGGAACGTGGCGACGCAGGTGACGGTCCAGGCGGCGAGGCTGAGGGCGGTCCAGGCGCCGCCGATCATCACCTCGCCCAGGGCCTGTCGAGGGCCGGATGGCGCACGGCGGGCCAGTTCGGCGAGGCGGAGCTTCAGCGGGTGCGTCCCCGCGGCCGGCCAGGGGCAGGCGAGGGGCGGGGCGCGGCCCTGGGCCAGGATCTGGGCCTTCAACAGCGCGCCGGCATAGGCGCGGCGACAGGCATGGGCCCGCACCACCGCTGTGTCGCAGGCCAGCTCCTGGTCGAGGCGCAGCGCTTCCACGGCGACGGCGACCAGCGGATTGAACCAGAACGCGACCTGCGCCAGGGCCGCCAGGGCGTTACCGCGCGGATCGTTGCGGCGGATGTGTTCCAGTTCGTGCGCCCGGATCAGCGCATGCTCTTCGGCGCTGAATCGCGGGTCGGCGGGCAGGATCAGCCGCGGAGCGATAACGCCGACGACCGCCGGCCCGCCGCATCCCTGACGCGCCCGGCGTACGAACATCACCTGGACGGCGGCCAGCTTGGCGAGCACCACCAGGGCGCCGGCCAGCCACAACGCGCCGAGCCAGGGCAAAACGCCCACGGCGTCCGCGACGCGGGCAAGGGCGATGAAGGGCGCTTCCACAGGTCCGGCGTCGGCGGTGCGCAGATGCGAGGGCAGCAATGCGCCAAGACCTGCCAGAGGCGGCCAGGCCCAAAGCCGATAGGCCACCTCCGGGCCGAACCAGCGTCGCGCCGGACCGCGCAGTCCCAGCACCATGGCGATCGCCAGCGAGCCGGCGGCGGTCATGCGCAGGAGCGCCTCCAGCGCCTCAGTCGCCATCGGCCAGGCCGTCGATGATCGCCTTCAGCCGCGTGATCTCGTCCGCCGACAACGGGCGGTGGCGCGCGAAGTGGGCCACCAGGGGCGCCACCTGGCCCTCGAACAGCCGGTCGAGCAGACCCTGGCTCTCGCTGGTCACATAGGCGTCGCGGGTGACCACGGCCGCGTACTGGGCGCGACCGGCGACGCGGGCGGAAGCGACGGCCTTCTTCTTCAGCAGCCGGTTGATCAGGGTCTTCACGGTCGCCGGCCCCCAGCCCTGCTGGGCCCCGACGCCGGCGATCAGCTCGTCGCCGGTCTGCGGACCGGCGGACCACAGCGCCTCCATGATCTGGCTCTCGGCGGCCGTGATCCGGACCATGCGAACTCCCCTCGGAGTCGCAAGTTACGACTGTAAGATTTCAGGTCAAGAGCCGGGCCGCCTGCTGGGCGACCCAGATTCCACATCAAGAGCCGGGCCGCCGGCAGGGCGGCCCAGACTCCAGGCCAAGTACCGGGCCGCCGGCAG
>JAFEEA010000134.1 GCA_018241335.1 Pseudomonadota bacterium
ACCGGGTGCTCGCCCTGGCCCCGCTTGGGCGGCGCTGGACATCCTGAACGCGGTTCTCCGGTGCTATGGTGGCCCGCCTGAGGACGGAGGGCCGCCATGCGATTCGAGATTTCCGGGACCGTGATGCAGACCGTCGAGGTCGACCTGAACCCCGGCGAGACGATCTATAGCCAGACCGCCACCATGGCCTGGATGAACGACGCCGTGCGCATGCACACCAATACCGGCGGCGGCCTGTTCGCGGGGCTGAAGCGCAGCCTGACCGGGGGCAGCTTCTTCGTCACCGATTTCACCGCCGAGGGCCGGCCCGGACACATCGCCTTCGCGCCGCGCTTTCCGGGCACGATCCTGGCCCGCACCCTGGCGCCCGGCGAAGCCCTGATCTGCCGCAAGGAGACCTTCCTCTGCGCCGAGAAGTCGGTGACCCTCGAACTGGCGTGGCAGCAGCGCATCGGCTCGGGCTTCTTCGGCGGCGCGGGCTTCATCCTGCAGAAGGTGACCGGCCCCGGGACGGTGTTCCTGGACCTGTCGGGCGAGGTGGTGACCAAGCGCCTGGCCCCGGGCGAGCGGCTGCTCGTCCATGCCGGTCACGTGGGCGTGCATGAGCCGACGGTGGGCTTCGACATCCAGATGGTGCCGGGCTTCCGCAACATCCTGTTCGGCGGCGAGGGCCTGTTCCTGGCCAGCCTGACCGGACCGGGCGAGGTGCACCTGCAGTCGATGCCGATCCTCAACCTGGCCGAGGAGATCGCCCGCTACCTGCCGGGCGGCGAGCCGCAGAACGGCAACGCCATCGGCGCGGGCCTGGCCGCGGCGGGTGTGGCCGGCATCCTGGGCAGTATCCTCGGCAGCGAGGGCTGAGCCCCCGCGCGCCGCGCCGCGATCAGCGCGGGCCGTTGGCCGTGCAGGGCAGGTTCTTGGCCTGGACCGCGTCGCAGGCGTCGCGGGCCGCCGTCTCGGTGAAGCCGGTGAAGCGGGCGCGGTAGGACCGGCCACCGCCGTCAACGGAACCTTCGGCGTCGTCGAAGATGCGAGCGAAGCGGTTGGCCACCGTCTCGAGCTGGCGGCGGGCGTCACGCTCGTTGCGGAAGGCGCCGACCTGGACGGTCCAGTTGTGCGCCTCGCGCTTGCGCTGCGCCCTGGCCGGCGGCGGGGCGACGGCGACGCTGGTGGCGGGCGCGGCGCGATTGCCGTAGTCGGGGCTGAGGCCGCGGCCGGCGGTGGCGGCGGCCATGGAGTTCGACACCGTCAGGCTGGGCGGGGCGTTGGTCGAGCGGGTCAGGACCACGTCGATGGGATCGGCGGCGACCTCGGGCCGGGCCTGGCTCGGCGCCGGGCGGGCCGAGGCCAGCATGGTGGTCGGCGCGGTCGGGGCCTCGAACAGGTTCTGGGTGTACTGGATGTTCTCGCCGTGGGCGCGGCGATCCATGATGTCGAAGCCGGTGAGCAGCAGACCTTCCACGGTTTCGTTCCGGGTGCGCGGCGAGGGGCCGCCCAGCTCCACCGCGATCAGGCGGGTGTTGTTGCGCACGGCCGAGGCGGCCAGGTTCCAGCCGGCGGCGTTGGTGAAGCCGGTCTTCAGGCCGTCGACGCCGGGCATCTTGCCCAGCAGGCCGTTGTGGTTGTTCATCGCGGTTCCGCGATAGACGAAACGCTCCTGGCTGAAGAAGCTGTAGTACTGCGGGAAGTCGCGCATCACCGACCGCGACAGGATGGCGATGTCGCGGGCCGTGGAGATCTGGCGGCTGTCAGGCAGGCCGGACGCGTTCACGAAATGGCTGTTGGTCATGCCCAGTTCCTGCGCGCGCAGGGTCATCAGGGCGGCGAAGCGCGATTCCGAGCCGCCGATATGCTCGGCCATGGCCACGGCCATGTCGTTGGCCGATTTGACCGCGATCGCGTGCAGGGCGTCTTCGACGGTGATCTGGTCGCCGGGGCGCAGGCCCAGCTTGGTGGGCGACTGGGCGGCGGCGTGGGCCGAGACCGTGATCAGGTCGGTCGGTTTCATCTTGCCGGAGGCCAGCTGCTCGAACGCCAGATACATGGTCATGATCTTGGTGATCGAAGCGGGGTAGCGCGGGCTGTCGGCGCGCTTGGCGTAGAGGACCTCGCCGGTGCGCGCATCGACGACGATGGCCGCGTACTTGGGCTCGCCGGTGTTCACCCGCAGGGGTGTCGACGGGCTGTAGGCGAAGTCGTCCTCCTGGGCCTGGGCCAGGACCGGGAGGGTAAGGGCGCTGGCGCCGATGGCCAGGGCCGCAAGGATCTTAGCAATACGCCGGGCGGGCTCGTGCATTCCGGGCTCCGATAAGGACTCAACTGGGGCGACCCCCGCGTCGCCTACGTGATCACTAACATGAGTTCATCTACCTTGCGCCAAGGTAAACAAGTGTTGAGTGATTGGGTCGCAGGGGCCCGCCTCGCGGCATTGTGACAGGATTGTGCACTGCACAAAAATTCCGTTGACTTTCGCACTGCAACATGAGATCAACCCCTTGGATGCGCTCGGAAGCTACGCCTTGGCGCATCAAACCTTTTGCAGATGCGAACCAAAATGCCCCGCGCGAAACCCCAAGGAGCTCCCCCCATGGCCACTGGCGCCGAAACGATGAAGTCCACCGTCGAGCAGTTCACCGCCGCCGGCAACAAGGCGTTCAAGGATCAAGTCGAGAAGTCCATGGCCGCCATGGGCGAACTCAACACCCACTCCAAGAAGAACCTGGAAGCCGTGGTCGCCTCCGTGACCGCCGCCACCAAGGGCGTCGAAACCCTGGGCGCCCAGGCGATGGCCTTCTCCAAGTCCTCGCTGGAAGCCAATGTGGCCGCCGCCAAGACCCTCGCCTCCGCCAAGAGCGTGCAGGAAGTGGTCGAGCTGCAGACCGCCTTCGCCAAGTCGGCCTTCGAAACCTACATGGCCGAGATGAATAAGATGACCGAGACCGTCGCCGCCTCGCTGAAGGACTCCATGTCCCCGCTCAACGAACGCGTCACCGCCCTCGTGGAAAAGGTCCAGGCCGCCCGCTAAGGCGACCGGCTCCGGCGGCTTCGCCGGCGCGACCCAGTTTTGAGGCCCGGACCCGCCAAGGTCCGGGCCTTTTGCTTTTCCGGCGCAAGCGGACGCGCTAACAAGTCGCCCATGTCGAACCCGCAAGACCGCCTTGCCGCCCTTGGGATCGCGCTTCCGCAGCCGATCTCGCCGGTGGCCAACTATGTGCCCTTCACCCGTTCGGGCAGCCTGATTCACATTTCCGGCCAGGTGTCCGTGGACGCCAATGGCGGGATCCGAGGCGTCGTCGGCCAGGACGTCAGCCTGGAGCAGGGCCAGGCCGCGGCGCGGCTTTGCGCCATCAACCTGATCACCCAGATGAAGGCCGCCTGCGACGGCGACCTTGGAAGGGTGAAGCGGGTGCTCAAGCTCGGGGGCTTCGTCCAGGCGGGGCCGGACTTCTTCGACATCCCCAAGGTGGTCAATGGCTGCTCGGACCTGATCGTCGAGGTGTTCGGCGACCTCGGCCGCCATGCCCGCTCAGCCGTCGGCGTCTACCGCCTGCCCCTGAATTTCGCCGTCGAGGTCGACGCCGTGGTGGAAGCGCCATGAAGGACACGTTCGGCGAACTCTGGGACCTGCTGTTCGATCCGCCGATCGCACACCGTGGGCTCTGGTCCAAGGACGGCGCGCCGGAGAACTCCCTGGGCGCCTTCCAGGCCGCCTGCCAGGCCGGATACGGCATCGAGCTGGACGTCCAGCTGACGGCCGACGGCGAGGCGGTGGTGTTCCATGACTCCAAGCTGGAGCGGATGACCGGCCGGGAAGGGCGCATCAGCGACTACTCAGCCGCGGACCTCGGCCAGATGAAGCTGAACGGCTCGGACGAGACGATCCCCACCTTGGCCGACACCCTGACCCTCATCGGTCACCGCGCCATGGTGCACATCGAGATCAAGACCCCCTTCGGCGAAGTGGGACCGCTGGAGCGGCGGGTGCACGAGATTCTGATCGACCACAACGGCCCGACCTGCGTGATCGGCTTCAATCCCTATTCCCATGCCTGGTTCGCCGACCATCACCCCAAGGTGCTGCGCGGGCTGGACAGCTACAACTACGCCTCGGGCGACGCCAAGCACATGGCGCCGGAACTGCGCAAGGCGTTCGCCGATCTCGAGCACGTCTCCTTCGCCCGCCCGCACTTCCTGGCGCTCGGCCTCGACATGCTGCCCAGCGCCAAGGCCGACGAGTTCCGCGCCAAGGGCATGCCGGTGGTGGCCTGGACCGTGCGCAAGCCGGAAGAGTGGGACGCCGTGAAGGCCCATTGCGACAACCTGATCTTCGAGGGCTATCACGCGTGACGGGCCTGAAGGCCGCCGTTCGAGTTCACCGCAGACTATCCGAGATCGGGCGCGACGCCTGGGACGCCTGCGCCGGCGCCCCGGCGCACGCGGGCAATCCGTTCGTCTCGTACGACTTCCTCGACTGCCTGGAGGAAAGCGGCTGCGCTGTCGAGCGCACCGGCTGGGCGCCGCAGCACCTCACCGTCGAGGACGAGGCCGGCGCGGTGGCCGCCGCCGCGCCGCTGTACCTGAAGTCCCACAGCCAGGGCGAATACATCTTCGACCACAGCTGGGCCGACGCCTATGAGCGGGCCGGCGGCAAGTACTATCCCAAGCTGCTCTGCGCCTCGCCGTTCTCGCCGGTGACGGGGCCGAGGCTGCTGGTGCGCCCCGACGTCGACCTGGAGGAGGGCCGCCGCTACCTGCTGGGCGGCGCCCTGGCCCTCTGCGACCGCTTCGACGTCTCCAACCTGGGGATCAACTTCCCCACCGAGGACGAGTGGGCGTTCATGGGCGAGCAGGGCCTGCTGCTGCGCCAGAACCAGCAGTACCATTGGCACAACGCCGGCTACGCGACCTTCGAGGACTTCCTGGGCGCCCTGTCCTCGGGCCGGCGCAAGACCATCCGGCGCGAACGGCGCGACGCCAATGCCGGTCTCGAGATCCACATGCTCACCGGGGCGGACCTGACCGAGGAGCACTGGGACGCCTTCTACCAGTTCTACATGGACACCGGTTCGCGCAAGTGGGGGCGGCCCTATCTGAACCGCCTGTTCTTCTCCCTGATCGGCGAGCGGATGGCCGAGCGGGTGCTGTTGGTCATGGCCCGGCGCGGGGGGCGCTGGATCGCCGGGGCGCTGAACCTGATCGGCGACGACTGCCTCTACGGCCGCAACTGGGGCTGCCTGGAGGACGTGCCCTTCCTGCACTTCGAGCTCTGCTACTACCGCGCCATCGACTTCGCCATCGAGCGGGGCCTGGCGCGGGTGGAGGCCGGCGCCCAGGGCCAGCACAAGATCGCGCGCGGCTATCTGCCCAGCGCCGTCTATTCGGCCCACTACATCGCCGATCCGGGCCTGCGGCGCGCGGTGGGGCGCTTCCTGGAGGAGGAACGCCGGGCGGTGCAGGGCGAGATGGACTGGCTGGCCGAGGAGTATTCCCCCTTCCGACACGCCGAGTGATCGGCCGCACGATCCCTGCTAGGACAACGGTCCAATCAGGGAAGGAGCAGCCGCATGAGCCTGGACGGGACCTACGATCCGGCCAACATCTTCGCCAAGATCGTGCGCGGAGAAATGCCGTCGGCCAAGGTCTATGAGGACGCCGACACCCTGGCCTTCATGGATGTCTTCCCCCAGGCGCCCGGCCATGTGCTGGTGATCCACAAGAGCGCGACGGCCCGCAACCTGCTGGAGATGGAGGACGCGCCGCTGCAGGCGGTGATGCGCACGACCCAGAAGGTGGCGCGGGCGGTGCGCGCGGCCTTGAAGCCGGACGCCATCGCGGTGATGCAGTTCAACGGCGCGGCGTCGGGCCAGACGGTCTATCACCTGCACTTCCACATCATCCCGCGCCAGGAGGGCGTGCCTTTGGGCCGGCACGCCAGCGGCGGCATGGCCGATCCCAAGGTGCTGGCCGAACAGGCCCGGGCGATCGCCGCCGAGATACGGTGATGGCCGGGCTGGAAGTCAGCTTCACGCGCATCACGCCGGACCGTCACCGCTTCGCCTATCGCCGCCCCGACGGCACCGGCGAGGCGATCGAGATGGAGACCAGCAGCCTGCTCCAGCACGACCTGCTGCACTTAGCGGTGGAGAGCGAGGCGGGGCTGCGTGGCTCGTTCTATGGCCTGCTGGCCAAGGTCGGGGGCTACGAGGAGCTGCGCGTGGCCGGCGGCGCGGCCCTGGGCGGCGAGATCGCCATCACCGAGCGGGTGGTGGGCGCGCTGACCGGCGCCTTGGCCCAGGCGGAGCTCGACGACGAGGCGTTCGTGGCCCAGGTGCGCGACTTCCTGGACCTCTATGACGAGCGCGCGCCGCGCTGGCTGACGGGCGAATTCGTCACGGCCGTGCGCGAGCGGATGCGCCAGCTGGAGGGTCGCTGGAAGGCGACGCCGTTTGGCCAGACGATGACCCTGGACTTCGACCCCTAGCCAGGGCCGTCCGCGAAGAGCGTCACTTGACAAGATGGAAAGTGACGACCAGACTTTCCACATTGGAAAGTAAGGGTGATCCCATGTCTCTCTCGTCCCACGAAGCCGCCGAGGCGCTGGAAGCCATGCGCCGCTCACGCGCGGAACTGGCCGCGGCCGCCAACTGCCCGCCGGTGCGTCACCTCGCGTTCGCGGGCCTGCTGGGGGGCATCATCGCCGGACAGGCGGCGCCCTTGCCCTGGCCGCTCCTGATCGAGGCGGCGATGCTGGCGGGCGTGGGGCTGGTGGCGATCTGGGATCGTCGCCGCACCGGCATGTTCATCAACGGCTATCGCGCGGGTCGAACGCGGCCCCTGACCTTCACCCTGCTGGGCGTGACTCTGGGCCTGATGGCGTTGGCCCTGTGGCTCAAGGACGAGGTCGGGATTGCGTGGGCGCCGATCGCCTGCGGCGCGGCGGCCAGTGTCATCGCCTATTTCGCCAGCGCCTGGTGGCAGAAGATCTATCGCCGCGAACTGGAAGGCCTGCCGTGAGCGATGGTGGCTTCGATCCGGTCATCCACCCACCCGCGCGCCTGCAGATCATGGCGGTGCTTGCGGGCGTGCACGACGCCGAGTTCGCCCTCCTGAGGAAGATCGTCAAGGTCAGCGACTCCCTCCTGTCCAAGCACCTGTCGGCTCTGGTCGACGCGGGCTACGTCAGCCTGCGAAAAGCGGCGCTGGATGGGCGCCAGCGCACCTGGGCCCAGATCACCAGGCCGGGCCGGCGGGCCTTCGCCGATCACGTGAAGGCCTTGGAAGCCCTGGCGGCGGTGGTCGATCGAATGGCGGCCGAGTAGGCGCGTCTCGGCACGACCGGTCAGATTCCGGGCGTGCCCTTCGGCGCATGGGCTCGCAAGGCGTTGCGGAGAAGGCCGAAGGTCTCGGCGGTACAGTAGAGGCCGATGGGCTTCAGCGCGTGGCGCGAGCGGATCTCCACATAGCGGTCGCGGGTCTTGACCCGGGCGACGTCCGGCCAGGGGATGAAAGCGTCCTGCTCGGACTGGGCCAGCAGTCCCGCGCCCACGGCGCCCGGCTTGCCGGCCAGGGTCCCGATCACGCCCGCCGCCATGGCCGCCCCGCGCTCGCCCTATCCCGAGGCGAAGTAGACGCCTTCCGTCGTGATCGCATAGCGGGCCCGAAATCCGCCCATCAGGTCGACGATTACGCCCACGATCAGCCAGAGGCCGCCAAAGATCGCGATCCCGCCCGCGAAGGCGATCAGCCCGGTCCTGGCGCCCGCCGTGATCGCCAGGAAGCCGCTGAGCACCATCAGCGGCGCCACGAACACCAGCGCGAACGCCCGCCACAGGTTGGCGTTGGCGAGCATGCGGATGCGATGGTCCCAGGCCAGCAGAGTCTGTTCGGCGGCGTCGGTCATAGGCCACAGGCTGCGCCGGCCGGCGGGGCCGGTCCTTGATCCAGCACAAGGGCGGCGTTGGCCGTCGCCGGAATCGAAAACGCCCTCCCGGTGAGGGGAGGGCGTTCTCTTGAGGCTTTCAGGCCTGGGCTATTGCGCCAGGGCCGGTTCCTCGGTGTCGGAGTCGTCCACCGTTTCCTTGCGGTCGGGCGGCGCCGTCTTCTCGTCGAACTCGAAGGCCAGCTTGCCGTCCTTGAGCACCACCTTGACGTGGCCGCCCTTGGACAGGCGTCCGAACAGGATGTCGTCGGCCAGGGGACGCTTGATCTGCTCCTGGATGACCCGGCCCAGGGGGCGGGCGCCGTAGAGCTCGTCGAAGCCGTTCTTGGCCAGCCAGTCGAGGGCCTCTTCCGAAGCTTCGATGGTGACGTGCCGGTCGGCCAGCTGGGCCTCCAGCTGCAGGATGAACTTCTGCACCACCATGCGGATGACGTCCTGCGACAGCGGCTTGAAGGCCACCACCGCGTCCAGGCGGTTGCGGAATTCCGGGGTGAACAGGCGCTTGATCGCCTCCTCGTCCTGGCCTTCCACCTTGCCGCGGCCGAAGCCGATGGAGTTGCGCTGGCTGTCGGAGGCGCCGGCGTTGGTGGTCATGATCAGGATGACGTTCCTGAAGTCGACCTTCTTGCCGTTGGCGTCCGTCAGGGTGCCGTGGTCCATGACCTGCAGCAGGATGTTGTAGACGTCCTGGTGCGCCTTCTCGATTTCGTCGAGCAGGACCACCGCGTGTGGATGCTGGTCCACCGCGTCGGTCAGCAGCCCGCCCTGGTCGAAGCCCACATAGCCGGGAGGCGCCCCGATCAGGCGGCTGACGGTGTGGCGCTCCATGTACTCCGACATGTCGAAGCGCAGGAGCTCGATGCCCAGGGTGCCGGCCAGCTGGCGCGCGGTCTCGGTCTTGCCGGTGCCGGTGGGGCCCGAGAACAGGTAGCAGCCGATCGGCTTGTTGGCGTCGCGCAGGCCCGCCCGGGCCATCTTCATGGCGCTGGAGAGCTGCAGGATCGCCTCGTCCTGGCCGAAGACGGCGCCGCGCAGGTCGGTCTCGAGCTGCTTGAGGGCCTCGGTGTCGGACTTGGACACGGACTTGGGCGGGATGCGGGCGATCTTGGCGACCACCGCCTCCACTTCCTTCAGGCCGATGACCTTCTTGCGCTTGCTTTCGGGCAGCAGCATCTGGCTGGCGCCGGCCTCGTCGATGATGTCGATGGCCTTGTCGGGCAGCTTGCGGTCGTTGATGTACTTGGCCGACAGCTCCACCGAGGCGCGGATGGCCTCGTTGGTGTACTTCAGCTTGTGGAACTCCTCGTAGTAGGTCTTCAGGCCCTTGAGGATCTTGACCGTGTCCTCGATCGTCGGCTCGTTGACGTCGATCTTCTGGAACCGGCGGACCAGGGCGCGGTCCTTCTCGAAGTGCTGGCGGAACTCCTTGTAGGTCGTGGAGCCCATGCACTTGAGCGTGCCCGAGGCCAGGGCCGGCTTCAGCAGGTTCGAGGCGTCCATGGCCCCGCCGCTGGTGGCGCCGGCGCCGATGACGGTGTGGATCTCGTCGATGAACAGGATCGCGCCGTCGTGGTTCTCGAGTTCCTTGATGACCTGCTTGACCCGCTCCTCGAAGTCGCCGCGGTAGCGGGTGCCGGCCAGCAGCGAGCCCATGTCCAGGCTGAAGATGGTGGCGTCGGCAAGCACGTCCGGCACCTGGTGGGTGACGATCTTGCGGGCCAGGCCCTCGGCGATGGCGGTCTTGCCGACCCCGGGGTCGCCCACGAGGAGGGGGTTGTTCTTGGTGCGCCGGCACAGGATCTGGATGCAGCGCTCGACCTCGGCCGTCCGCCCGATCAGCGGGTCGACCTTGCCCTGGCGGGCCTTCTCGTTGAGGTTGATGCAGTAGGCTTCCAGGGCCTCGCCGCCGGTCTTGACGGCGGGCTTTTCTTCCTCGTCGCCGGCGCCCTTGGTCGGACGCGCCTCTGAGGCGCCGGCCTTCTTGGCGATGCCGTGGGCGATGAAGTTGACCGCGTCGTAGCGGGTCATTTCCTGCTGTTGCAGGAAGTACGCCGCGTGGCTTTCCCGCTCGGAGAAGATCGCCACCAGGACGTTGGCGCCGGTGACGTCGTCGCGGCCCGAGGACTGCACGTGGATCACCGCGCGCTGGATAACGCGCTGGAAGCCCGCCGTCGGCTTGGCGTCCTCGCCGTCGTCCACGATCAGGGACTTCAACTCGGTGTCGACATAGGCGGTGAGGTTCTTCTTCAGCTCGGCCAGGTCGACGTCGCAGGCGCGCATCACATTGGAGGCGTCGGCGTCGTCGATGAGGGAGAGCAGCAGGTGCTCGAGGGTCGCGTATTCGTGTTTGCGCTGGTTCGCAAAGGCGACCGCGCGGTGGAGGGATTCTTCCAGGTTACGCGAGAATGATGGCAAGCTGGGCCTCTCAGTCCTTTTCCATGGTGCATTGCAGCGGGTGTTGGTGACGGCGAGCCGTCTCGATCACCTGAGCAACTTTGGTTTCAGCCACTTCGTACGTAAAAACGCCGCAGACGCCGACGCCGTTCTGGTGGACGTGGAGCATGATACGCGTCGCGCTTTCGCGCGATTTATTGAAGAACCGCTCGAGAACGTAGACCACGAATTCCATGGGCGTGTAGTCGTCGTTGAGAATCAACACGCGATACATGGACGGCTTTTGGGTCTTGGTCTTCGTCTGGGTGACGATGGCCGTTCCCGTGCCGATAGTCTGGTCCCCTTGCTGTTTCTCCGCCACGACGGGTCTCCAACGCGGGAGGCCACTCAGCCTCCCCTCCAATTAGATATGAGAACTAGGCCGCATTGGAAGGGGCGTTTCAAGGCCGACGTGCGTTCAGACGCCTCTCGCTCAATTCGCGGGCGGCCCGCGCTTGAGCGCCCGGCCGGAGATCACGGCCTCGGCGCCGAAGCGCGCCCGTAGGGCGTCCAAGGCTTTTTCGCTTTGCAGCGCCCGCGATTCCGCGCCCGCGAAGAAGTCCGAAGTGGCCAGATCGCCATCGACGAGGTCCGAAATGCCGATCCCGATAAGGCGATAAGCCGCAGTCCCCACTTCCGGTTTCAACAGCTCCCGACCCAGTTGAAAGAGCGTCTTGGCCGTCTGGGTGGCGATCGGCAGCGTCTTTCGGCGAGTCGTGATGCGGAAAACCGAGTCGCGAAGCTTCAGCGTCACCACGCGTCCGGCGATGGATTCCGCACGCGCGTGGCGGGCCACCTTCTCGCACAGGGGCCACAACTGGTCTTCCAGGTCCGAAAGGCGGGTCAGGTCCTCGTTGAAGGTGGTCTCGGCGCTGAGGCTCTTGCGCGCCTGGCCGGGATCGACGGCGCGGCTGTCGCGCCCGCGCGCCAGGTCGGCCAGGCGCAGGCCCCCCGCGCCGAAGCGTTCGGCCAGCACCTTCGGATCGGCCCGGGCCACGTCGCCGACGGTCTTGAACCCCGCCTTCTGAAGGCTGGCGGCGAAGGCGGGGCCGACGCCGGGGATGATCGACACCGGCCGCGGCGCCAGGAAGCGCTCGGCCTCCGCCGCCCCGAT
>JAFEEA010000135.1 GCA_018241335.1 Pseudomonadota bacterium
ACGGCCAGAAGATCTGGACCTCCGGCGCCCAGTACGCCGACTGGTGCTTCTGCCTTTGCCGCACCGACAACACCAAGAAGCACGAGGGCATCAGCTTCATCCTGATCCCCATGCACCAGCCGGGCGTCGAGGCGCGGCCGATCAAGATGATCTCCGGCGCCTCCGGCCAGTGCGAGACCTTCTTCACCGACGCCAAGGCTTCCAAGGACGACCTGGTCGGCCAGCTGAACGGCGGTTGGGCCATCGCCAAGCGCCTGCTGCAGCATGAGCGCAACGGCATGGGCAACCGCAGCGAAGGCGGCCCGCGCCAGGCCGAGAACCTGGGCGACATCGCCAAACGCTACATCGGCGTGGACGACACCGGCCGCCTGGCCGACGCCGACCTGCGCGGGCGCATCACCTTGCAGAAGATGGACGAGCAGGCCCTCAAGCTCACCGTCCGCCGGGCCGCCGCCGAGGCCAAGGGCAACGCCAATGTCAGCGCCGCCACCTCGATCATGAAGAACGTCTCGATGAAGTCGGCCCAAGACCGGTCGGAACTGCTCGTCGAGATTTTCGGCTCGCGGGGCCTGGGCTGGGAGGGCGAGGATTTCAAGCCGGAGGAGCTGTCCGAAGTGCGCGGCTGGCTCGCCGGCAAGGCGTTCTCGATCTTCGGCGGCACGCACGAGGTGCAGAACAACATCATCTCCAAGCGCATCCTCGGCCTGCCCGACCCGACGTCCGGCGCCTCGCGCTAGGACCCGTTCGACGGCGGGCGAGGCCCGATGAAGACCCTGCTCGTCGTCTATGACTCCGTGACCGGCGGCGCGCGCCAGATGGCCCGCGCCGCCGCCGAGGGCGCCGCAGCGCAAGCTGCCGCGGGAGATGCGGCCGAGGGCGAAGCGCACGCCCTCGCCTGCCGCCTGCTGCACGCCGACGACGCGACGCCGGACGACGTCCTGGCCGCAGACGGCTACCTGTTCGTGGGCCCGGAGATGCTGGCGGCCCTGTCGGGCAAGATGAAGTCGTTCTTCGACCGCGCCTACTACCCGTGCTTGGACCAGATCCAGGGGCGGCCCTACGCTGCACTGGTCTGCGCCGGCAGCGACGGCGCCAACGCCGTGCGCCAGATCGAGCGCATCGCCACAGGCTGGCGCATCAAGGCCGTGGCCGAGCCGATCGTGGTCTGCACCCACGCCCAGACCCCCGAAGCCATCGCCGCTCCGAAGACCATCGCGGCCGGCGACCTTCAACGCTGCCACGACCTCGGCGCCGCGATGGCCGCGGGCCTGGCGATGGGTGTGTTCTGAGAGCGATCTAGGTCGGTTGGTGCGGGCGGCCGGGGTCGAACCGGCACGAGCCTTGCGGCCCTACGGATTTTACGATACCAGACGAATTAGAATATCTTATATTTTTCAATATCCTAAACGCGCCTAGTGACCCTCAGGGGCACAAACGAAGGGCAGCGGGGCACCGCGACGGTATGACAAGACCCCGCTGTCCCGCTAGACAGCGAACGCGGCCCCTTGGCGAAATTGGTAGACGCAGCAGGCTTAAAACCTGCGGCCCGAAAGGGTGTCCGGGTTCGACCCCCGGAGGGGCCACGCGAGCCGACAACCGCTACTTTGGCGCGGGCGAATTGAAAAATTTGTCAATCTTGGCCTTGGATGTCGAAAGCAACTCCCTAGCAAGTTTATCATCGGATGTCATAGCGAATTCATCAATAAGACGATAGGCATCACCCTGCCTTACCTTAGCCAGGTCCTTTATTAAGTACCTGCCATCATCATCGATGTCGTAGTCGATGAAAAATGATCCTCTCAATCCCGAGATATATCCGTTGTAATATCCACTAATAGTGACATCGAAGACGTCATTGAAATCAAAAGGTCGACCCGCATCCAGCGCACGAGCCAATGCATACCAAACGATTGTGCCCCCTGCCGTTGTCACTGCAGAGAGTTTCTCAAAATCGACTAAACCGCCCAGAGGTTCCAGAGGTAACTCGGGATTCACTTCCAGGCTGCTCTGTGTTGAGTTGAGTTGATCAACCGTAGCCTGCAACCGTTCGAGCCCTTTCGGGACTTCGTCGATCGACGAAATGCGCCTGCTCAGTTCAGAGGTAACGCGTTCAAGTCGTTCGCCGGCGGTCTGCACGCTTGCGCCAGCGGTCGTGACTGCTGCCAACGACGGCCCCATCGAGAAGTTCTGGATGATGGCCAGAATGGAGAGGATCAAGGAGGAAAGGCCTACACCGAACGAAAGTATGGTCGCTAGGTTATCCACTGGCCCCGCTTTGACGCTCACGAGTGAGACGACGAGAACTGCCAGGATCGCAATAATCCACATGCCGTGCACGCCGATTGATGGTTTTCTGCTCATGCGCCACCTCCGGTTCGGAGGGTCGAGATCAGCCAAGAGTTGTCAAGTCAGCAAGGCACATTCGTTCGCGGGCAATTCCCCGATCCCTGTTTGGCTATCATTGGTCAGGAGACAGACCCGCTTCGCCGATGGCCTTAAGCCCCGGCGTCAGTCCGCCTGCCCTCAGGCCCCCGTCTCGGCGGCGACGCGGATGACGGTCTTGGCGCCGATGCCTTCCAGGGCGGCCACCAGCTCGTCCACCGTCGCCTCCACCTCGGCCAGATCGCGGCCGCGGATGACCAGGTTGGAGCCATAGATCCCGTCGCCGAAGAAGGGATAGCTGCCGAGGCTGAGGGTCGGATGGGACTTGGCCAGGGTTTCCAGGGGCGCGGCGATGGCCCCCTCGCCAGTGCCCTCCACCCGCACGGTGCGGGCGATGACCACCTTGCCCGGGCGCATGCGCGGGCCGACGTCCTCGAGCATGCCGCGCATGATCATCGGCACCCCGGCCAGGACGAAAACATTGCCGATGGTGAAGCCGGGCGGGCCCTGCACCGGGTTCTTGACCAGGTCGCCGCCCACCGGCACCCGCGCCATGCGCCGCCGTGCGGCGTTCAGCTCGCCCTGCCAGCGGGCCTGCATCATGGCCAGGATGTCGGGGTGCTCGTAGAGCTCGACGCCGAAGGCCTTGGCGACGCTGTCGGCGGTGATGTCGTCGTGGGTGGGCCCAATGCCGCCGGTGGTGATCACATAGTCATAGCGATCGCGCAGGTGGTTCAGGGTGGCGACGATTTCGTCCTCGATGTCGGGCACCACCCGCGCCTCGGCCAGGTCGATGCCGTAGGTGCCGAGATAGCGGGCGATGTCGCGCAGGTTGGTGTCCTGGGTGCGGCCCGAGAGGATCTCGTCGCCGATGATCATCACGGCGGCGGTGACGCGATCGCTGTCGGACATGGACTGTCGTTCCCCTGAAGGCAGGCGCTGGACCTGGCTGGCCCAAGACGGCATAGGCCGCCCATGCTCCTGCCGCAACCGATGGCGCACGGCCGCCTCGTCCAGCGCTACAAGCGCTTCTTCGCCGACGTGATCCTGGACGACGGGCAGGCGATCACCGCCCATTGCCCGAACCCCGGGGCCATGCTGGGCCTGAACACCCCCGGCCTCGGCGCCTGG
The DNA here is from genome assembly GCA_018241335.1 of Pseudomonadota bacterium. GTDB lineage: Bacteria > Pseudomonadota > Alphaproteobacteria > Caulobacterales > Caulobacteraceae > Acaudatibacter. The sequence continues at coordinate 3,514 of JAFEEA010000135.1, forward strand.
GTCTCGGCCGCCGATGGGGCCAAGCGCAAGCTGCCCTGGACGCTGGAGCTGGTCGAGGCGGACGGCGCCCTGGTCGGGATCAACACCCTGCACCCCAATCGCCTGGTGGCTGAGGCGCTGGCGGCGGACGCGATTCCGGAGCTGTCGGGCTATGCGGTCCACCGCCGCGAGGTGCGCTTCGGCGAGGCCAGCCGGGTCGACTTCCTGCTGGAGCACCCTGACCGCCCGCCCTGCTGGCTGGAGGTCAAGAACTGCCACCTGCGCCGCGAGGGGACCCTGGCGGAATTCCCCGACTGCGTCGCCGCCCGCTCGTCAAAGCATTTGCGGGAACTGAGCCGCGAGGTGGCGGACGGGGCGCGGGCCGTTCAGCTGTTCGTCATTCAGCGCACCGACTGCGACCGCTTCGCCGCCTGCGCCGACCTCGATCCCGCCTATGCCGCCGGACTGATCGCCGCGTCACAGGGGGGCGTTGAAGTTTTGTGCTATGATTGCGACATAAGTCCTGAAGCCATCCGCATCGCGCGCCGCATCCCGTGGATCCACGCGCCCGCGGACGCCCCGTGAGATCGTAAAGCCATGGCCCTCGTCGACGACATCCTGGAAGCCGAGTACCGCACCGACAAGATCAAGGTGCATGGCCCCGAAGACTTCGAGGGCATGCGCAAGGCCGGCCGCCTGGCCGCCGAGTGCCTGGACATGCTGGTCCCGCACGTGGTTCCCGGCGTCTCCACCGCCGAGCTCGACCGTCTGGCGCGCGAGTTCGTGCTGGACCACGGCGCCCTGCCCGCCTGCCTCTTCTACCGCGGCTATTCCCACACCCTGTGCATCTCGCCCAACCACGTGGTCTGCCACGGCATCCCGGGCGAGCGGACCTTGCGTGAGGGCGACATCGCCAACATCGACGTCACCGTGGTGGTCGACGGCTGGCACGGCGACACCTCGCGCATGTATGGCGTCGGCGAGGTGGCGCCCAAGTCCCGCCGCCTGGTCGACATCACCTATGAGGCGCTGGAGCGGGGCCTGGCCATGGTCAAGCCGGGCGTGCGCCTGGGCGACATCGGCCACGCCATTCAGTCCTACGTCGAATCCATGCGCTGCAGCGTGGTGCGCGACTTCTGCGGCCACGGCGTGGGCAAGGTGTTCCACGACAGCCCCAACATCCTGCACTTCGGCCATCCCGGCACCGGCGAGGTGCTCAAGGAAGGCATGTTCTTCACCGTCGAGCCGATGGTGAACCTGGGCAAGCACCAGGTGAAGCTGCTCAACGACGGTTGGACCGCCGTCACCCGCGACAAGTCCCTGTCGGCCCAGTGCGAGCATTCCGTCGGCGTCACCGCCACCGGCTGCGAACTCTTCACCGCCTCGCCGGCCGGGCTGTTCAAGCCGGCGATCCAGGGGGCGTAGACGCCCGATTGCGCCGCGCGCTGCCAGGTCATCTTAGCAGGCCTTGCCAAGCTCGAACAAATAAAGAACATTGATCGCCATGGCGCGGCCCGCGGCGATCAATGTCGAAGAGCTACCACTGCTCGACGCGGCGCTCTGGCGCGCCGACGCGCCGGCTGCCACCGACACCGCCTCTCCGCCCCGGGCCGCCCCCAAGACCGCTGAGTCCAAGACCGAAGCCTGGCGCCTAGGCCACCGGGGCCGCCTGCGCGAGAGGGCCGCCAAGTCGTTCGACGCCCTGCCGGACTACGAACTCTTGGAGCTGATCGTCGCCCGCAGCCTGCCGAGGGGCGACGTCAAGCCCCTGGCCCGCGCCCTGCTGGCCCGCTTCGGATCGTTGGCGGGGGTGTTCGGTGCGTCCCTCCCCGACCTGATCACGGTCAAGGGCGTCGGCGACAAGCTGGCCCTGGACCTGGCGCTGGTCCACGAGGCCACCTTGCGCATCGGCCGTGGCGAGGTCGCCAAGCGCACCGTCATCAGTTCGTGGAGCGCCCTCCTGGCCTATGTGAAGGTCGCCCTGGCGCACGAGGCGCGCGAACAGTTCCGCGTCCTCTTCCTCGACAAGAAGAACCAGCTCATCGCCGACGAGGTGATGAACCGGGGCACCGTCGATCACGCCCCCGTCTATCCGCGCGAGGTCTGCCGCCGGGCGCTGGAGCTATCGGCCAGCGCGGTGATCCTGGTTCACAACCACCCCTCGGGCGATCCCAGCCCCTCGAGAGCCGACATCGACATGACCCGCCAGGTGGTCGACGCCGGCCGCGCCCTCAAGATCGCCGTCCACGATCACCTGGTGGTCGGTCGCCATGGCGTCGCCAGTTTCAAGGCCTTGGGGTTGATGTGAGGGCGGCGCCCTTCCCTCTTCTCATCCGCTCATCCCGGCGAAGGCCGGGATGAGCGGAGGTTGGGGGGAAGCCGCCACCCACAACACCGGCCAGTGAAACCCTATCCCCTCAGCGCCGCCGAGATTGCCTTCAAGCCGTTCTCCAGTTCCGCCCGCGTCGGCCAGCCGTAGCCCAGGCGGAAGTGACGGTCGGGTATCTCGAACCAGTGGCCGGGGCCGACATAGGCGCCCTGCTCGTCCAGCAGGCGGCGATAGAAGCCCTCGACGCCCCCTGGCGGCTCGGCGGTCATGCGCGGGAAGCAGACCACGCCGCCGGTGGGCCGCACCCATTCCAGCCGGTTCTCGCCGGCCATCCAGTCCGCCACGAGATCCAGCCGCGCGCGCATCTCCGCCACGATCGGGGGCAGAAGGTCCGCTCGCCGGGCCAACACCTGCTCGGCCACGTATTCGTCCAGCACGCTGCCGCAGATGCCGATCTGCTCCTTGGCGGCCAGGAACAGGGTCTGCAGGGCCGGGTCGCTGTTGACCAGCCATCCGATGCGGATGCCCGGCACGCCGTAGGCCTTCGACAGGGACGAGACGCTGATCACGTGCGGCCCCAGGCTCGCCGCCATGGGCAGGGGGCCGTCGAAGCTCAGGTCGCGGTAGGTTTCGTCGACCAGCAGCCGGCAACCGTGACGGGCGGCCAGGTCGGCCAGGGCCTGCTGCTCGGCCGCGGTCAGCATGACCCCGGTCGGATTGTGCGGGTTGGTGACGCTGATCAGCCGGGTGCGCGGGGTGATCGCCGCCGCCACCGCCTCCAGGTCCACCCTGAAACCGTTCTCGAAGGCCAGGTCGATCAGGCTGATCTCGCAGCCGATGGCGCGGGGCGTCTCCAGGTTGGTGGCGTAGTTGGGCCGGATCACCACCAGGTGGTCGCCGGGCGCCAGCAGGGCCGTTGCGATGATGAAGAGCGCGCCGGCCGCCCCGTTCGTCACCAGCACGTCGTCGGCGCCTACGCCCGCCCCTTCCGCCGCGATCAGCTCACGCAGCCGCGCCGAGCCCCGATGTTCGGTGTAGAGCAGGGTCAGGTCCGGAAACGTCAGGCCCAGGTCCGACAGCCGGCGGTCGGCGACTGAGCTTTCCGACAGGTTCCAGCGGATGCGGGCGTAGCCGTACTCTTCCGGCGACTCCACTTCGATCGGCATGCGGACGTAGCGCAACGCGGCCCTCCCCAGTCTGGCGAGGCCATAGTGCCGCCCGGCGCCGGCCGCGGCTACTGGGTGGCGCGCCCTTCCTCGTCCTCGGCATGCTCCTGCTCCAGGAACGATCGGCGCTCGGCGCGGTCGGCGCCGACGTTGGGATAGCCGATCTCGATTCCGGCGGCGTCATAGGCCCGCTTGAGGCGGCGGTTGAACTCGCGCCCGATACGCCATTGCTCGCCCGGGAAGGTCTTGAAGCGCGCCTTCAGCACCACCCCATTGTCGGTGAACTCGTCGACGCCGACGATCTCCAGCGGCTCCAGGATCGACTTTGCGTAGGCTTCGTCGGCCTGCATCTGCGCCCCGACCTTCTTCATGACCGCCATGGCCCTGTCGATGTCGGACAGATAGCTGATGCGCGGCGCGATGACGGCGTTCGAGAACGACTTGGTGCGGTTATGGATCACCTGCGCCTCGCTGTAGGGAAAGACGTGCAGGGTGCCGTCGAAGTCGCGCAGCCGGATGGTGCGAAGGGTCATGGTCTCCACCCGGCCCGTGAAGGTTCCGATCTTCACATTGTCGCCCACCGAGACGATGTCCTCGATGATCAGGAAGAGGCCGGTCAGGAAGTCCTTGACCAGGGTCTGGGCGCCGAAGCCCAGGGCCACCCCCACCACCCCCGCGCCGGCCAGCAGGGGGCCGATCTTGACCCCCACCTCCGACAGCACCGTCAGCCCGACGAAGATCACAAGCAGGCCCTGGACCAGGCCCCGGATGATGGGGGCCAGGGTGCGGAACTGGGCCGCGCGCCGACGGTCGGCGCTGCGCAACTCAAGCCCGTGGAACAGGCGCAGGATGAGATGGTTGCTCAATTCCACAGCCCCGGCGCCGGCCAGGACCAAAACCGCCACGCGCGTCGCCGCCGCGCCCATCCGCCCGCTCAACCACTCGAGGGGCGTCAAGCCCCACACCTCCAGCACCAGCGCCGCGGCGGTCACCCCTATGGCCGCCTTGACCAGGGTCCAGGTGATCGCCGCGACCTTGGATGTCTTGGGAAGGTCGGCGGCGTTGGCCAGGCCGCTGGCGGCCAGCCGCTCGCCTCCCCGTCGCATCAGCCAGGTGAGGCCCAGGATCAGCCCCGCCGCGGCCAGCGCGACGAACGCCGAGAGCGCCAGGTTGATCGCAATCTCGCGCGGCTGCAGACGAAGCAGGTCGCTGGTGAAGGATTGGGCGGCGCGGACGATCTCCTCGCCTGCGGAAGGCGCGGTGGCGGCGGGCGGCGCGGCAGGGGTGGTCAAGGCTGGGTCCGTTGGTTCGCGGGCGCGGGCGCCCCGCCCGGCCCAGCAACGCCCGGATCCCGCGCCCGGTTCCGCCCCTACTTCGGCGGGTAGCCTTCCTCGAAGCGCGGCAGGTTGTCGGTGGAGACATCCCAGGCGGGCTGGTGGCTGACCCAGATGTGGCGCACGGGCATGGTCTCCAGCCCTTCGTCGACGCTGCCGATGCGCAGGATCACCTGCGGCAGGGTCACCCACTCGGCCATCAGGTGCGAGCCGCACTGGCCGCAGAAGTGGCGCAGCTTGCCCGGCGTGGACTCGAAGCTGCGCAGAGCCTGCTCGCCTCGCGTCCAGCGGAAGTCCTCGCGCTTCACCCTCGCGGTCGTCGCGAAGGCGGCCGAATGGGCCTTCTGGCAGGTCCGGCAATGGCAATGGCCGGGCTCGGCGGCCAGGGCCGTCACCTCATAGGCGATGGTCCCGCAAAGGCAGCTGCCCCGGATCACGACTTCAGGTCGGCCAAGCCCGCCGCCTCCCACTCCAGGAACTCGGGCGTGGTCAGCAGCCGCTCGCAATAGGCCCCGGCCGCGCCTTCGTCGCCATAGTCAGACAGATGCACGCCATAGCTTCGGAAGCGGGTCGCGACCGGCGTGAAGAAGGCGTCGGCGATCGACCACTCGCCGGCCAGGAACGGTCCACCGAAGCGCCCGAGCATCGCGTTCCAAAGCTCGCAGACGCGCCGGATGTTGAGCTCTGTCGCCTCCGAAAGGTCCGCCTTGGATTTCAGCGCCAGGTCCATGGGGCATTCACCGCGGAGCGAAGCGAAGCCCGAATGCATCTCGCAGGCCGCGGCCCGCGCCATGGCCCGCGCCGTAGGATCGGCCGGCCACAGCTTTGCGGCCGGGAAACGGTCGGCCAGGTACTCGCAGATCGCCAGGCTGTCCCAGACCGTCACCGCGCCGTCCTTCAGCACGGGGATCTGGCCGGTGGGCGATCCGGCGGCCCGGGCCTGCGCGCCCGTATCCTCCCGTCGCAGGCGGATCATGGTCTCGGTGAAGGGCTGGCCGGTGCGCTTGGCGACCAGCCAAGGCCGCAGCGACCATGACGACCAGGCCTTGTCGCCGATCAGCAGCTCCATCTCTTCCTCCATCAGGGTTACCCACATCACGCAGCCGCTATTGGCGGCGCGCCGAAATGCCGGTCTAGTCTCAAGCCAACGACCAGAGAAGCGCCGGACTCCAGATTCGGCTGCTCTGAGAACGAATTGGGAAGAACGCCAGATGACCGACGCCGCCCTTCCGGCCGTCGCGACGCCCCCCGTCGCGCCAAGCCAACCCGCGACGCCCGCCGCCGGCGCGGCCGGGGAATGGACCCCCGCCCCCCTCGCCTACCGCCGCTACGCCCTCGGCCTGTTGCTGCTCGTCTACATGCTGAACTTCCTCGACCGTCAGGTGGTCAACATCCTGGCCGAGCCGATCAAGAAGGACCTGCATCTGGCCGACTGGCAGATCGGCGCCATGAGCGGCATCGCCTTCGCCCTCTTCTACACCTTCCTGGGCATCCCCATCGGCCGCCTGGCCGAACGCCGCAGCCGGCCCCTGATCATCGCGGGGTCCATGACCCTGTGGAGCGCCTTCACGGCCGTCTGCGGCCTGTCGCAGAACTTCTGGCAGATCTGCCTGGCCAGGCTCGGCGTCGGCTTCGGCGAGGCCGGCTGCACGCCTTGCGCCCATTCGATCATCGCCGACGACACGCCGCCCAAGGACCGCGCCTACGCCCTGGCCTTCTACGCCATGGGCACGCCGCTGGGATCGCTGCTGGGCCTGGTGATGGGGGCCGTGGTGGCTGACGCCTGGGGCTGGCGGGTGGCCTTCTTCGTCGCTGGCGCGCCGGGGATCCTGGCGGCCATCGTCGTCGCCCTGACGCTCAAGGAGCCGCGCCGCCGTCTCGTCCAGCAGGCCGCCGCGGCCAAGGCGGCCCAGGCGACGTTCGCCGAGACCTTCCGCTACCTGGCCCGCAAGCCGACCTTCTGGCTGGTGGCCTTCAGCGCCTCCATCAGCGCCTTCATCGGCTATGGCGTGGCGCCCTTCACCGCCTCGTTCTACCTGCGCAACCATGGGCCGGAGATCGCCGGCCTGGCGGCGGGCTTCGGGGTCAAGAGCCTGACCTTCATCGGCGTCTCCATCGGCCTGATCAGCGGGGTCGCGGGGGCCTTCGGCTCGCTCCTGGGCGGGCGGATCTCGGACTGGGCCACGGCCCGGGACGTGCGCGCCTATGTCACCGTCCCGGCCATCGGCGGCCTGATCTGGGCGCCGCTCTACTGCCTGGCGATCCTGGCCCCCACCGCCAAAATGACGCTGATCCTGTCCGTCGCCCCGGCCCTGCTCGGCACCCTCTGGTACGGTCCGGTCTACGCCGTGGCCCAGAGCGTCGCCCCGCCGCACATGCGCGCCACGACCGCCGCCCTGGTCCTCTTCATCATCAACATCATCGGCCTCGGGCTCGGCCCGGTCTTCACCGGCGCCCTCAGCGACTATCTCTCGGCGCCGGCGCGGCTCGGCCCGGCCGACGGCGTGCAATGGGCCCTGGTGATCACCTCGTTCTGGGTCGTCCCGTCGGTGCTCCTCTCCCTGATGGCGCGCAGGACCATCCGCCAGGACCTCGTCAGCTAGCCGCGCCCCGCGAACTGCGGCACAAGGGGTTCAAACAGACGTTGGGGAGACGCCATTCATGACCGACGCGACCGCGCCGGCCGCGGCCAGGCCGCTGTTTTCCGAGGGCTACAAGCGCCTGGTGCTGGCGCTGCTGCTCGCCGCCTACACCTTCAACTTCATCGACCGGACCATCATCTCCACCATCGGTCCGAAGATCCGCGAGGACCTGCATCTCACCAACAACCAGCTGGGCCTCCTGGGCGGGCTATGGTTCGCCCTGCTCTACACCCTGCTGGGCATCCCCATCGCCCGCCTGGCCGAGCGTTTCAGCCGCGTCTGGATCATCTCCGCGGCGTTGGTGATCTGGTCGGGCTTCACCGCCCTCTGCGGCGCGGCCGGCAGCTATGCGGTCCTGGCCGCGTGCCGCTTCGGGGTCGGCGTCGGCGAGGCGGGCTGTTCGCCACCGGCCCACTCCCTCATCTCCGACTATTTCGAGCCCAAGAAGCGGGCCTC
>JAFEEA010000136.1 GCA_018241335.1 Pseudomonadota bacterium
CGGCCTCGACGCCGGCGTTCAGGGCCAGCAGGTTGGTCTGGAAGGCGATCTCGTCAATCACCCCGATGATCTGGCTGATCTGCTGCGACGACGCCTCGATGCCGCTCATCGCCTCCACCGCCTGGCGGACGACGACGCCGGACTGCTCGGCGTCGGCCCGGGCCGCGCCCACGGCCTCGCGGGCGTTGACGGCGCCCTGGGCGGTCTTGCGCACCGTGGCGGTGATCTCGTCCAGGGCGGCGGCGGTCTCTTCCAGGCTGGCGGCCTGTTGTTCAGTGCGTCGCGACAGGTCGTCCGAGGCGTGGCTGATCTCGTCCGTGCCGGTCTTGATGCCGACCGTGTTCAGGGCGACCACCTTCATGGTCTCCTGCAGCTTGTCCATGGCGCCGTTGAAGTCGGCCCTCAGCTTCTCGTAGGTCGGCGCGAAGGCGCTCTTCAGGCGCCAGGTCAGGACGCCCGCGGACAGCTTCTCCAGGCCCTCGGCCAGGGCGCCGACCACCTGGGCCTGCTCCTCGGCCGCCCTGGCTCGCTCGGCCTCGGCGGCCTGTCGGGTCCGTTCGGCGGCGGCGCGCTGTTCGGCCGCCTCGGCCTCCAGGCGGACCTTCTCGATGGCGGCCTCCTTGAAGGTCTGCACGGCGCCGGCCATCCGGCCGACCTCGTCGCGGCGGCCGATGGCGGGAATGGTGATGGCGTTGTCGCCCGCCGCCAGCCGGCCCATGGCCGCGGTCATGGCCGAGACGGGCGCAGCGATCGCCCGGGTCAGCAGCCAGCCAACAGCGACCGCCAGGGCGGTGCTGACCAGGGCGCCGCCGACGAGCATAACGCGGGCCGTCGCGTACGCCTTGGTTTCGTCAGCCGTGCGCTGGGCGATGAGGCCGTTCTCGTGCTTGACGATCCCGGCCATGATGTCCCTGGACTTCAGCACGCGGCCAGAGGTCAGCAGGGTCGCCTGGGCCTGGGCGGCGGTCGCCGGATCGGCGCGCTGGGTCATCTGGACGTCCCACTGGCTGCGGACCTGCGCCGCCTCGGCCTGCAGCGCGGTGATGCGGCCGAGCAGATCCTGATCGCCGGCGGCCTCCTCCTTCAGCCGCGCAATCGCCTTGTCGAAGTCCTTCTGGTACGCCTCCAGCCGGGGCGGGAAGCTGGCGTCGCCGGTGGCCACGTAGCCGCGAACGGTGCTCAGCTGGTTCACCTGGGCCATCATGGCGTCGTTGGCGGTGGCCAGGGTCGCGACCTGGGCGTCCTTCGCCCGGCCGGCGCTTTCGAGGGTCGAGATGGTCTGGGACACGACGGCGCACATCGCCAGCACGATCGACACGACCACCGCGAAGCCGACCATCAGCTTGCGGGAGATATTCAGGTTGTTCAGGTTCATGCCGTCTCGCTCATGGCCAGGAGCAGGCATGGGTGCGGCGTGCGGCTCTACCTGAGCCGCGGTACGCGGTTACTTTTCCAGTCGCCGGACCCGCGCCTATGGGCCCGTTGAAGTCCTGCTTTACCCAGTGTCAGCTTAGCCTGAAGAAAGGGTAAAATGCGGGAATTGGCCGCGGCGGTCGTCCGCGACCAGCACCACCCTGGCCGGTCCGGAGTCCCCCCGCAGCAGGCCGAACCCGCCCCGCCCGTCGAAGTACAGGCTGTCGCCCGCCGACAAGGCTTGCGGCGCGTAGTGGGCCGTGTGGACGGTGACCTGCCCCTCCAGCACCAGCACCCAGGCCTCGCCCGGCAGTTCGCTCAAGGGGCCGTGTTCGGCCAGGTTGGCGGCGGTGACGTCGAGGGTGGCCGGCGCGAAGGCCTTGCCCAGCAGCTCCCCGCCAGCCAGCCGCCCGGCGTGCGGCCCCAACGCGACGGCCTGGCCTTGTCCGGCAAGGGTCAGGGCGCGACGGCCCAACACCGGAGGGCCGGCCTCCGCCTCGCGCGTGACCAGGCCGTGCAGGTCGACGTCCAGCGCCCGGCACAGGCGCACCAGCTTGTCGTAGTTCAGCCGGTTCTGGCCCAATTCGACGCGGGACAGGCTGGACACCGGCACCCCGCAGGCGTCGGCCAGCTGCTGCAAGGTCAGCCCCTTGGCGAGGCGCAGCTTTCGGATCGCCGCGCCGGTGACGGCGGGAGACGGGGACGCCATGGACGGCCTGACGGTAATCTGCGCCAAAACGACGCGCTTGAAATGCGGCGCGACGCTAGGGCGATTTGGTCAGGCCGGGCAACGGCGAAACATCGTTTCGCGATGTCCGCCGCCAACCGAAGTCAGGTGCCGTGCGCCTTGGCCGAACTGTCCAGGACCTCGGGCCGCTTGGGCGTCATGTCGTCCAGGTTCCAGTCGTCGGGGTTGAACGGCCGGCTGGTCGGCTTCTGCTTCGGATAGCCGTGCAGGTCGTCCTGGCTGTTGATGATCACGCCGCGCCCCTCGGCGACGTCGGCGATCAGCAGCACGTCGTCCACGTCCCGGTCCCAGGGCCTGGCGCCGACGTTACGCTGGATCGATTTCTGAACCTCCGAGGCGGGCATGGGCGTCAGGCCCGGCGGCCACAGCGGCGCATGGTCGACCTCGATGATCCGAGCGCCCGAATTCGTGTAGCTGCCCAGCATCGGGATCGGCCGCCCGATGCGGTCCACGGCGATGTTGTCGTGGCCGTAGTATTCCAGGTCGCCGTAGCCGCCGATCTCCAGGAAGGCGAGCTGGTCGGGCGTCGACATGCCCTCGCGCAGGACATTGCCCACCGCCGCCATCTGTCCGACCTGGAAGGCGTGGTCGCCCCACTCCTCGCTCATCAGGTTGTAGTGGATCGCCCGCTGGCCGGGATCGAAGATCATGTTGTTGACGATCACCCCGTGCACGCCGCCCTTGAACAGCGGATTTCGCTCGTAGTTGTGGGCGTAGAGGTTGCCCACGATCAGGATGTTGGTGGCGTTGTCGTGGATCAGCGAGCCCTTGGAATGCTCGATCTTGTAGTGCGTCGCCCAGGACAGCCCGTTGGCCACGATGTTGTTCGAGAAGGTGATGTCGTGGCTGGTGTTGGCGCGCCAGCTCTCGGGCGTATCGCCGATGAAGCGCTTGCCCGAGGCGGACATGTTCTCGTCGGTGCCCCAGGTCAGGGTGCAGTGGTCGACGATGACGTTGTAGGCCGCCCCCACGGTGGAAAAGGCGTCCTCCTCCCAGCCGCTCTTCTTGGGCGCACCGGCGTCGCCCGGCCGCACGCGCAGGTGCTGGATGATGACGTCGTGGGAGTCCACGTCGATGCCCGCCCTGATCAGGGTGATCCCCGGCGAGGGCGCCGTCTGGCCGGCGATGGTCAGGAACGGCTCCTTCACCGTCAGGGTCTTCTGGTTGAGGTCGATCACTCCGCCCACCTCGAAGACCACGATGCGGGGCCCCTTGGCCTCCACGGCCTCGCGCAGCGAGCCCGGGCCGTCGGCGTTGAGGTTGGTGACCCGGATGATCCGACCGCCGCGGCCGCCCGGCGTCGTCGCCGCCCAGCCAAGGGCGCCGGGGAAGGCCAGCCTCGGCCCCGGCGCGGCGGCTTGAGTCGCGGGCGCGGCGGGCTTGGCCGCGGGGCGCGTCGCGGCCGTCGCACCGGTCGCGACGATCACCAGTGAAAGCATGCAAGCGCTCACCAGGGCGCGGGTTGCGGGGGGTTCGGCGGCGGTCTTCATGGAAGCGTTCCCTAACACGAGCGCCTGTCTTCGCGGCGTCGATTGAAAATGACACCGGTTTCCTATAGACACAAGCCAACCCCGCCAAGGGGCGCGAAAAGTCTTGAGTGGGAGGGTCATCCGCGTGACGTCGCCAGCGGCGCGAGCCGCGACATATGCCGAGGCGCAGGTCGTCGCCCGGCGCCTGGTGGAGGCGCGCCTGGCCGCCCGCCCGCTCGCCGACTTTCCCGGCCCCCTGCCGGCCGGCCTGGCGGAGGCCTACCAGGTCCAGGACGCTGCCATCCCCCTGTGGCCCGACGCCATCGCCGGATGGAAGGTGGGCCGCGTGCCCGCCTCGCCCGGGCAGGAGGTTTCGAGCCAGCGCCTCGCCGGCCCGATCTTCGCCCGCCAGGTCCGCCAGGCCGGCGCCGCGCCGACACCCTTCCCGGTCCTCGTCGGCGGCTTCGCGGCCGTGGAGGCCGAGTTTGTCATCCGCCTGGGCGCCGACGCCCCCGCCGGCAAGCTCGACTGGACCCTCGAGGAGGCCGACGCCCTGGTCGGCGGCTGGCACATCGGGGTCGAGACCGCGGGCAGCCCCATGGCCGACGTCAATCGCATCGGCGGCGTGGCCGTGGCCGGCGACTTCGGCAACAACGCCGGCGTCATCCTGGGCTCCGAGATCGCCGACTGGCGCACGCGCGCCCCGGCCACCATGACCTGCGAGGTCCTGATCGAAGGCCGCTCCATGGGACTCGGCTCGGCCGCCTCGATCCCGGGCGGGCCGATGGAATCCCTGGTCTTCCTGCTGGGCCACTGCGCCGCTCGCGATCTGCCGCTGCGCGCCGGCGCCCTGGTCGCCACGGGAGCGGCCACGGGTGTGCATGATATCGTCGCCGGGCAGACGGCGCGGGTCAGCTTCGGCGACCTGGGAGAGATCGTCTGCCGGGCCGAGCCGGCGCAGGTGGGCGCCCTTGGGGAGATCGTCACATGACCGCCACGGCCACGGACCTGCAGTCAGCCCGGATGACCACGGTGCGCTGGACGATCTGCGCCCTGCTCTTCCTGGCCATGGTCTGCAACTACATCGACCGCCAGATGCTAGGCTTCCTGAAGCCGACGCTCAGCAAGGAGTTCGGCTGGAGCGAAACGACCTACGCCGACTTCGTTTTCTGGTTCCAGGCGGCCTACGCGGTCAGCTACCTGCTGTTCGGCCGCATCGTCGACCGTGTCGGCGCCAAGCTGGGCTACGCCGGCGCCTTCGTGATCTGGACCATCGGCCACATCGGCCACGCGGCCGCCCGCTCGGTGGCCAGCTTCACCGCCGCGCGCATGATCCTGGGCGTCGGCGAGGGCGGCAGCTTCCCGGCCGGACTCAAGGCCGCCACCGAGTGGTTCCCCAAGTCCGAACGCGCCTTCGCCACCGGCCTTTTCAACGCCGGCACCAACATCGGCGCCATCATCACCCCTCTGGTGGTGCCGCCCCTGGTGCTGGGCATGGGCTGGCGTGGGGCCTTCGTGGTGACGGGTATCGGCACCTCGATCTGGCTGCTGCTCTGGCTGCTGCTCTATCGCCGTCCCCAGGAGCACCCCGGGGTCAACGCCGCCGAGCTGGCCCACATCACCGCCGATCCGGCCGACCCGACCCCCAACGTCCCCTGGCGCAAAGTGCTGGCCTATCGCGAGACCTGGGCCTACGCCGCCGGCAAGTTCCTGATCGACCCGATCTGGTGGATGTTCCTGTTCTGGCTGCCCGACTTCTTCGCCAAGCGCCACGGCCTGGACCTCAAGAGCTTCGGCCCGCCCATCGTCGCCGTCTACGTCCTCAGCGACATCGGCTCGATCGCCGGCGGCTGGGCCTCCTCGGCCCTGATGAAGCGCGGCTGGACCATCAACGCCGCGCGCAAGGCGACCATGCTGGCCTGCTCGATCCTGGTCCTGCCTATCGCCTTCGCCATGTACGCCGACAGCCTGTGGCTCGCCGTCGGTATCGTCGGCCTGGCGACGGCGGCGCACCAGGGCTTCAGCGCCAACCTCTACACCTTGCCCAGCGACGTCTTTCCGAGGTCGGCCGTGGGCTCGGTGGTCGGCATCGGCGGCATGGCCGGCGCGGTCGGCGGCATGCTGATGGCCAAGTACGCCGGCTGGGTGCTGGACCAGATGCACACCTACACCCCGATCTTCATCGTCGCGGCGGGCGCCTACCTGGTCGCCCTGGCGGCGGTGCATGCTCTGACGCCGAAGATGACCCCGGTGAAGATCGACTAGATCGAGGCCACCTACCGCCTGACGTCGAGGCCGCCGTCCGACAGCAGGCTCTCGACGTCCGCCTCGCGCGCCAGGTTGAAGTCGCCGGGGATGGAGTGCTTCAGCGCCGCCGCCGCGAGGGCGAAGGCCAGGGTGCGCTGGTCGTCCAACCCCCGGCGAAGGCCGTGGATCAGGCCGGCGGCGAATGCGTCGCCGCCGCCGATGCGATCGACGATGGGCGTCAACGGCAGGGCCGGCGTGCTCCAGGCCCCGCCGTCACGATCAAACATGAAACCCGACAGGTCATGATGGTTGACGCTGTGCTGGATGCGGCGCGTCGAGGCCATGCGGCGCAAGGTGGGGTAGGCGGCGAAGGCCGCTTCCGCCGCCGCCGCGCGCGGCGCCTCGCCCTCTCCGGCGAAACTGCGGCCCAGGATCAGGGCGATGTCGCGATGATCGCCGAACACCAGGTCCGACAGCGACAGGATCTCGCCCAGGATCGCCGGCCCGTCGCCGTCCCACGCGGCCCACAGGCTGGGGCGATAGTTGCAGTCGAAGGAGACGGTGACGCCGGCCGCCCGCGCCGCCCGAGCCGCCGCCCGAGCCGCGTCCGCCGAAGCCTGGCCCACGGCGGCGGTAACACCCGAGATGTGCAGCCACCCGGCGCCCTCGAGCTCCGAAGTCCAGTCGATTGCGTCGGCCGGGGCCGAGGCGAAGGCCGATCCCGCCCGGTCATAGAGCACCTCCGACGCACGGCGCACCGCGCCCGGCGTGAAGAAGTAGAGCCCCATCCGCCCGGGGCCGGTCCTCAGGCGCGAGGTGTCGACGCCATAGCGGCGCAGCTCGTCCGCCGCCGCCCGGCCCAGCGCATTGTCCGGCAGCACGCTCAGCATGCGCGCTTCGTGGCCCAGGCGAGCCAGCGAAACCGCCACATTGGCCTCGGCCCCGCCGAAGGTGGTCTCCAGCCGGGGCGTCTGCAGCAGGAACTCCGCGCCGGGGGCGGAAAGCCGGATCAGGATCTCCCCGAAACAGACAATGCGGCCGTCCTGTCTCATCGCGCTATCTTCTCCCCGCCGGTGTTGCGTTTGGGACACCGGACTACAGCCCGGTGTCATATTTTCGTATTCCGGCTTCTATTGCCACCGGTGTCATGATAATTGCTACCGGTATCATAAGACGGCTGCCCCCACCGGAACGACGGAAGCGGGGCCAGCATGGGGAGGCAAGCATGAAGGTTTCACAGCGCAACCGCGTCTGGCTCAAGGTCGGCGCTTCCGCCGGCGCCCTGGCCCTGGCCGCGGCGGGCGGCGCCGCGCGCGCGGCCGACGCCGAGGCGACGGCCCAGTCGCCCGCCGACCAGTCGGTGTCGGAGGTGGTGGTGACCGGCTTCCGCTCCAGCCTCGCCAAGGCCATCGAGCTCAAGCGCGAGGACGTCACCCAGACCGACACCATCCTGGCGGAGGACATCGGCAAGTTCCCAGACCTGAACCTGGCCGAATCCCTGCAGCGCATCCCGGGCGTCACCATCACCCGCGAAGGCGGCGAGGGGCGCCAGATCACCGTCCGGGGCCTGGGCCCGCAGTACACGCGCACCCGCATCAACGGCATGGAGGCCCTGACCACCATCGGCTCGCCCGACAACGACGGCGGCGTCAACCGCACGCGCTCGTTCGACTTCACGGTGTTCGCCTCGGACCTCTTCAATTCGCTCAGCGTGCACAAGACCGCCGAGGGCGATGTCGACGAGGGCTCGCTGGGCGCCACGGTAGACCTGCACACGGCCCGGCCCTTCGACTTCAACCGTCCGACCCTGATCCTCTCGGGCAAGGGGGACTACAACCAGCTCAGCGGTACGGTCGAGCCCCGCCTGTCGGCCATGGCCGCCAACACCTGGGCCGACGGCAAGTTCGGGGCGCTGGTCTCGCTGTCCTATTCCAAGCGCAACTTCCTGGACGTGGGCGCGTCCACCGTGCGCTGGGACCAGGCGAACGTGCTGTCCACCGGCGGCACCAGCGCCGCGCCCCTGGTGGGCTTCGGCTCGGTCCTCGGCACGAACTGCCAGGCCTATCCGCTGCCGGCCGCCTGCGTGGCGACGGACAGCGCCCTGCATCCGCGGTTCCCGCGGTACGACTATTATCAGAACGACCAGAGCCGCTTCGGCGCCACCCTCTCGCTGCAATGGCGGCCTGACGACGCCAGCCTGTTCACCCTGGACTTCCTGCACTCCTACTGGAAGGCGACGCGCGAGGAGCAGTACCTGGAAGCGCCGGGCTTCTCGGGCACCGGCAAGTGCACGAGCCCCGCGACCTGCACCAGCATCGCCAACATCGCCGTCACCCAGGAGACCATCAATTCCCAGGGCGTTCTGGTGTCGGGCACGTTCAACGGGGTCGACACCCGGGTCGAGGACCGCTTCGACCTGATGCACACCAACTTCAACCAGGTCACCTTCGCCGGCGAGCACAAGTTCACCGACGCGGTCGGGATCGACGGCCTGGTGGGCTATTCGTCGTCGGACTTCCAGAACCCGATCCAGACCACGGTCGGCTACGACCAGTTCAACGTCCAGGGCTTCCAGTACGACTATTCGAACGGCAAGATCCCGATGCTGAACTTCGGCAGCGCGGACCTCACGGCCAATGGTCCCTGGGTGCTGACCAGCGTGCGCGAACGGCCGCAGGGCACCAAGAACACCTTCCTGACCGGCCAGTTCAACGCCCACTGGACGATGAACGAGCACTTCAAGCTGTCCGGCGGCGTCAGCTACAAGGAATACAAGTTCTCGACCACGTCCCTGCGCCTGGTCAACGGCGAGAGCGTGACGGCGACCAACGCCTATGCCTCGCTGCGCTCGATCCCGATCTCGACCTATGTCGAGACGGTCAGCATGGCCAACGCGGGCGTGAACATCCCCACCGGCAGCACCGCCACCTGGGCCGCGCCCAACGCCGTCCTGGCCGCCCAGGCCCTTGGCCTCTACACCAACAGCGCCCTCTTCGCCCTGTCGATCCAGGGCGACCTCGGCAACAACGCCGGCGTCACCGAGCGCGACCTCGGCGCCTATGTCCAGGGCGACTTCAACTTCGATCTGGCCGGCCGGCCCCTGAAGGGCAACGTCGGCGGCCGCGAGGTTCGCACGGGCCAGTCCTCGACCGGCTACCTGTTCATCAGCGGGGTGCAGACGCCGGTGAACGCCAGCCGCGTCTATCACGAGTTCCTGCCGTCCCTGAACCTGAGCTGGGAGCTGACCCACAATCTGCAGGTTCGCTTCAGCGCGGCCCGGGTGATGACCCGACCGAACCTCACCGACCTGGTCGCTTCCACATCCGTCTCGGTGTCGGGCACCAGCTATTCGGTCAAGACCGGCAACCCCAACCTGAAGCCGTTCCTGGCCAACGCCTATGACGTGGCGCTGGAATGGTATCCGGGCAGCGGGTCGCTGGTGTCCCTGGCCCTGTTCCGCAAGGACATCGTCAGCCTGGTGACCAGCAACGTCCAGAACATCCCGTTCCACGACAACCCGTTCGGCATCCCCGACAGCGCGGCCATCGCCGCCTGCGGCTCGACGCCGGGCTGCAGCCCCGCCGCCACCTGGTCCTTCTCCACCCCGACCAACACCGCCGGGGGCCAGGTCAATGGCCTGGAGCTGAACGTCCAGCAGCCTTTCACCTTCCTGCCCGGGATCCTGCGGCACACCGGGGCGCTGGCCAACTTCACCTATGTGACGTCGAGCGTCCTCTACCCCAGCGGCTCGGGCTTCGTGAGCAACCAGCTCCTCGGGCTCTCCAAGTATGCGGCCAACGCCACGCTCTACTACGAGGACGAACACTGGAGCGCCCGCGTGTCGGGGGCGTTCCGGACCAAGTACCTGATCCGCGTGCCGGGCCAGGAGACGGGCACAGACGCCGACGGCTTCGACCGCACCTTCAACCTCGACGCCAGTGTTCAGTATACGGTCAATCCGCACATCAAGCTGACGGTCGAGGGCGTGAACCTGACGGACCAGTACGAGAGCGAGTTCAACGACACCGTCCGAGACCTACCCTACTACTACCACCACACCGGCCGCGAGATCCTGTTCGGCGTGCGCTACCAGTACTGACCGCATCCCAGGACCTGGAAGCAGCAAGGGCGTCGGCTCCGGCCGGCGCCCTTTTCCATGTCCGCTTGACGGCGGGCCGGGGATAGACTGCGCCGCGCGGCTGGGAGCGGAACATGGACACGCGGGACGAGGTTCGAGACCGCAATCGCGACGCCTGGAACGTCGGCCGTCACCAGGCCTGGCTTGACGCCCTGGGTTCGCCCGCCGAGGCCGCGGCGGTCATCGCCGCCGACCCGGCCCGGGTGGCGCGGCGGATCGCGCCGCACCTGGGCGAGGTGTCGGGCCTAAGGATCGCCAGCGTGCAGGGCTCGCACGGCCGGATCGCCGTCGCCCTGGCCCTGATGGGCGCGAAGGCCACGGTGTTCGACTTCGCGGAGGAGAACCGCCGCTACGCCCTCGCCCTGGCCGCCGCCGCGGGGGTCAGCGTGGACTATCGCCTCGGTGACGTCATGGCCGCCGGCGGACCCGGCCTGGACCACGCCTTCGACGCGGTGGTCATGGAGCTGGGCATCCTGCACTACCATCAGGACATAGAGGCGTTCTTCGCCGTCATGCGGCGGCTGGCGGCGCCCGGCGCGCGCCTGGTCCTCTGCGAGTTCCACCCGGTCGAACGCAAGCTGTACTGGGCGGGACGCGGGACGGCGCCTGACTACTTCGCCACCGACCTGGTGGTCGCCGACGTGCCCAACCCCACGGGGTCGGGGACCAGCCTGGGCCAGTGCGCCTATCGATTCTGGACCCTGGCCGAGGTGGCCAACGCCGTGATCGGCGCGGGCTTTCGCCTGGCCCGACTGGAAGAGCACCCCGACTGGACCGATCCCACGATACCCGGAACCTACACCCTCGTGGCCGACGCCTGAGCGCCGGCGCGGCCCCTAGAATTCTTCCCATCCGTCATCCCGCGCCGCCGGCGCCGCGCCGATACCCGCCGCGATCTTGCGGTTCAGCGCGTGGACCGGCGATCGGGCCGCCGCGCCGGCGCCGGGAGCGGCCCGGGCATGGGGCTCGCCGGTGTGGAAGGCGGACATCAGCCGGCCCAGTTCGCCGATCTCGGCCTGCAGGGAATGGGCCGCGGCCGTCGACTGTTCGACCATGGCGGCGTTCTGCTGGGTGATCTGGTCCATCTGGCTGACGGCGGTGTTGACCTCGCCGAGGCCGGAAGCCTGTTCCTGGGCCGAGGCGGCGATCTGGGCCACCAGGTCGTCGATCTGCGAGACGCTGTCGACGATCTCCCGCAGGGCCTGGCCGGTGGCGTTGACCAGGCCGACCCCGCCCGACACCTGCTGCGACGAGGTGGAGATCAGGGTCTTGATTTCCTTGGCCGCCTCGGCGGAGCGCTGGGCCAGGGCCCGCACTTCGGAGGCCACCACCGCGAAGCCGCGGCCCGCCTCGCCCGCCCGGGCCGCCTCGACGC